>JACVGW010000144.1 GCA_018992565.1 Theionarchaea archaeon
TGACATGTTTTGGAATGGTATTCTTTCAAATATCCTTTCTTCTTGGCCTTTTACGTTTAAAATAGTGTTGCCAGAATATTTCGGGGAAATCAATAACCGTTCTCTCTTCAAAGATGATGCAAGAACACAGAACAGGAGGAAATCTATGAATATTAAAATGGGTGATATTGCTCCTTTGATGGAAGGAGCACAGAAAATCGTTTTAGAATGTGCACGGATAACTCCCAAGGAGAGAGTACTGGTTATCACGGACACGGGAAGAGATCTGGCAGTAGCATATGCACTTATGGAAGCCGCTATGGAGGTTGGGAGCGAGGTCACGGTTGTCACGATGAAAGAACGAGATGCCCCCGGATTGGAGCCACCACCGCAGGTATATACTGCCATGCTGGAGTCTGATGTTATCCTCCAGGTTACATCTACCATAATGGGATATACACAGGCAAAGAAAGATGCCTGCAAGAAGGGTGCACGGTTTGCTGCAATGACATGCATGATCCCAGAAATCCTTACATCGCCCGCCCTGACAGAAACCGATTTTGAGAATTTGAAACCTTTCGTGGAAAAAATGAGTGAAATGGTGACCGCAGCAGCCAGTGCCCGGGTGACAACTCAAGAGGGTACAGATCTTGTCATGAGCCTGGAAGGAAGAACTGCGGAATTATGTACAGCAATTCTGGAGACTCCTGGCAAGCTATCAGGAATGCCTGATCTTGAGGTGTACATTGCACCTGTTGAAGATTCTGTTAATGGTGTAGCGATCATTGATGCAACTATCTCTTCTTCTGGACTGGTTACATCTCCTGTAAAACTGACCATCAAGAATGGCATTGTACAGAAGATAGAAGGTGGAAAAGACGCAGAAGCCCTCCGGGACATACTTGAAAGACAGAAGAATCCCCATGTGTACCAGATAGCAGAACTGGGAATTGGACTGAACCCCAATGCACATCTACGAGGTGCCATCATTGAGGATGAAGGAGTCCTGGGGACTGTTCACATTGCCGTGGGTGATAACACCTTGATGAACGGCGCAAACAAAGCCCCCATCCATATTGATATGGTAATGAAAGACCCAACTGTTGTGCTGGATGGGAGTGTGGCGATATCCGCAAAAGGAAAGACCGTGTACGTTGCACCTGAGCTCCTGCCGCTGACAACCCCTCTTGAATCTTCAGGGTGGAACGTAAGGAACCCCTGATCCAAGTCCCTCAGGCTGATACCTGACCTGTCCTGTATCAGGGGACTCACATCCGACGCCATACCCACACGTTTTTAAGGGAATAGGAGCATTCAGTTCATGGTGTCGCTTTTAAGGAAGTACCTGGGCCCCCTTGTATTCATTGTATATCTGGCAAATTGGATAGGATTCGGATTCATACTCATAAGTCGTTCTTTATCCACTCTTGACCCATTGACAATGACCAAGATTGGAATAGTCCTTTTCATTGCATCTACTGCTATACTACTCATTCTCTATAGGCGGTTATCATCGCTGCAGAAAGAATTCTTTCAGATCAGTGGCGAAATATTCGCCCTGTTTTCACTGTGTATCATCGTAAACTATGTCCTCTCTTCACGAATTCATCAGGTGGGATCATTTGAACCTTTTTTCTTTGTTCTCTTCACCCTGGCTCTCCTTGCGTATCATCTTGTTGTCAACAGGAGGACTATTGAAGATTTGGGCATTAAATCATTGGGCAAAGACGTGGAATACACAGTGGTGGCGCTCATAATAGTCTTCTGCCTTTTTCTGTGGCTCCAATTTGGCTCGCTTCTGGAGGGAATCACCCTTGGCTTTCCCTCATTTGATGAAATTGTCCTTGTAGTTCTGGTAGTTTTCTCAGAAGAAATTGCTTCGAGGTACTATATCCAAAGAAAAGCAGAAGAGGTAACAGGCCAGCGATATGGAATCTTGATTGCTGCAGTACTATTTTCCCTGCTTCATCTCACGGCAACACACTTTGATCTGCAGTCCTTTGTCGTCCTCATCGGAAAGGGATTGATCTTTGGCTATGGGTATTCAAGAAATAAGAACCTGGCTGTGCCCTTGCTCCTTCACGTTGTGGACAGTCTACTCCCTATCGTTTTCTTTTAACGATGGAGCTACCATGAACAGAAAAAGGAGGATACGGGCTGCGAATTGGGACCTGTATTCTCCTAGAGCTCAGGGAGCCTGTCGTATGTCAGATTGTCTTCAAGTGGCTGGGGTACATGCTGGGGGTTCGTGACTGCTTATCGCCAGGCCTGCGGCTCAGGATGGTCCTCTTTTTTAGCATCTTTCTTCTCAATCCTCTTCATCCCTACTGCTCAGTTAAGCGTGAATAAGTCATCACAATAGTCAAGGTTAGTCTAAAGGAAATCTTTATAAATACTCTTTACTATAGGAGCACAAATTGAAAGGAGGTGAAAATCTTGAAAGGTAAGAAAATCTCAACACTCATACTGGCAGCTTTACTGGGACTCAGCATTCCCGCAGTCTTTTCTACTACGGATTCGTTCTCAGTGGACTATCATTTTTCAGCCCAGTTACAGGGGACCCAGTGGATGATAAAGGACACTATTATCCAGGAGATACCTGGAGAACCGCTGATGCCGTACTATCCTGCACAGATTCTCCTTCCCCAGGATGCAGTATTGAAAGATATTTCCGTGAAGACAGGTCCTCCTGTGATACAGGAAGGAGTTGATATCACGTGGGGTCAGCCACCCGTCACCTTTAGTAATACAGATACTCTTCACCAGGTGGGGAGGAATGAACTGGTATATAACTCTGATACGTGGTATCCGGATACGCTTTACACAGTGGTATCTGAAGAGTCTTTCAGAGGGTTCACCATGCTGAATGTAATGTTGTACCCCCTGCAGTACAAGCCCAAGACGGGAACAGTCAAATTCTATGAGAGGTTGACCGTGACTGTCAACATTGGCAAGGGTAAGAAGAACAGCTTATACAGAGGACTGCCCGGTGACAGGGATGCAGTGGCCCAGATGGTAGATAACCCCGATATGACTGCAACGTACGCCGAGCCTGCTGAAGCACAGCCTTTCCTTCAGGGAGGCCCGTACCCATATGTCATCATAACTAGTTCGACCCTGGCTCCGGCGTTCCAGGAGCTTCTTGAACACAAGATTGACTATATCAGGACCAAGCTGGTGGACGTCAGCTGGATCTACAGCAACTATACTGGGTACGACAATCCTGAAAAGATCAGGAATTTCATCATTGATGCATATAATGACTGGGACACAACCTACTGCTTGTTGGGTGGTGATATTTCTGCTGTTCCTTACAGAGGGTTCTGGGTGTCAACTGGAGGGTATACTGATTCAGACATGGCAGCGGACATGTACTTCGGGTGCTTGGATGGCACCTTTGATGCAGATGGTGACCATATTTACGGTGAGCCCAACGATGGTGTAGACTGGCTGGAA
>JACVGW010000010.1:0-16776 GCA_018992565.1 Theionarchaea archaeon
ATTTCCTCGTTCTGCTGGAGAGACAATCCTCATGCAGTACTCATGACTGCTGGGCAGTGAATTCTGCACATTCCTAATGACCTGTAGCCTTTCCAAGCGTCATTCCATAGAGCAAGACCAGGAAAGCCACAATACATAGTGTGTAGAATATCCAGTCAAAAGCAGTGCCAAAATAGAAGGATCCAATTCCATTAGCCGCACTGTACGTCAACCAGGCAGCTGCCACCAGAAAGACACTCGTCTTGCGGGGATTCTCTGGCTCAAGCCTGACCCAAATATAGAAGAAAATCACGGCTACCAAGGTCAGTATTGGAAAGATGAATCCTGTTGCCACTACCATGAATACGTTCTTGAGAACAGCCTCTGTGGGAAGCGTGAAGGGAAAACACAGGATTACTGCTAGCATGATCACAAAGAGCAAGGTGCTGAATCTCTTGCGCATGAAAGAATCCGCCTTGAAATACAAGAGAGATGTGCCATAGTACAGCAAAGCAAGAGACAGGGCAGCAAGAAAGGCACCCAAGAGGCCGAAATACATGTTTGTAGTGGGATCATCAAAGTAGCGGCTCGAGAGAATGGGAATCTGTGACAGACCAAAAAAGGAAAATCCAGTTCCCAATATCAGAGGAACTCCTGTCTTTTTCTGAGAGTATATTCTGAAGAAGTATACGGCTAGCAAGAATTTCACGCCAATACTCACCATGGTACTGGTCCATCTCAGAATCTCCAATGTAAGGATTATGATCACCTCTTCTTCCCTTTTTTCCACCCATTTTACTTAAATAGTTTTCGGTTGAGTTTACAAGGTGTTGTTTTGACTCGGATTCATCTCGAGAGACAATTTTTATGAAAATAAGTTAGAATCGGAGAGATTCTTCACCTATCATGGTGAACAGGTTATAGAATGAAGTAGATCGATTTGCAGCAACCTTTTTAATTTCCCTTCTGTGGTGTGTGAACATGATTGACTATCATATTCATTCCACGTTCTCAATCGACGGGCGATCACACCCAAGAGACTACGTGTGCTCCGCGGCGGATCACTCGCTTGAGGAATTTGGGTTTTCAGAACATGTGGATTTAGATCCAACATGGGAAGGGTACAACTACCTGGATTATTCCCGGTACCATGAAGCTCTTGAAAAGCTGAGGGAAGAGTTCGCTCTGACTATCAAATGCGGCATAGAGCTGAGCTACCAGAAACACCTGGAGCCATCAATCAGAGCCTACCTCTCCTCTATATCATGTGATTATGTGATAGGTTCTGTTCATGATGTGAATGGAATCAGCATGGACGACACTTTTCTGGAACATGCTACTCCTTGCTCCTATTTTGAAGCTGTTAAAGATATGACAACTTCAGGCATGATAGACATCGTGGGACACCTTGAGTATTTCAAGAGATGGGGAGGTGACTATTCTTCTTCAGACTACAAGGCAGCCATCGTACCAGTACTGCAGACCATAGTTGAGCAGAACCTCTTCCTGGAGGTTAATACCTCCGGGCTGCGTCATCCCGTCTGTGACACCTACCCCTCTCTCTGCGTCATGGAGTGGTACAGGGCCCTTGGAGGGACGCTCATAACGCTGGGTTCGGACGCCCATGAAGCTTCCCAGGTTGCATTCCAGTTCGAACCCGTGCTTTTCCAGCTCAAGGAAATCGGGTTTAATCAGGTGGTCATCTTTGACGGCAGAACCTGGTGCTATCATCCTCTTTGACCTCAAGACCTTCACCTCTTCGTGCTTCTATTCCACTTCCATTACCGAAAAGTTTATATTATGCGACATTGATTAATAATTATGATTAAAGCTTTCGCCGTCACAATGCTGATAGCAGTAATGGGAAGCTCGATTTCGGAGTTCAGTCTTTCTCCACAGGAAGAGTTCAGACTGCATTTCCAGCATGATTATGTATTCAGCATAGAAGAATGCGGTCCCGAATGCATTACCTTGACCGTTTCTCAGATGACTGATGGAATTCCCACATGGACAGGCCAGTTGTTTGACCTCCAGGAGAAGAACAGCTATTCTCTGCAGATGGATTTTGAAGACGTTCGATTGGAATCTGTCTACGTGGCATCCATTGACGCAGTGTGTGTCTTGAGGATCAGCTACCGGGAACCTGTGGTAACACAGTCTCAGGAGCGGGTGGTGAAAGCTTCCTCTGAGAAGGAGACAATGGAAACTACCTCATGGGTGATTATTCTTGAGTTAAGCATAGTAGCCTTTTTGATTTTCCTGGTGGCTTACCGCGTTCTGCACACAGATAAGAATAAATCATCTAAAGATGAGGGTAGACCTGTTCGGAGCCCGAACTTGCCAGGTCCCGCTCTGGGATTTCATGATGAATGGCACCCGGGAATCCCCCGCTATAAAGAGGAAGACTCAGATCTAGAACTGCTTCAGCACATTAAGGAACTGGAGAATCTTAAGGAAAAGGAGATACAGCATAGAATGAGGAGAAGGCTGGAAGAAGCAGAGAGCATGGGACTGGATTGGATCTAAGCATCAGATGGAGACAGATTCTTTTTCCAGAAACCCCATTTCTTTCTCCGAAAATGCTTCAGGATCTACGGGAATGAGCATGATACCGCCATGGCGAGAAAGGACTTCGCGGATGATGTAGAGCTGTTTGAGAACAGGTTCGAATTTATTGTGGACAATGAGGTACTCCAATCCATCCAAAAGAATGACGGGATCTTTCTGGTCAAATACAGCTTCACTGATGATATAGGAAAGCTTGTGCAGCTGCGTGGGATACAGAACATTTTCATCATCTTTCTGGCTCAACCATAGGGCAGGAGCTGCACTGAGGTTGTAGACAGTCTTCACACGGGGAGGGTTTTTCCGGGTTATGATGAGACCAGTGGCATTCTTACCGAACCAATCTGCGAAGAGGGAATAGGAACGTTCCACGTCCCTTCCTTTTACCAGATACATGGTTCCCTTTTCCAGTTGCGGTTTCTCTGTTGGAACTTCTTCAGGTGGGGTAAAGAGCTTTGTGATCCTGAAGGCAGCAAGGACAAGGAGAACCAGGACAGCAGCATGTAACCCTGAGTAATGAACCACAGTCTGACTTACTACCTTTGTCTCCGCCTGTAATACCAGCACCATGCTTTTCCTCCTAGATGTCCAGAGTTGCCTCTTTTGCGTACTCTTGGATGAACTCTCGTCTGGGCTGAACGTTTGAGCCCATCAGTATATCAAAGATTTCGGATGCCTTCCTGGCATCCTCAATAGTAACCTTGCGGATAGTGCGCGTCTCGGGGTTCATGGTTGTTTCCCACAGCTGTTCGGGATTCATTTCGCCCAGGCCTTTGTATCTCTGGACTTCTGCTCCTCCCCCCATCTCCTGGAGCTTCCTTTTCAGTTCTTCATCAGAATACAGGTAGTATTCCTGAGTTCTCTTGGTCACCTTATACAACGGTGGTTGTGCAATGTAGATTTTCTCCTGTTCCAACAAGTGCCTCATGTACCTGTAGAAAAAGGTGAGCAACAAAGTCCGGATATGCGCCCCATCCACGTCAGCATCAGTCATGATGATAATCTTGCTATAATTGAGATTTTCTAACGTGAAAGATTTCCCGTAACCCGCCCCTAGAGCCTGGATCATGGCCAAGATCTCTTGATTTCGGAGAATTCTGGTTTCTGCGGCTTTTTCCACATTGAGAATTTTCCCACGCAGCGGGAGAATGCTCTGGAACCGCCTGTCCCTAGCCTGCTTGGCTGAGCCTCCTGCTGAATCACCTTCCACCAGAAAGATTTCGCACAGTTCAGGGTCAGATAACGAGCAGTCTGCCAGCTTTCCGGGAAGCGTGGACGTGTCCAGTGCACTCTTCTTGCGAGTCAATTCACGGGCTTTGCGGGCAGCTTCTCTGGCTTCTCTTGCCTTCACAGACTTTCCAACCACTATCTTGGCTACATCAGGATTCTCTTCCAGGTATTCGTACAACTTCTCATAGACTACTGAATCCATCAAGCCCTCAACCTCTCGGTTGGCCAGCTTTATCTTTGTCTGGGCTTCAAATTGGGGGTTCGGTAGTTTTATGGAAACCACTGCAGTAAGTCCTTCTCTGACATCTTCTCCAGAGAGCTTGATGCCTTCTTTCATGTTCTTCTTGGCATAATTGTTCACTGCCCGGGTTAATGCTGCCTTGAATCCACTGAGATGAGTACCTCCTTCAATAGTACCAATAGTATTGGCATAACTCAGAATGTGCTCTGCATATCCAGAAGTATACTGAAGAGCCACCTGTATGAGGACGTCATTCTCTTCACGCTCGAAGTAGATGGTGGTATGAAGGGTTTCTCTTGTCTCATTGAGATGGTCTACCAGGGCAGCTATTCCCCCTTCATACGAGAAGACCCTGGTTATCTGAGTTCTTTCATCGCGCAGCGTAATCTTCAACCCCTTATTCAGGTAAGCCAGTTCCTCAAGTCTGCCAGATAGGGTGTTGAAATCAAACATAATAACATCAAAGATCTTAGAATCGGGGAGAAAGGTAATTTCTGTTCCTGTTCCTGAACATGTTCCAATAACAGCCACTTCCTGTAGTGGAGTTCCCCGTTCAAACTTCTGATAGTAGATCTTGCCGTTTCGACGCACTCTCACTTCCAGCCATTCAGATAAAGCATTGACCACGGAGACTCCCACACCATGTAACCCTCCTGCTACCCTGTACACTCTGTTGTCAAACTTCCCTCCTGCATGTAGGGTAGTCATGACAATCTCCAGCGCAGGTTTCTTGTAGGCTTCAATAGTCTCTACAGGAATTCCTCTTCCATTGTCTGCTACAGTTATGCTTGAATTAGGATGGAGAATGACAGTGATCTCATCACATACCCCTGCTAGTGCTTCATCAATGCTATTATCCACCACCTCATAGACCAGATGGTGAAGCCCACGAGCATCAGTGGACCCAATATACATTGCAGGTCTTCTGCGTACTGCATCTAATCCCTCAAGAACCTGAATGTCTTCAGCAGTGTACGTCTCCATACCTCTTGTTACGACCTGCCCCTTATAAGCTTTTAACTAGAGTGATGAATTTCGTAGAGAAATCATGAATGTAACAGGAAAAGATCACTTTAACAGAGGAATTTCATTCCAGGTTGAATCCTCTCTTTTCTTTATGGGAATAAAAAAACTGCCTCTCTCCAGAAAAACGAAAATGCCACAGATTAGCCAACCACTTTGGCCTTGACAATTTCAACTCTTCTCAGGGGATACACGCTCTTTGCAGCTTTGAAAGCGTCAGAAGCCACCTTACTGAGAAACAGCTCCTGGACGAATTGTTCCAATGTCAGGGCTGAAGCTGATTCTGAAATAGCCCGGCTGATTGCTCTTCGCAAAGCTGCTTCCTGTTGGTTGGTGGTCGTCCTGTAGCAGAGCCCTGCAGCAGTGACCCGCACCTTCTTTCCATCTTTTGTGGCGATGTCTGTAATAGCTTCCACTTTGGTGTTGCGTCTCCTGATCTGAGCCCTCATATAGGAGCGGGAAACCTCGTGGCGCAGAAATTCCGTATGCGCCTCATTGCCCTGTACCTCACTTATCTTGAAGTACAGCTTGAGGTGGCTCTTCTTGAAATCTCCACTGAGTTCCTTCCCACTGACATCTACTGTCCTCCCAATGAGCTTTTTGGGATCATCTGCAGGAGTCTCACCGACATGCTGTTTCCCGAACATAGAAGGGGCATAGATGCCATACCATTCTTTTGCTTTCCATGGGTCTTTCTTTCGGAGTTTTGCCATCAAATCACCTTGATAGAGCACACGAGAGATTTCTCCTTTATAAGGTTAATCCTCAGTGATCAATGTAGTACAGTGACAAAGGTTGTTATGGATCGTTTTAAAGGTTTCCCTTACTGCCTTGAGAAAGTCGGGGGGAATGAGACATCTCTTTCATAGTAATGAGTGGTAACCTGGATGATGAGTCCTGATTGACCTGATGGAACTGATGGGTTATTTGGGGAAGCAGGGCTTCTTCTCTTTTTGCTTCTCGAGATATCTCTGGTCAGTCTGAGTGGTGCGCTCAGTGGGATAAGTTAAAAAGCATGGTGTGTGCAGTGATTACAAAGCCTCCTTCCTGGAAATCATTTCAGGAAAGTGTCAGCAGAGGAGAATGATTTTGTGAATCCTTCAATTACTCTGGAGCAATTGACGGTAGCCCTGCCCAAGGTGGAGCTCCACCTCCATCTGGAAGGGGCTATTCCTCTCGAAACATTGTTCCAGCTTGTCCAGAAAAAGGGCGACCCTTCCATCGAGAGTATTGATGATCTGCAACGAAAGTTAACATACACTGACTTTGATCACTTCATCGACACATGGATTTGGAAGAATGCCTTCATTACAGAAGAGAAAGACTTTGAATGGATTACCTATGATGTGCTGCAGAGTCTTGCCCATCATCATGTCCGATATGTTGAGGCTTTCTATTCTCCCAGTGATTATTTTGGAGAGGGGATTTCCACACAGAAGATTACGGAGTACGTCATTAAGGGCAAGGAGAGGGCCTACCGTGACTATGGTATTCGCTGTGAACTGATCATGGATATTGTACGGGGAAATAGTCTCGACATGTGCATGCAGCAGGTTGAGGATGTGGAACCGTATCTGGGTAAAGGAGTCATAGGCATCGGACTGGGAGGTAGAGAACAGAAATATCCTGCAGATATCTATGTTCCAGTATACAGAAAAGCTGATCGAGCGGGGTTCAGACTAACAGCACATGCAGGAGAAGCGGCCGGACCTGAGTCTATCTGGGCAGCAATCAAGAAATTGGGCTGTGAACGTATTGGGCACGGAGTGAGAGCACATGAGGACCCTGAGCTCGTTGCCTTCCTCAGCAAGACAAGGCTACCCCTGGAACTGTGTGTGATCAGCAATGTACGAACGGGCGTATGTCCCTCTCTTGCAGATCATCCAATCAAGCAGTACTTCGAAAGAGGATTGCTGGTTACAGTCAGTTCTGATGATCCCACCATGTTTAACACCACCATCAGCAGAGAATATGAAGTACTGGCAGAAAACCTTGGATTTTCCATAGAGGACCTAAAGCGTATAAGTTTCAACAGTATCACTGCTTCTTTCTTGTCTGAAAGAGACAAGGAGTCATTGAGATCCCGTTTTGAGAGAGAGTGGAATGAGGTGCAGGACAGATTCTTGACAGAGCACTGAACTCAGATTCCTGAAAGAGCGGCAACATTTTTAAGTCCACAGAGAGACTGGCACCATGTTATATTTCATCACATCCAACAATCACAAATGTGCAGAGATTCGGAAGCTAACAGACATTCCAATAGTTCAAAGAGACCTGTCCTACCCTGAGATTCAGGCCGATACTCTACAGGAAGTGGCAGAATCCGGTGCTGAATACTGCTATCCACGACTGGGAGAACCGTGCTTTGTGGAAGATTCTGGGTTATTCTGTGATGCACTGCGGGGATTTCCAGGACCGTACTCCAATTATGTATATCGGACCCTTGGATGTGAAGGGATCTTGCGTCTCGTTTCACAGAACAGGAATGCACATTTCGCCTCTGTCATTGCGTATCATGATGGTTCAGAGGTCAACCTTTTTATGGGTGAGATTAGAGGTACTCTCGCAGAAACCATAAAAGGCGAAAAAGGCTTCGGGTTTGATCCTATATTCATTCCCGAAGGTGAAACCAGAACCTTTGCTGAAATGGAGACTGAAGAGAAAAATTTATATTCCCATAGGGGAAAAGCGTTCACAGCGTTTATTAGCTATTTGAATCAGGTGAGATAATGGCAAGAATGCATTCAAAGAAAAGAGGAAAATCACGATCAAAACGTCCCCTGCGGACCGCTCCTCCTACATGGTCAGAGTACTCCAGAGAAGAGGTCGCTGATCTTGTTCTGAGATACAGGAAGGAGGAATATTCACCAAGTACTATAGGAATTGTGCTGCGTGATCGGCATGGTATTCCTTCAGTGAAGTTGGCCACGGGAAGGAAGATCACCCAGATTCTGGAGGAACAAAATGAGGCTCCCAGTCTTCCTGAAGACTTGATGAATCTGATGAAGCAGGCTGTAAACCTGCGAAAACACATGGAAGAACATCCTGGAGATTTGCATTCCAGGAGGGGGTTGCAGTTGTGTGAATCCAAGATCAGACGTCTGGTGAAGTACTACCGCGGAAAGAAACTACCAGCAGACTGGAGGTATGAGCCCGAGAGGGCGGAGCTCCTGGTGAGATAGACGTGTCTGAATTTGAAGGAGCGCTCAGGGAAGCTTCTCGGATCCTGAAGAATAATCAGCCTTTTCAGGTAATTACCCATGGAGATGTGGATGGAGTAGCTGCAGGTGCTCTGGCTTTGTCTGCTTTTGATTGCAGGGTAACCATTCAGAAGCGACTAGCCATGGAGAAGTTGGACCCTTCCCAGTTTACGCTGTTTCTGGACATGGGAAGTTCTCAATGTGAAGAGATTGAGGAACGGTTCTCGCACTACCTGATCATTGATCACCATCCCGCAGCAGCATATGGTCCCCACGTGGTTAACCCCTGGATGTATGGTATTGACGGGACTCGTGAATTGTGTGCTGCAGCAACCTTTTACCTGGTGATCAAGAGACTTGGCAAAGAGTATCGAAGACTGAGTTATCTGGGCCTGGTGGGCGCACTGGGTGACAGACAGAGCCTGGATACGAGGAATTGTGAACTCTTTGAAGACGCAGTAGAGACAGGCGTGCTCCAGAACAACCTACTGTTCAATGAGTATGAGCTCTCGGAGTTCGTGAAGGTAGTCAACGCGTGCTGCAGAAATAGCAAGAAGGAATTGGCAATGGATATATGCCTTTTGAGAAATTACAGCCAGGGAAAAGAAGAGCTGGAAATATATAACCGCATTTTTGAGAGAGATCTCCAATATCTAACAGAAAAATGGTGTACCATTACCAGGGAAAATGAGGGAAGAGTCTCCATTTATGTGCATGACGAAACTCTTACCAGAAAGTATGCTGGAGAGCTTGCAACAACGCTGGCTCGCACGTATGAGAGACCAGTGATCATCCTGGTACGTGACGAAGAAGGAATCAAAATCTCCGGGAGAGCGACCTCTGCTCTGGTTACGAGAGGTGTGCACCTGGGAAATGCGTTCCAGGGGTTCGGAGGAGGGCATGATGTGGCAGCAGGCGCTTTTCTTCAGGATGAAGAGATGATAGAAACATTTATACAGGTTACTGACCAAAGGCTTCATCGCATGATAGCTCCCATCAGGGTAGAGCTTGATATTCCAGTGAAGGATGCCTCTATGGTAATGAAGGTTTTGGCCATAGACAATCTAGGGTATGATACCATTGATGTTACAGCAGAGAAAGACCACATCCTGGTAACTGCATGGGGCAGTCCAGGAACAGTGAAGAATACCATCGATGATGTCATTGCCTGCGTCATATCTGCTGTAAGCATGATGGAGGGAGAGTAATGCTCGATATCAGTTTGATAAGGGAGTCACCAGAAGTGGTAAAAGAATCCATGAGAAGACGTCAAATGGACGCCACTGCAGTCGATGAGGTGAGAACTCTGGATGAGCAGTGGAGAGACGTACTCACTGAGGGAAACAGGTTGCGGCACAGGAAAAACGTACTGGCTGATGAGATCAAAGAGCTGAGAAAGCAGGGGAAAGACATTTCTGAGAAAATTGAGGAGTCCAAGGCCCTTCCCCAGAAGATTCGGGATCTGGAGGAAAAAGAGAGGGATCTCAAATCACAGATTCAGCAACTCATGCTACAGATTCCAAACCTGCTTCATGAATCCGTTCCGGATGGTCTGGATGACACAGAGAATGAAGAAGTGAAGCGCTGGGGTACGCTGAAGGAATACGATTTTGAATTGAAAAGCCACGTGGATATCATGGAAGCGCTGGACTTGCTGGACACGGAACGAGCGGGCAAGGTGGCAGGCTCACGGTTTTTCTACCTGAAGAATGAGGCAGTCCTTCTGGACATGGCGCTGATCCATGTAGCCCTCCAGCACATGAGATCAAAGAGGTTCAACCTCATGGAAACACCTTACATGCTCAACAGAAAGTCAGTGGAAGGCTGTGTGGACATGAGTGCTTTTGAAGATGTCCTGTATAAAATTGATGGTGAGGATTTGTACTTGACAGCCACATCAGAACATACTCTGGCTGCCTATCACATGGATGAAATTCTGGAAGAAGAGGTTCTGCCTTTGAGGTATGCAGGATTTTCAGCATGCTTCAGAAAGGAGGCTGGAGCCCACGGAAAAGACACCAAAGGCGTTTTCAGAGCTCATCAGTTCAACAAGGTCGAGCAATTTGTGTTTTGTACTCCGCAGCAATCCTGGGATGAGCACGAGAGCCTGGTCCAGAATGCAGAAGAGATATTCCAGAAGCTGGAACTGCCCTACCGGGTGGTCAATGTGTGCACAGGAGACCTGGGGGGAGTTGCAGCCAAGAAATATGATATTGAGGCATGGATGCCCAAACAGGAGACATTCAGAGAGGTCGTCTCCTGCAGCAATTGCACTGACTATCAGGCGCGGGAGCTCAATGTCAGGTACAGAACCTCTGAAGGAAACGAATTTGTACACACCCTGAACAGCACAGCTCTGGCTACTTCACGGGCCCTGGTGGCCATTTTTGAGAACTTCCAGCAGGAAGATGGTTCAGTGATAGTTCCAAAAGTGTTGAGAGACCTGGTGGGCTGCGACGTAATCACGCCGCAGTAGAGGGTATGAACACGTTTTACTGTGAACCAATCACGGTCACCTTCAACCGGGAACCTCTCCTGGAAAAGAAGACTGGGCCTCCCTCAGCATTTGTGTGGAGAGAGACCTCTTATACGATTATTGCAGTACTCAGGACGTGGCATGATTACAACCAGCGGGGAAGGCTTGACTTCCTCTATGACGAAAAGAGAGGTAACGCTCCCCGGATGACTCTGGGCAAGAGGGGATCCTGGGGAGTTGGGAGAGACTACTACAGGGTTGAGACTGACTCTGGCGAAGTCTTTGACCTTTACTACGATCGAGCCCCGAGGAAGCATAAGAAGGGAGAATGGATACTGCTCAAGAAGGTAGAGCAGTGAATTCCACGGACCTCAATGCAGTCCAAGGTGTGTGCGGAACGATCAATGATGGAAACATTTATTAATCTCAGGTCTATTGCAGGTGCACAGTTCAATATGAGGCTAACCCCATGAACGACACAGACTGGGAAAGCATCTTCCAGGATAGAGATAGTCTGCTCAAAGCTGCAGCGATCTCGTACTTCGGACTCGCCATGTATCTGGCATTAAAGAAGAATAAACCTCCCAAGAAGGTGGAACCTCTTCCAGAAGAGAGACCGCGGAAAAGACCTCTTACTCTCAGTGAAATGATTTCCAAGATGATTGAAGAGACTTATGGAATCCAGAAGTAGGCTCGAATTGAAGTCAGCGTGACTTCAGGAGCGTCTGTGACTTCCTGTCCTTGAATCGTTATGCAACTTCTCCTCTCTTGTGTGATTCTCCTATTCGTATCATTCTTGCAGGCATGTCATTAATCCTGCCCCAGATACCACTGCAATATCTTTATATATGCAAGTACTATCAGCCTCTTGAGCAAGAGGAAGGTATTACATGAGACCTCTTCTCTTCAAGTCAATGCCATGAAGGCCAGGGAGTATGTGAAATGAGCAAAATGCGTTCCTTGATTCTGTTGGTGGTGGGAGCCAGTATCCTCTTACTTATGGTGCATCTTGCGGGAGCTGCTGATGTTGCAGATGTACTGAAAAAGGCAGATTTCTCCTTCTTTGCGCTTGCTTTGTTGTGCGAGGCATTGGCTATTCTTCTGTGGGCACTTCGATGGAGGATTCTGCTGAGCCCTTTTGCCTTAGTCCCCGTGAAGAACACGGTAAAAGGCATCCTTATTGGAGTGTTTTTCAACAATGTGACTCCCGTGGCAAGGGCAGGAGGAGAGCCTTTCAGAGCATTTTACATGGAGAGAAAAGAAGGTGTGTCTTTTGAGGACGCGTTTGCCACAGTCACTATTGATCGTATCCTGGACAGCATTCCTCTCATGGTTATTATAACTGCCTCCCTCGCCTACTTTGTGATTCTGCTGGATATCAGTCTTAGGATGACGATAATCCTGTGTATAGCCCTCTCCCTGAATTTCATACTCCTCTCAGTTGTCCTGTATTTTTCCTTCAATTTGAAAGCAGCCAAGAAATTGATGTTTTCTATATTACGATTCGTCGCCCACTTTTCCAATAGACTGGAGAAATATGAATCCAGGATTGAGGCTGCAGTGGAGCAGTATCATGGAGCAGTGAGGAGGCTTTCTTCTCAGGGTAGGGATCTGATGAAGTCTCTGTCAATATCGTTCACGTTCTGGTTTTTTGTGATTTTGAGAAACTACATGATTGTTCTGGCTCTTGGTTACAAGATCAGTTTCATGGCAATTATGGTAATACAGACAGTGAGTATTCTGGTGGGAATTGTTCCCTTCCTTCCAGGAGGGCTGGGGTCGATTGATGGAGTTATGGTTTTCTTATTCATGTCCTTCAAATTCCCAGCAGCAGCTGCAGTGACTGTCTCTTTGCTGGACCGATTTATCAGTTTCTGGTTGATGATGGGCGTTGGAGCAGTTGTGGCATTTGTGGAGCGGCAGTATCTGAAGTAGTGGGCTGCAGCATTCCAGAGTTCAGGGGGTTCAGCTTTCACGGTGCATATTGCCTATCCCTGGGTTGTAGTTCTGTATCTGCAACCATGCTCAGAAGATCATCATTGAAAGCTGAAACCATAAGTTTTTTATTCATCCTTTATATGGTATATGAATGCAGCACGAAATCTCAGGAGAGCTGTTCCAGTGGCTCAGGATTACTATCTCTTCGGAGAGTGTGTGGGGAAGTCGCCGTCACCTCCTGTGTAAGAGTGAGGAAGTCCAGAGCAGAGGGGAAAACCTTTTCTTTGGGACAGGCTGGATTGTTTTTGCTGGAAATGGAAAGATCAGGGAATTCTATCTGCATGCTGCAGACAGTCTGGTCTTCAGGGAGGCCAGCCTCCTGGCATCAGATGTTACTGCAAACCAGACCTCACTGTCTTCTCCCTACATGTCACTGGTAAAAGTCTCCGGCCCGGGTGTAGTATTTGCCCATGGGAAGGATTTTGCGGAATTCTACCTTGAGGAATCCGAATTCGTTGAGGCCAGAACAGACTGTATTGCTGCAATGGATGACAGTGTGACTTTTGAACTGGGAGCCAAGACTTCAGTGCTATCAGGACCTGGAGCCGTTCTGATGGAGTGTGCATTTTCTGAGAAGGAGGAGTCAGCACCCTACGCCTTCTTTGATCAAGTATGATTCGGAAGCTGGCAAAAGAATACGGATATAACCAAGCGACTCTTGAGAGGTACTATAGACTCTTTGGAAAGGATATTGAGTTGTTACTGGAAGCTAACGAAGCTGAACCTCCCACATACATTAGAGCCAATACACTAAAAATCTCACTGTTTGAGCTGGAACAACGGTTGTTGAAAAGGGGAATAAGACTGCGAGAGGTCGAACAGGGGTTTCTCATTGAAGACGCTCCTTTTTCAGTGAGTTCTACTCCAGAATACCTTCTGGGATACTTCTATATCCAGGGAATTGCGGAAATGCAGATCGCACCTTTGCTGCACGCCGAAGGTGTTGTTATTGACATGTGTGCAGCCCCGGGCGGGAAAACCACGCACCTGGCACAATTGATGAGAGATACAGGTGTTATTCTGGCTCTGGATGTGAACAGGGAAAAAATAAAAGCATTAAAGGCGAACATTCAGAGGATGGGAGTTACCAACACTATTGTGTATGCAGTGAGTGCTCTTGATTTTTCGTACAGGTGTTCTCGAATCCTGCTGGACGCTCCCTGTACAGGATCGGGCATCATACGGAAGGATCCAACCCGGAAATATTCACGTGATTCTACAGATATCGCCTTCTGTTCGAGGTTGCAGAAAGATCTACTCAGGAAAGGAGTTGACAACTTGATAGAGGAAGGGGTTCTGCTCTATTCCACGTGCAGCCTGGAACCAGAGGAGAACGAATTGATTATTGACTGGGCACTGAGAGAACTTCCTGTGGTTGTAGAACCTCTGGAGTTCACTGTGAATGGAGTCTCTGCAGTAGAAGGCATTACCTGCCCCTTTGGCAGTACCCTTCACAGGGACATCAGAAGATGCAGGAGAATTCTTCCTCATATCCATGACAGTAATGGGATGTTTGTGGCCAGATTGAGAAAGGTGCAGTGATTGTGGAGAACCCCATGAGAACAGACTCAGACCTGGCAAGGCAATGATTTTTAAACAGCAACTGCTTCACCTACCCATGTATGAAGCGGGTCTCACGTATGCTCTGATGGCGGGATTTACTGCGACGCTGCTTATGCTGTACGCAGTAGAGAAACGTAATGACCACCTTTTCTTGTTTTCCCTGATGTTCTTGATTATTTCTTGGAGTGGCATTGAGTGGGCACTGTGGCTGCAGGGGTGGAACTTATTTGATATGGTATTCACACCCATCGTTCCCCTGGCCAGCTTCTTTGTGGGCTGGACCTTATTTGTGATATACGTGGCAGAAAAATACTTTAAGAGGCGCTACTGGATTGCTTTCCTACTGGTCCTGGCGTTCTTTATCTGGATATCCACATTCTGCATGAATTGTCTGGCTGACTAGGCTGATTTCTGTGCTTGAATTACTCTATTTAAGAATTTTTTTAATTTCTGCTGCCATTTCTGCTTTTACATATGATAATTCCCTGTTTGCATCAATTTCAATCCATTTCTTTCCCAGAAAAGACTCATCCTGTAGTTTTTCATACATACGAACGACCTTTTCAAGGAATGCAGTATCGACTTCATGCCTGTCGAGCTTGCTCTTCTGGCTTTGCTTTCGCATCCTTCCTGTACGTGGCAGCACTTTCATGTAAAAAACGACATCTGGAGGCACAACTTCAAAGAGCCTGACTATAGCCTTGGCCGTGTCAAAATCAAAACCATGGGCGGATTGAAAGGCTATTGTGGATATAATGTACCGATCAGCTAATACAACCTCACCTTTTTCCAGATATTTCTTGATATAGGGCTGATCTTTTATGATATCTGCAGCATATGTGAGGAACTGCACAGAAGGAGACAAGTACTCTTTTTTCGAAAGGAAATCCTCAATAATTCTACCCCAAGGGCTTCCATAATCGGGATATTGGTAAGGGTTCACAGGGACTCCTCTGGATTTCAGCAGTTCCATGGCATAGTGACACAGCGTTCGTTTTCCCGATCCATCTATTCCTTCAAAAACCAGAAAGGTTCCATTCATGATGCACATTCAATGCGGGCATAAAAAGGATTTCGTTCGGGCAAGATCATTACATGCGTAAGACCGAAGTCTGGTGATAGATCACTCCGAGAACCCGAATGCGGAATCAGTGTGCGAGACCCTTACAGAGCACAGTTTATAAGGTTCCCTGATTGTGACATCTCATGAACATCAAAGCGATTGGTTTGGGAGTGCTTATGCTTATAGCCTGTTTTCACGTTGTTGATGCCCAGGGGTATCAGGTGATGAATGCTTTCATTGAAACCGAGAGTGGAAAGCGAACAGTGGAAATTCGATATACCCCGGGGAATGAAGAATGGGCAAAAGATATCTTCAATACAGTGAGAAAAGGATTCCCGCTCCTGGAAGAACACATAGGAGTTCCCTGTCCTGTTGATTGGGACATTAAGATTATTGAGGCCAGCAGTCTCAAGCAGGGCGTGGGGGGTGTCAATAGAGGTCCTGAGGGCATTGAGGTCCCTGCTGACACTTCACCAGGGGTGATCATTCACGAGCTGTCCCATTACTGGTTTGGGCACCAGCTTTCCCTCAAATGGAGCAACTGGGTGCTGGAGGGGTTTCCTGAAGCATATACTGTGTACATTTTGAGAGAGCTAGGACACCCTGAAGCGTACTCGCTGTGGTACAGCAGGTTGGACCAGTACGAGGAGGCCAGAGCAGCCATTGGAGACCTGCCATTGAGCGAGGTAGGATATACACCCAATTTCGAGGATCCTAGAGTGGGGCTGTTGTACAGCAAGGCCATGGTATTCAGTACGTGGCTGATTCTGTACTTCGGGGAGGAGACCATGCATACTATCAACCAGAGAGTCATTTTTGAGAACCCGTTATATTCTGAGGATTACCAGGCTATCGTCGAAGAGATTACTGGTGAAGACCTGGATTGGCTGTTCTCAGGATGGGTCTACCCGGGAGACTACTTCTACCAGGAGGAGAAGGTGTCTTTCCAGTGGTTTGCCGGCGATGGGGATAATGATGGGATTAACACCATGGAGGAAATCAGACAAGGCATGTCCCCCCTGGTGGGAGATACTGATAGGGACGGACTTCCAGATGGGTATGAAGTGCTGATCAGGACTGATCCCGATAGCAGGGACACGGACAATGACGGACTCGACGATGCGGAAGAGGTCCTGGTCAATATTGATGGGAAAAACACTGAATGGGGCGAACCTATACTCTCGGATGAGAAGAATGATGACCCTCTTCCAGATTCCCAAGATATCAAAGGAGTATACGCCACTGCTGACAAGAGATATTTGTACTTCATGATAGACATGGACAGACCCTCAACAGCATTTCATACCGGGATCAGAATTGATATAGACAATGATGGACAGACTGATTTTATCTTCTTCAGGGTGTATGATAACCTACATTTGAGCACCTGGGAAGAAGGAGAATGGGTAGAGACTATTGTAGATCCTTCTCTCCTGAG
>JACVGW010000010.1:16876-18095 GCA_018992565.1 Theionarchaea archaeon
GCAGAGCCCAGAACCTTCTCCTGAATCTCCTCGAGAGACTCCTCTCGCAGGATGGGCAGTGGCTGTGGGTATGGTACTCTTCTTACGTCTCAACAGGGCGCGGTAGTTGCCTTCATCCTCCTTTTTATTCATGAGCTTCTGGAGATCCATGGCTCACCTCTCCCTTTTTCTGTTTCGAAATTTCTTACTACATTACTGGTAAGAAAGCCAGTCAGTATCCTGACAGAGACACGATCTTTCCGAAAGACTTATAAACTATTTCACGTGTTGGTAGTTTAGCTAAACACGTTAACTGGAGCTTAGAATAAAGAAATCAATTTAAAATTGCAGGTTCTGGTGAATCATATGGGCGAATTATCGCGACTGAGAAAAACGAGAAACTTTCACAAGATATTTGAGCAGATTTTTGAGGTACCAGGGATACCTCTATATGAGATTGCCCAGAAGGCGGGGTTGTCTCGGAACACGGTGTCCAAGTACCTGCAGAAGATGCATGAGGAACATGTACTGGTAGGACCTCAGCTCAGGCTGCTGCCAGCGCCCAATTATAAGGAGTATGTTCACCTAATGAATTTCAAGAATCCTTTTCACTTGTTCGAAGGGTTACGCGAGTTCCCTCATGTTCTCTATCACGGGATGACCTTTGGAGATTGGAATGCTATGGTGATTACTGATAGATTGCTTGATTTTTCTCAACTGGTGGGATTTGAGAACATGGTGTACCAGGGTGTACGATACAGATCATACACTCCCAGAGTGGAAAATCTTTCCTGGGACATGACTTTCAGCAAGTGTGCTGATCACATCAGGTCTTTTACCCGAAGGAGAGAACACAAGAACCGGACACTGGCTCCCCCTCTTGACTGGGAAGAAGACCAATGGAAGACGTACCAGGCATTCAAGTTTAATACTCGAAAGACTGCCACCACAACCCTCCAGAGAATTGGAGTTCGCTATGAGACTTACGTCGCGTGGATGGAGGATCTGGCAACCCACTGCACGGTTCATTCTGGATTTTACCCTCAAGGGTATGACGCCTACATGACCTACTGCTTTCTGCTCTCCACTGAATATGAACAATCACTCAGAACCCTCTTTTCATTCTTTCCCACCACCCCCTTCATTATGGAAGTAGGAAACCACCTGATGGCATTCATTAACGTTGCCCATTCAGGGATTAACAGAGAATTGTTCTGTTCAATCTACGACATGAAAACCC
>JACVGW010000010.1:18195-55595 GCA_018992565.1 Theionarchaea archaeon
TGTCTCGGGGAAATCGAGGACTATCTCAGAGTCAGAAAACACTTCCTTTTGATACTCCAGGATTTATCAGAATCAATCGCCATTCCTGGATTCTTGAAAACCAGGGCCTGGCCAGAAGTCTGTCTGAATTCCTACTCCTCATGGGATAGCTATCTGGAATCGCAAAAAGGCAAGAGAGCGAAAAGCATTCGATATGAATACAGAAAAAGTGTGGACACCGGAACAAAGACGTTCATGGCAGATGATCTGGATCAGTATGGAGATCTACTTTATGACATGTATCTCAATGTATGCGACAAGAATGAGAGCATAGTGAAATATCCCAGAGATTTCTTCAAGAGACTGGAAGATCATCTGTCCCCGTATACGAGGTGCATATTCGCAGAAACCGCCAATGATATCACAGCATACCTGTTCATTCTGGAGAATGAACACTGGATTTCATGCAAATTCGCAGGACGAACCTACGAGTCTGAAGATCCTTATGTCTATTTTCGGCTCATGTACGAAATGATAAAATACGCTGCTAGCAAGGGAAAACCAATATCAGCAGAAAAGGCAGCTTATCAGGCAAAACTCAGGAGAGGATTCAAGATTGTCCCCAAATTCAGTTACTATCACTCATACTATTCTATAGTTGGAGACATATATCTTAAATTAATCAAGAAGGTAACTGAGTTCAAAAAAATTGATCGAATGGAATTGTTGGAATCGCTTCAGGATTAGGGGGGTTCCGGGTCGAAAAGGAATTTGCGTATGTCAATAATCTTGAATGCAACAATGCACAGAACGTAAAATCCCATGCCCAGTCCAGCACCGATAATCATTCTGTTTCGGAATAGTACAGCCATCAGCAGAACGCCCATAGAGACACATGCTATCTTGAAGATATCGGACTTCACGGGACTGTAATAGGCGAAATCTTTCATTCTTATACTCAAATAGAAAAATTGCACAGACATTGATGCTAATGTGGCGAATGCAGCTCCATTTATTCCCATTTTCGGAATGAGATATACGTTAAGTAGTATATTCAAAAGGAGAGCGAATACTGTAATATGCATGGGGACTTTTGGTTTTCCCATTCCCTGGAAGGTGACAGAGAATATTGAGCAGAAGGACATGAAGAACATGGCCAGAGAGAGAACCATCAATGCAGTGGATGCTACTGCGTACTCAGCTCCAAAAAAGAGTCTGATCAATTCCTCAGCATAAATCACAAACAGAATGGTGAGCGGAAACGTCGCACCAGATGTGTATTTGAGAGCATCACAGAGATAGGTGCCGACATATCCCTTTTCCCTAGCCATGTCTTCAGAGACTGCGGGGAGCAGGGGAAGAGCCACACTTGAAGAGACAGATGTCATGATCCGTGCAATAGGAACTGCTGCATTGTACAGCCCCGCATCTGTGACTCCCAGGAAGTAGGTAATGCAAAAAATGTCAAAGCTCATCAAAATCATCATAGAAACACTGGTAATCGTCTTGGGAACAGCAAAGTCAATGAGCTTTCGCAAGAGTTGGAATGACTTTGATCCCGCAGTCAACGAGAGTTTCCCCTTGAACTTTCTCTTGTAAAACATGTATGCAGCTATCAGCCCCGAGATATCACCAAGGAGAATCCCAATGACTGCTCCTTCAGTACCCATGCCCAGAGATACCAGGACTATGGCAATAACGAGGACCGCCAGGTTATACACAAGCAACGAATAGGTGTAGAAAGGAGATTCCTGGTATCCCAGAAATATCCCATCAATAATCAACCAGAGAGCTTCTACAGGCATGACCAGAACCACAATTCTGATGAGAATACCCAGATCAGGTTCACGGAAAATGGCACCCGCAATGGGGCTGGCCGCTGCAAAGATGATTATAGTGACAATGAGAGAAAGGGGGAAAAGATAGTACATGGCCGTAGCAAGGTAATCTTGAGCTGTTTTCATGTTTTTCATTGCTATTTCCTCTGACAGGTACTTCGAGAGGGCTGCAGCGAATCCTGTAAGGGTAAAAGAGGCAGTAATGATGATTACAGGCTCTACTGCGCTAACAAGTCCATATCCCCGCACATCCAGCATTCGAGCCATGCTTATCTTGTAAAAGTAGCGGACGAACCCTATGGCAAACATGGCCATGAAGACATTAAAGGTATGCCGGGCCAACCTACTACTACGATCCATGGAACCCCTCCTTCTCATGGAGTTCAGGTATTCTTCTGGTTCCTACCGAGCTATTGAGTATCATGAGTACACCTGTGTACAGTGACTCTTCTTCTGGAGCTGTGAGGCACCAGATGGTGACACTTCCAAGAACCCTTTATAACTTTAACCATTCGTTCTCTCCTTTCTGTGACCTTGCTAGTACGTAGCTCGTGAGGATGCGAGATCAACGTTCACGTGGGAGATGACTGTTCTGAACTTCCCTCTGCCGGTCTCAGGTATGGAATCCACTCGCTCCAGTTCGACTGTTATTCCTTGGCCCACAGCCTTCCTGATGTTGTCCATAAGCTGATTCTCCATGTTCTCAGTGAGTAGTTGGTGAGGTATCAACTGGACTATAATGTAGTCCAGGGTTTTCTGGGTCACTCTGAATTGTCTGATATGGGGGGTGGAGAAAAAATGTGCAATGAGGCGAGTGGGAGGAATCAACTCCCCAGAAGGAGACACAACAAAATCATCACATCTCCCTTCAATCTCCTTGAGAACTGGAAGGGTTCTTCCACACTGACAGACTTCGTCGGAAGGGATTCCGATGTCCTGTAGCCGGTATCTGATAAAGGGCATGGCCCTGTTCCACAAGTTGGTGACGACGATCTCACCTCGCTCCCCTGGAGCTACTGGTTCCCCATCTTTCAGGAATTCCACAATTCCTCCGTCTGCATCAATATGCATGGTATGGTACTTACATTCCCAGGCAATTGAGATCATCTCATACGCCCCGTATTTGTTGTATGTCGGGCACTGGAAGATTTTCTCTATGTAGGTTCGATGCCAGGGTAATGAGAGTTCTCCCCCCAGCAGGATCATTCTCGGAGTACATGGTAGACCAGTTTTTTCCACTGCGCGGGCCAGAGCCACCATGGCTGAAGGATGTCCTGCCAGAATATATGGATATTCTTTTTGCATCTCTTCAACGAGTTCTGTGTCAGGTCGTCCTTCCATGATACCTTGGGTCCGCAGAAGAGACATTTTTTCATACTCCTGAAATTCCTCTGGATCTCTACAGAGGATGCAGAATTTGTGCCAGGGCCTCACTCCCTGGGCCAGATGAGTTCGCAACGACACTGCTCGCATCCTGGTGGCTGCATAACGATCATGCAACACTCTGAGTACACTTCCTGAAGCCCCTGAGGTTGACTCTATTACACAGTTCTGTTCAGAAAACCCAGCAGCCACGCTTCTCGAGGGGTATCCCTCTTTGACCTCGGCCTTGGAGGTAATAGGGATCTTCTTCAAATCATCAAGAGTCCTGATTTCCCCTGGCTTGATGCCAGCATTTCTAAATTTCTCTTTGTAGAGACGTGTATTTCTATAGGCAAAATCTGCTATGTATCTCAATCGCTTTTCCTGAAACCTCTTGACGTAGTCCTGAGAAGCGTATTGCATTTTGTATGCCAGAGGAACATATGCGAAAGCATTCCACATGGATTCACCTCCGTGATCGGGCAGCATCAGACCAGGAAAGACTCTCCAGGCTCCCTGGTTAATACTGCCAGTGATTGCTCCGGTGATTCCCATAGCAGCTAACAGTCTTAATAAGCTTTTCTTCAGTATTCTATACAGCGATACTGGCTGCCCGACCTGGTAGGAAGAGCCCGATCTGAGAAAGCTACTCTGCACGGAGAGAATCTGTGCAGAGAACGCTGCACGAAAGACAAGAGAATCTTGTGATACGAGAACTGCTGCAGTAATCTCTGCAGAAGGACACACTATCAATATCCTCTCTTATTGAGGCTACCAGCTTTCTTCTTGAAAAAATACACTCTCCTCACTAGATATCCGCAAGAAGGAGAACATGGATTATTATTTCATGAAAAAAAAATACACCACAGGACTTACTCTCCTGATTGTCTTTGGGTTGGGTGGATGCTTGGTTTAAGATTTGTCTGAACATCCCGAAGAATCAAAGGAACCTCCTCAGGACTTTAATGAATGGTTTCAAAGACCTGTCATCCCCTTCACTACTATAGAACATGGAAGTGGGATTGAGGATTTAATGCCATTGAAAGACGTGACCTGAGAAGAATAGGAGGCGGAAACCCTCTTACTGATTGGATGCTTGGACCTCATCCTTTCAGGCAAATTGCGATAGCATATAACGATTCGAATCCTTCCCAATACTTCTACTACCACCTGGTTCTTTCTGATGGATTTGATGTCATCATATACTTTGAGGATACCTCGCCAATGTAACTTCTCTATCAAGTCTAAACAGCATTCATGACCCAGACTCCTGCACGATGGTGCAGTGGCACAACCTTTATTAGACATATTCAGAAGTTGTCATATGCTGCTCGAAACAGCTCAACTCTTGTGGAAGATCCGAAAGGAACAGTGGCTCTCTCCGGACATACTCGAGGACATTCAACAGGAACGACTGAGAAAAATGGTCGGCCATGCGTACAAGAATACTCGGTTCTACAGGGACGTATTCAATAGATGTGGGATTACTCCTCAGGACATCAAGACCAAAGAGGACCTTGCTACTCTCCCCCCTACGACCAAGAGCGACCTTCAGGACAGGTTTAAAGATCTGATTGCTTCAGGTTACTCCACTGAGAATTGCTATGTATACAATACTTCGGGGTCTACAGGTACTCCCGCTACTGTACTATATGATCCATATACCAAAGCTTATACAGGGGCTGAAGACTATGTCTTCATGTTTGATGTAGGGTACAGACCTTGGGAGAAGATTGCCTACACCAAAAGAAAACCCTGGGCATCTCATCCTCTGCAGGCTCTTGGAATCATGCGAGCCTGCCACATACTGTCTTCTCTCCCTGAAGAAGAACAGGCCCGTCTCCTTCAAGAGATACATCCTTCGCTCATCATTTCATATCCCATTCTCCTGCACTCCATTGCCCGTGCTGCACGTTCTGAACACTACACCGTCCATCCACGGGCTGTCATTGTGGGTGGAGAACTGCTCACCCCACAGGTGCGCTCTTTCATTGAGGAGGTCTTGTCCACATCTCTCTATGAGACATATGCTACAGTTGAATTTGCCACCATAGCCAAAGAGTGCTCCCACCACAACTGGCATATTCACAGCACCCGGTGTTTGGTTGAATTCGTTGAAGGGAAAATACTGGTAACAGGACTGATCAATAAGGCCCTTCCTCTCCTGCGCTATGAAATCGGTGACATGGGTGCACCCAAGAACGGACTTTGTCCCTGTGGACGAGGGTACCCCATGATGCAGATTCTCGAGGGACGACTGGGAGACCTCTTCATTCTCCCCAACGGGAGAGAAATTCCCCCACTCCGCGTATTCAAGACGCGGCTGATACTGGATAGCAATGTGGCTGCAAAGAGATATCAGATAATCCAGGAGGACTATGACCATTTCATCATTCGCGTCGTCCCCACATCGAATTTCACGAAAGCTATAGCCCAGCAATTGAGAGAGCAACTGGTAGAAGACCTGCAGTATCCTGTGAATGTTGAGATTGACGAGGTGGACGAGATCCCCTTGATTGACGATCGCAAGCTGAGGGTCAATATCTCTCGTGTCAAGAAGAACCATTGCGAAGATTCCGTATGACTGCGACAATGAATGAGATATCAAAGTGACTCAAGGAGACACCAATAGATTCAAATATGAGAAGACGAGAGACATTCTCAGGAGGACTACACTTATAAGGAACCAATGGGAGGAAATCAAATGCTAATCCGGACAATGTATTATCTGCCTCAAGTTCTGGCCAGGGAGTGGAAGACTACAGCCTCCATACAGAGACATTCGCTGGCCGAAGCACGCTCCCTGCTACGAGATGTACTTCGGACCAATGTATTCTACAAGAAGAAACTGGAACATATTACTATAGAGGAAATACAATCATGTGAAGATTTGTCTGTCATTCCTTTTACAACGAAAGATGAGTTGAGGAGAGGATTTCCCGATGTAATCTCGAAAGGGTACACTCCCGAGGGCTGTATCCATGAATCAACATCAGGTTCTACAGGTGATGTACTCAACATCTACCATGATCCCGCTGCATACAGCTTCTATGATGCAGTATCTCTCAGGGAGTACATGGGGCTGAACTTATGGCCCTGGTATAGAATGTCATACATCAGATTCGAGCAACAACCTGCAAGGATATTTGAGTATCTGGGGATTCTCCGTAAGCGCTACATTCCTGTGGCTGTTCCTGCAGAGGAACAGCTCCGTCTGGTGCAGAATCATAATCCTGACGTTGCCAGTGGGTATCCGTCCTCATTGTACGAAATAGCCCGCCTGTACAGGGAGAACCCTGGTTCACTGAGGCTGAAGATGGTTCTCTCCAACTCCGAACTGCTTACAGAATCCACAAGGGAGTACCTGGAGTCCACATTCAACTGTCCCGTTTATGATGACTACTCCTCTTTTGAATTACATAACATTGGAGCTGAGTGTGCTCTCAAGAGCATGCATATACACATTGACAACAACATTGTGGAAATCATCAAAGACGGGGAACAGGCTGCCCCTGGAGAGGTTGGAGAGATAGTAGTCACCAATATCAGAAACAGGGCCATGCCTTTCATACGGTACAGGACGGGTGACTACGGCGCACTCGATGAAGAACCCTGCCCCTGTGGTCGAGGACTGCCAGTGTTCAAGAGCATTGAAGGACGGAAAGATGAGTATCTGGTCTTGCCTTCGGGCGGTCATGTTTCTCCCCGCGTATTCGACCCCCTGGACCTGATATTTCACCTGTACGTTTCCAAATTTCAGATTATACAGAAGAAGAAGGACGAATTCCTGATAAAAGTGGTTAGAGAAGCGAATTACCATGATGATGTGACGAAAACACTTGTAAGAGAAGCAAAGAGGTGTTTTCCAGAGCCCATAGAGGTAGAGGTTATGCCAGTAGAGGACATTTCCAGAACAGGAAGAGGCAAGTTGCGTGCAGTCCTGTGTGAGGTGAACTCGTGATTCGGAGGCTTCGTATCTCTGACACGGATCAATTCGTGGACATCTTAAACAACGCCTTTGGCAGGGAGCTCCACCACATTGGAGGGCAGTATAGAGTGACCAAGAGGAGAATGAAGATCCAGTATCTGGGAATCCGGTTGCTGCAGAAATTATTCGGCGATATAAGGAATCTGCAGGACATATTTGCGTACTATGATGGATCCACTGTGTTGGGTATTACCCAGATGGTTCTCATGAATGCACGGGGAGATCACTGGTACACGGAGATGACTGCAGTAAGGGAAAACCTCCAGAAGAAGGGAGTAGGGACTGCTCTGAAGCAGTTTACAGTAAATCACTACATGGGAAGAGCACGGCGATTTTTTGGGAACCTCAGGGAAGAAAATGTGGCATCACTGAAAGCAAATACCCGGGCAGGATATATTCCATACGTGAGAAATATCCTGTTTAAGAAGGAACCATCCAGCAGACGCGAGAACCGAGAGATTGAAGGGTTCAGGCGCTTCAAAGGAGATGAGAAAGGAGTGTTCGATCTCTATATGAAAACTACTCCTCCTGAAATTGTAGAATTGGAGGACAAGACTCCCGAGGACTTCAGTTTGGGAATAATGATGAAACTACTCGGTCTTCTGCATGTGTTCACGGGAGAACACGACAGACGGTATGTTATTGAACGTGATGGAATCATCTGTGCTTACTTTTCCTTTGAGCAGCTGTGGTTAACCTATGAGAATCTGGAGTTCATGGTTGATCCTGCCAGTGGTATATCCAAAGAGGCTGTGAATGATGTTATATCGACAGTCTCTCCTTCGAGCCATATAGTCTGCTATGTCCCTGAATACCGGGAACCGGAGAAGCAGAGCCTGATTGATGCAGGGTTTGAAGTAGAAGAACCGTACTTGAAGATTGTGCGAGTTTTCGAGGTGGATGAGCAATGAATGAGGAACCGGAGGTATCAATACACACGACTGTCCGTGATTTTACAGAGGAAGAGTGGAACAGAGTAGCAGACAGTATGTTTCCCGAGTGTTGTCACGGCTGGTACAGGGCTGTGGAAGACTCCTGTATGCGGGACATGTATTACGTGGCACTCAGGCAGAAGAATGCTCTGACAGCAGTGCTTGGCTGCTGCCCCTTTGTTGAGAAGCAGTTCGGGATCAGCATTCCTTTCTTGGAGGTAGGGAGTCCCCTGGGCACTGCATCATCATTCTTTCTGGAGAGCCCTGAACATGTTGCGCTTCTTTTGGGAGGCGTAGAACAGATTTTAGAGCTGGAAAAGATCAAAGGAATACTGATCTTTGATCTTAAACAAGAAGAAGCCGATCTCATCAAGGGACATCTCAGGGGATTCTCACCGTACCACGAACCTGATAGAACATATATTGATCTCGGCTTTTCTGATTTTGAGGACTATCTGGAATCTCTCGATTCCAGCAACAGGAGGAGCATCAGGAAGACTCTCAACAGGGCTGAAAAGCGGTGGAAAATCAGGCACATTCTTACCAGTGAACTGTCAAAATGGGGAGCCACAGCTCACAGATTACAGGCGTATTTGTGCCAGGAACACCGTGACTTCCGCATGCATCTCAGTGTGCCGTTCTATGAAGCTCTGGAAAAAAACATGGAGAAATCGGCAGAACTCACCGTATTCCTGAAAGATGACATACCTCTGGCAACTGGACTGGTATTGAACTCCCAGGAAGCAGCAGTCCACAAGTTTCCGGGCGTGGATCCTGGATACAGACAGTATCAGGCCTATTTTCTGCTGTACTACGAGGGGATACGAACAGCCATTGAACGGAAACAGAAGAGAATCTACTTTGGCACCACCACCTATGGCTTTAAGGAGAAGATTGGCTGTGGAAAAGAGCCACTGCTGGGATTTGTCAAGTTCATGAACCCGGTGGCAACTGGGTTGTTGGGGCATTTTCTCACCTGGAGATCATCGAGGCTGAATCGGTAGCCTGCGGGTCTATTCTCAGGAAAAACAGAGAAAAAAAGAGACAGAAATTCATTTGGGCTATGAAGATCTGAGGCCCGTGTGTGGAACTGTAGGGATCAGAACGCAGCCATAACTTTGCACAGTATTGTCTCCACTCTCTCTGAGGGAATTTACCGTCTTCCGGTAATATTATAAAGGTAACCTGCAAAGAACCCTCGGTGACAGAAGAGCTTGCTCCAACAGAGATACTGGAACTGGAACTTCCTCCAGGAATAAGCATCTTGATTGTGGGTCCTCCTGGAAGTGGGAAAACCATTCTTGCCCAGCAGTTGGTACATCGAGCCTTGGAAAGAGGGAAATCAGCCATTATAATGGCCTCCAAGAGTCAGGTCAATGCGCTGCGCTCACAGGAAAAGCTATTTGGATGGGATGTTTCTCAGTACCTCAGCGATGGACGTCTGGGCCTCATGGAAATCGAAAATGTCGGTGATCCATCTGAACTGAACATAGGACTCGCCCAGATCATACAGGAAGTCACTCCCTCCCTTGCTCTTGTGGTGGTGGATTCTTTGACAGTGCTGATGGTGGCTATGGAAGAGAGGAACATCATGAAGTTCACCGAGGGACTGGCAAGAAAACTCCAAGACCACAGTGTCAGCTCGCTGCTCCTGGCTACTCCTACCAAGGAGACGGAGGATTTTCTCACCAAGATGAAATCTCTGGTGTCTTCCGTCATCGAGATACGATTGACAGAAATTGGGACCATACATAGATATATGCGCATTTTCAAGTTCCTGGACAGAAAGCATTCAACCTTATGGTATCCTTTTGAAATTACCAGTGGAGGGATCATGTTTGCAGCTTCTGCGGTAAAGACCCCTGACACGTTTCTCTTTGATCTGGATGGCACACTGGTGACCATGGAATTGGATTTTGTGAAGATCAGGAAAGAGGTGGACCGCATTCTTGTTAGATGGGGATATCCACCTGAGCTTCTGGAAGAGACCAGGTCCACCCTTGAGACTATTCGAGAGGCAGTGTCCTACCTCGACAGTCACAGCCAGGATGGAGAAGGCCTGAAGAAAGAGGCAGAGACATACCTGGAGCAGGTGGAAATGGAAGCTGCCTCCAGGGCCCAGCTTATTGAGGGAGCAAAAACTGTCCTGCAGATTTTGAAAAAAAAGAAAAAGAAGATAGGGATTATTACCCGGAATCATCGAGCAGTGGCACTGAAGGTACTCAAGAGATGTGGCCTGGAGCAGTTTGTGGATCTTCTTTTGGCACGAGATGATGTGGAACGGGTCAAGCCCCATCCTGACCACATGCTGGAAGCAGTGAGACGCCTGGGATCGGAGCCTGAGAAAACTGTGGTTCTGGGAGATCACCACTACGAGATTGAAGCAGGAAACGAGGCAGGGTGTTTTACCATTGGTGTTTTGACCGGGTCAGGAACCAGAAAAACCTTAAAAGATGCAGATCTCATCTTGAATTCTGTTGAGGATTTGAAAGAAGTATTCAGAACCGTGGGACGATGATCATGTCCTGGGTTCCATAAGCAGTATAGCGTCCTTGAAGATAGAATTCTCCTGTTAGGGCAGCTACTGCTGCGTCCAGTTCATGAAGGTTGGACGGGATCACGTCAATTCCGTAGGAAGTGACATCTTCCATTCTGACAATGCCCAGGATTTTCTTTGCCGCGTGAGGATACACCTCAATCACCTTGCAGGAGAGAGAATTCTTCAATCTTATACCTCTTTGAGTGAGAGACTGCATCCCCCTAAAGGTGAGAGGAAGGATGGGGAAGTGGGCTCTGAGTTCTCTGTCACCGTCTCTGAAGTGTTCTCCCCGGAATGAGAGAGGAGCGTCAAGTGCTGCCAGAGCAATATTATTCTGATTCAGTATGGTGAGGATTTCTGTATCAGTATACACAGTGTGGAGATACACCTCCGTGTTAAGGATACACAGTCCCGTGGGACGGGATTCAATTCCAGCCAGATCTATGCCTGCAATCACATACAAAATGAGAGAGATTGTGTAATAAAGGTTCGGATATACGTTAAGACCAGGACAAGACAGAGAAACCACAAACCATATATATGGAAGTTGTGTAGAGAAAGAGATGAATAGCAAAGGGTTGCTCCTGATAGGCATTGTTATTCCTCATCTCATGATGGTTCCTGCTCAGGAGAAGATCACTATTACACAGTTTGACCAGTACTATGTTCTGTTGCCTTCAGGGAATTTGAAAGCAACGTGGGACATTACCATTCTACCTGAAGGCATTGTGAAGAGCATGATTCTCCATGCTTTTTTTTCAAAGAGGGCGTATGTGAATGATGTGGTAGTGTCAGATGCTCAGGGTAGTCTCAATTCACGGATGATTGACAGGGAAAGTGTCCCCCTTATGGAAATCACCTTCAGAGAACGTCTGGTCCAGGGAGAAGAATATCACTTCACCTGCGAGCTGGACGTTTGGAAGGCTGTGGACATCGGAGAAACAGAAGGGAGTTTCACCCTGCTCACGGGATACAACTTTCCCATTGAGAAGCTCAACGTCACAACTGAACTGCCTGCAGGGACCAAATTGAGGAATTACTTTCCTGCAGACGGGAAGGTCACTTCTGGAGAGACATCTTCAATCTTCTGGTCTATGGGTTCTGTTCCTGCTGGATACAACATCCAGATCAGTGTGTCCTTTGACTTGTTGTCTCAGGCTTTTGCTGACAACCTGTTTGCAGATGGAGTGAACTTATACACACTTCATGATTTCGATAATGCAGTTGAGAAGTTTCAACAGGCTCAGGAAATCTATCAATCGCTGAATTTCTATGAGAAGGTCACTGAATGCAGTGTTTATTTGGACCGTATTGAAGGGATGAAAATCGGACTCCCTGTATTTGAAGAAGCTCTCACACTGTATCAGGACAAAAACTATGCACAGGCAGGTTCGAAGTTCACTGAAGTACAGGCTGTGTACCAGCTCCATCAGATATCTACAGATGAGGTCGATGGGTATATTGAAAGGTGCACTACATACCTTGAAGCATACAGTGAGCTTGACAGAGGAGATGAACAGGCTGATGTGGGAAACTACCAGGAGGCTGTGGATCACTATACGAAGGCCCGAGAGCTCTTTTCTCAGCTGGGAGACACTGTCATGATGGCACAGGTCGATTCCCTCATTCAGCAGATTACCCCGGTCACTCCACAACCTACGGATGCTCCTGCTGAAAGGAGAGGAGGGAACGTGTTGGTAGTGGTGGGACTCTTAGCTGCACTCGGCGTTGGAGGGGCACTGTATGTCACGAAGACGAAAAAGCCTGTCCCTGTGCGTACTGAGGATGAGATCAGAGAGGAGATGCGGCAGCTCAAGGCGCGGTTTGTCTATGGGGAAATCAACAAGAAAGATTATGAGGAACAGCTTGCTTCTCTTGAGGAACAGATTAAGAACCAAACGTGATTTTCAGAATTCTGGTGATTTCGTTTCATTTTCCGGGATGACCAGTGAGACGACTTATGTTCCCTCAAAAAAAAGATGAAGGAGGAATGCGGGGTGATCTCTTATCTCTCAGTCCTCTTTTCTGGAGACATTCTTCTGCGACTTTTTTCACTTCACAATTCGTCAAGGCACTTTTCAGCCTTTTCCATGGCAGCTGTTGCCTGCAGTGCCCAGTAGTTGGCTGCAATGTAATTTCCTCTTTGGTAGTTCTCTTCAGCGAGCCTGAGATACTCTTCTACCTCCTGGAGCAACTCTTCACATGGAGTAGTGTCTTTTCCTTCACTCTCCAATGAAGCAAACTGCTGATTGAGCGACTCCAGTATGGTTCGTACTTCCTGTATTCGATTGTTAGCCAGAGACTGGATCTGTTCGTTGTTGTCTGTGGGGTTATTAATCACCTGAGCGGGAGCAGGAATCGTGACCTTGTTGGATAGTGCCAGAGGAGAAAACACTGTTTCGGAGGTTGCGCTATCTGTTCCATGAGCATTGCCCGAAAATATTATTGTGCCTCCCGAATTCCCTGAAAAAACCTGGTATTCCCAGACGAAAACGACAGGTTGACCACTGACCAGATCAGCTTTCACTGGAGTCGGACCTGAACTCAGTACTGCTGAGGCAGCCCCTATAGTTATCATTGTCAAAGGGGAAGGAGCGACAGCAGTTATGGTTGCACCTGAGAGGTTGGTCACTTCCATTTTGACCGTCACTGTATCGCCTGAAAAGACGAGGTCTGGCTCCGCAACCAGAGTTGCACTGAGTGGATAGGTCGTGCTGTAATACTGCTTCAGGAACTCGTCCCAGAACGTCCTTTCAGCCAGTGCAGTGGAGGTTTCGTAGATTGATTGGTAACCCGTTGAAGTGGAAGGAAAGTAAATGGACATCCCGTGAGCATTGCGGTTCCCGTATCCGTGACTCTCTGCAACAACTGCATTGGTTATGGCTTTCATTACCTGACCTGCATCGCGCTGGAGAGCAGGGTGAGGTACAGAACCAGCTACTAATTGAGCGAAATGGTACAAATCAACGTAGTCTAAATCCGAAAAGGTTTCTGTATGAGTCCTGGCTGTCTGGATTACAGGTTCGTATCCTTTTGCTCCAGCCAGGTGTTGGGCAAATGTATCCAGAGCTTCTACAACTGTACTGGTGGGGTTGAGATGTGCTGCAGACTGGGTTTCAGGTCCCAGTCTTCCGTAGAAATCAATGTACGTCTTCACGATGCTGTTGCAGACAGCTCCCAGCGAAGCCTCCGGGTTGTTGACCAGAAAGTCCAGGAATTCAATGTAGTCCCAGCCATCTCCCGGTTCATATTCTTCTGAACCCACAGCATAGTGAGCGAAGGGCAAAATCTCATGATCTACTTCCACCATAGCCATGAAGCATGCGTCGAACCCCACAATGTCAAGGGGGCAGTCTCCATTGCAGGTGATGCTGTTCAGAGCTGTTCTCACTTCCGATAGTGAGAGTTCGTCGTTATCTGTGTCATCCACGCACACTGCTCTAACGGGAGCAGGGATTCCCTTCCATCCCGATCCATGATCCCACAGTATCAGGAGGTAGTGATCTGCCGTGTAGGTGGCCTGTGCCCACTGTACGAAGGTAACCAAGGTACTGGGGTCTCCCATGTTAACCTCTCCCAGGTCACCAACCATGTCAGAAGTAATGAGGTTGTCATATCCGTTGGCATCGTGGGTGACGTGATATCTCTTGGCAGTATCCCAGTCTCCATTGGAGTTGTCATACGCATCATGTCGATCAATCTGAACTACAATATTGACCTTGGATGTGGAACCCACAGCTTCCATCTCATTGAGATCATCAATAGCAGAAGGTTCCAGGTTGTTGTCTCCGTCCATGTATACCATCACTGTCCAGGATGTTGTGGCGTGAAGGGGACAAGGAGCTACAGAAATCAGAATGCAGACCAGAAGAGGAACAACTATTATCAGGGTTCTGTTGTACATCTTTTTCCTCCTATTCATCTTATTCTTCTAATAAGGAGTAGTATCTTTATAAAGTTTTCGGTAATAAGTGAGAATTACATGTGATTTTCAACGATACTTCAAGATTTGCAAGTTCAGACTATGGTAAAAGTTCTCACATAGCTGCAAGATGAGTATTGGTAGAAGTCCACGGACTCTTGGGGTGACCCGAGAAATCAGGGACGGCGAGAAAGAGTAATGCGCATTTCTTCGTGAGGATCCTTCATTTTGTTGATAAGATCTCTCCTCAAGTCTATGGCAGCTTTTGAAGCATGAATCATGAGAGTTCTGGGGCACAGAAATGAACTTTTCCTCATGATGATGGCTTTATTGTCGGTGAACTGCAATGAGGGATGGACAAAGCCAGTAACTCTCTCTACTATATCGTCTGCTCTGATCTCGAGAGCGAGATGGGAGCCTCTCAGGGAACATAGCTCATCTTTCAAATCAGATAGCGCATGAGAAGCGCGAACTCCTATAATGCAATCACCTTTCCGGGTCAGCCAGTCCTCTGTGGTCACTTCAATAGTGGTGCGGTGGGTAGCCAGCACATTGGGATGGCCGTACGCTGTGATGTCCATGAGCCGTGTTGGAACAAAGGCTTAAATCTGTTGCTCTTCTACCGAGGATAATGATACGGAAAGCTGTCAAAGCTGATGAGGAGGACCTGAGACGATTGTGTACTGCCGTAAATGAGGAAGATTACGTTCTGGATCTGCTGTCTCTGTGGGTTGAAGAGGGTTCTCTCTGTGTATATGAGAGTGAAGGCACCACTGTGGGAATGATACGGTGTACCTCCTCAAGAGACAATCAGGGGCATCTCGGTGCAGTGAGAGTCCACCCTCAGTACAGGAGGCAGGGCATTGCAACTGAATTGACTGAGTACTGCATTTCCCAGTGTCAGACTCCCCTGGTGAGGCTGGCTGTTGTGGACAATGAAGCCAGCGAGAACCTGGTGAGAAAGATGGGATTCATCCATGTTGGAACATTCACACCGCTGACCTGCACGCTTCTGGATGTGTCCCCCGTACCGTACAGAGCAATCACAGGGAAAGAAGCCCTCTCTGTGCTGGGAAAGTCCAGGATGTTCAAAGAGCATGCTTCAGTGATTTCAACCAGTTTCATGTTTTATACTCCAACAGAGGAGCTCTTGAACCTCCTCTTTGCTGCCACAAGCAAGGATCAAGAGCGGCTCATACTGGTTGATTTTGCAGTTGAAGAGGCACTGGGAGTTGCTTCACAGATTGCCTACTGTGATTGTGATGCTCAACTCGTTCGCGCAGCCCTTTGTGAGTCAAAAAAGAGGGGCATGAAAGAGGTATGGGCAATCATACCAAAAGAAGACGCGCTGGTAGCCCTGCTGAAAACGCTTGGGTTCCAGGGACGCGGGAAGACTATCAAGGTGTTTGAGCGACATACAGAGTGAATCTCTCCGAGTGAGATGAGCGAGTTCTTTCTTCTGTGTTCTCTTGGATCACTCTCATAGAAACCTATATATAGGAAAGACTGAACACAGTACGAGGTGTTTGCATGCCGGAGAAGAAAACGAAGCAAGAAGTGAAAGACGAAGACGTCGTGTACATCGGTAGAAAACCGGTGATGAGCTACGTGCTCGCTGCCGTAACTCAGTTCAATATTGGAAATTCAAACAAGGTGGTGCTCAAGGCCAGAGGGAGGGCTATCTCCAAGGCTGTTGACGTGTCTGAAATCGTCAGGAACAAGTTCATTCAGGAGCTCAAGGTCGACGACATTAAGATTGGAACAGAGGAAGTCAAGCGCGAAGATGGTTCTGTATCGAACGTGTCCTCTATTGAAATCTACATGTCAAAGTAGTCCACCTCATCACATTTCCTTTTTAATTCTTTCCTTTTCTTGGAGCCGGTGGCATGCAATTCTGAACAGCTAGCCTGATCTCAGCAGCACGTGAGTTGTCCGGAAAGGTGTTTTATTCTGTCTCATGAGAACTATGATTGCTCCACAGTGATCACGCTGATGCGATATGAGAAAGAGCCCATCGCCGTATCCAGTACGTGATATAGCGACACCTCCGACAATTCTTCTTCAGAAAGGGGATAGGATTCTTATCTCCACCATTTATCATTCCTCAAATGGCAACAGAGAGATGGGGAGATAGACAGTAAACCTTTTTATTTCTCACATGAAACCACAACTATGATGCGAGGAAAGCTGGAGCCAGAAAGGCTCAAGAATTTTGTTCTGCCTCACTTGGGTGCACTGAATCCAAAAGTATGTGTTCCTCCTCGACTGGGTGAGGATGCTGCAGTCATAGACCTGGGTTGCACGTACCTTGTACTCGCTTCAGATCCCATCACAGGAGCCATAGACAATATCGGCATGTACTGCGTCAATGTCAATGCCAATGATGTAGCCTGTATGGGGGCCACCCCTCAGTTTTTCCTGTCTGTGATATTACTCCCCGAGGCATATACTGATGACCAACTGGAGAGAATAGCTTCAGATATTTCAGCCGAGGCCAAGTCCCTCAATGTGGCTATCGTGGGGGGGCACACAGAAGTCTTTCCTTTCAGTGAACCCATCGTAGTGGGAACAATGGCAGGAACAGCAGACACTGTGGTGACCTCTGCTGGTGCTCATTTGGGCGATACTATTCTCCTGACAAAGGGGGCAGCCATCGAGGGAACCAGCATCCTGGCCACAGATTTCTATGATGTGCTCAAAGAAAAGGTGGATGCGTCTCTTCTAAAGCGGGCACAGAAATACCTCACTCATATTTCAATAGTGAAGGAAGCCCTGCTTTCAAGGACATATGCGACTGCCATGCACGATCCCACAGAAGGAGGAATAGCTGGGGCTTTGCATGAACTGGCTGATGCTTCCCACGTTGGGTTCTCTGTAGACGTGGACAAAATTCCAGTATCTCAGGAGACCCGGGCCATCTGTTCTGCGCTTTCTGTAGACCCACTGAGGCTCATCAGTTCAGGTTCGTTGCTTATTACAGCTCCCCCTGATGCCACTCCTTTGCTGCTGGACTCACTGAGCGAAGAAGGGATAGCAGTGGCAGTAATTGGTGAAATCACAGAGGACAGAAATCTTGAACCAGTGAAACAGGACGAACTGTGGCGGATACTTGAGGAGTCTGTATGAAATCCATGATCATATAGCAATCATCGTTGAAGTCATCTGAACAGATGCGATGGTTCTCACATTTTCTGTTATGAAGGTGTCCAATTTCTTGAGTTCGTCTACAGCAATTTTCGCTATGACATCATATTCCCCGTACACCACGTACGCTTCTTCTACATACGGCATGCTCTTCATCTTCTGTACTACCTCTCTCTCTTTTCCTGCGTCAGTCACACACAGGACAAATGCTGTAACCATGTTCTCACCTAATTTGAGGGTTTTCCTCTGCTTATAAACCTTTTGATTTCCAGTTCCAGAGTTCTACCAGATAGAATCCTCCCATTCAAGAAAGGGGTACGTCCTGGAAAGCTGCAGCACGTATAACCAGGCAGTGTATGTTGAATCGACGGAACCCTCGGTTCCCTCTACAGCGGCTGCTCCCTTCTATTCTGGTAAATAGGAAGCACATATTTTATGTCTTCTGCTATTCCGTTGTCCTGCATCCAGTGAAGAGTGCCGAAGAATTCCTTGAAAGAAGAACTGCGGAGAATGTTAACCCAGGCAGCGAGATGATCCTCCACCTTGAAGGTCAATCCAGTGCAGGGGAGTTGCAGGAAGAAATCTGACAGCCCTTTCTCATAATCAGTTTTCAGGAGAAGATAGAAATCTGCATACATGGAAGCCCCTTCAGGGTAGTAAGGAACTGTGACAATGCAATTCTCTTTTACCCGATTGTAGCTCTGGTAGAAGAGCCACTTTGATATTTTGTGCTTCTTCACGATCTCGGTAAACGTCCTCCTCATGTTATACTTCAGATCGTAGTACAATCGCCATTCCAGATCAGTCCAGATAATCTCTCTGGGGAGTAGGTCTATAGGGAGACATCCTGGTTCCAGTTCTTCTTCATGGAGGGTTTTCTTGAATTCATCAAGCACATCACGGTAGGTGGTTCGGGTTACATGGGTGAAGGAGTAGTTACCTCGAAACCCTTCCAGGACTGTTCCTCTAAAATTGGGGTGGGACTCAAAGTCCATGGGTGACTCTGTAAATACGATGAGATCAAAAGCACCTGAAGTCAGACACTGAAAAATCACCTCCGGATTTCCTTCGAGTTCCTGAAACACTCTCATGGGTTTCTCAAACTTCATGAAGTATACATATTCTTTCAGATCCTGAAACATCTTGAGTCGCAGTCCGGGAGGAAAGAGTATTTCATGGTCAACCATGTACGTATAATGAGAAGTCACGGTATTCCTGGCCAGCCCCAGTCTCCGTGATATGCTGGTGAGAGAGACCCTTTCATCCTGAACGAGTTGCTCATAAATGCTGTGACGAATGTCTGCCTTCTGTGGTTCAGTCAATCTGCTCACTTTATCTACCCATGTTTTTTTATACAGAAAGTCTTTATAAAGATTTGTACCGTTCAGCTCGATAGCTAAACTGGCACAATGTACTATCGCCCCCCTCGAGATCGGTCCCTTGGGCCGATCTCACATCCGCTTCTGGCAGTGATTACCTGACAGAGCATTGAGGAGCGAGGTGTGATTTTTTACAATGTGGTGGATGCCGCTTCCATACTGCAGTGCCTTCTTGGGTCTGGAAACAAGTGTTCCGGGAATGCCAGCCATTGTTGCCATCTTCCTGAGGAATTCTTTTCTCCGAGGGACAAAATGAAGATATGCGGGAATTCCCAATACAGCTTCTATGAGATGTAGATTCAGGTACGGATACCGTATTGTCTTTGAAAAATGCTCAGCAACCTCATGATCCCTCTCCAATCCCAGATGGATGTTTTCAAGATCTCTCTTCATCATGGAGTTCACATGAATCCCCTCCCTGTATGCTCTCTCGTACTTGAAGTATCCACCGAAGAGCTCGTCTGCTCCCTGGCCAGATATGAGGAGTGTTCCTTTGTATTCCTGGCAGATAAAAAAGAGGAGCAGCCCGATTTCAACGTTCAGGAGCGTTATCTCAGGAAGCAAAGCGCACACATGAGGAATTGCCCTGACGATGTCTTGTGGGGACACCACTATTTCCAGCAGTTCTCTTTCAAGGATGGATGCTGCCTCCCTGGCATTTGCAATATCCTGAGAGGACTGCAGGCCGCAGCTGATCAACAGGCTATCAGTGAGAAATGCCAGTACTGTACTGTCGATTCCACCTGAAAACATGAGGGCTGATCCTCTCTCAACCTGTTTTCCTGTAGTCTTCCGCAGCATGTCCAGGACTTCTGCAGGGTCATCAGTGGATGTCTCCTCCAGTACATGGCGGTAACGAATTGAATTCGGCAGCTGGACTACTTCACCGGGAAGCACAGGCTGGCCACATATTACGTTCTGGGAGGCGAAATTCAATCCACAGTAATACAGTGGCTTTAATCCAACAGGATCCCTCAAGAGATAGGTGACCCCATCTTTTCTTGCAGCGCAGGCGTATCCACCTTCAACAGTATCAAATATGATCTTTGCTCCATCAATAGGATCTTTTCCTTGATCAAAAAGAGCATTCAAGTACTGAGCAGGATTAGGAATCCCGTAAAGGTCTGCATCGCACACCATATTCTCACTGGTTCCTTCAGGGTGAGAACATGCCATGGTCCCCTGTTGCAGGGTCATTCCCATGGACGCTGCTAGCTCTCCCACCCTGGTTCCACCACATATTCTCATGAAATGGATTCCGGACGAAACATTTTTAAGGTTTTGGCGAAAGGATGAGCAATGAATGAGGATTTATACCTTCGCATTTATCGCAGATTAAATAAAAAAGGGGATGTATTTAACCTTTCCAGCAAATTTGAGATTCCCAAAGAAGTACTATTTGCAATCTTATCTCAGAAAATTGTAAGGAGAACAAAACGAGATTATCATGGACTGAAACGGCAGAGTTCGCGTCTGCTTGAGCAGTGGAAAAAGGGGAAGAGCTTGCTGCAACTTTCAGAGGAGAGGCACTTCCCTCCTGTCCTGCTCTCTTCTTTTGTCTTGAGGGAAGGTGGAGTCACAAGAAAGGAATTCTATGAATACCTCCGGAATCCGGAGAAGATCAAAGACTCCAGAATACGAAAAGAGATTATGGAAGTCCTCGCTGAAGAGGTGGTGTACTCACCTGAAGCGATAGAGATTCAACATAAGAATGGTAAGTCTGCTGAAGGCAGAATCAGTCAGTGGCTGGATGAACAGGGTGTTTCATACATTACAGAAGGTGAGGTTCGGGACCTTTACAAGAAAACACCCGACTTCCTCTTGCAGGAATGTTTCACTGTCAATGGAAATGCAGTTCATTGGGTAGAAAGCAAGGCGTCCTTTGGAGACAATATTCAGATGAAAGGGGACTATCACCGACAGCTCAAATACTACGTCAACCTCTTTGGGAGAGGGCTGGTAATATACTGGCATGGCTATCTAAATGATACTGCATGTATACAGGACTTCAATTATGATTCTCAGATCTTGATTGCCAATTCTGGCATGATCGAGGGAGATAATGTTTGAGTTGAAGCGGAAACTCATACATGTCATTGGATTGTGTGTTCCTGTGATTTACTGGCTGACATCCAGGGAGTTCACGTTGCTGTTTCTGGGAGTTGTTGCAGTGGGCGCCATGGTTATCGAAGCACTGCGCGCGACTTGGAAGGATTTCAATCAGTTCTTGCTCAAACTGATCGGCAGATTCGCAAGAGACCACGAAAAAACGCACATTACTGGAGCAACATGCTTTTCAGCAGCAGCTTTCCTCGTGGTGGCTTTGTTCTCAGAACCTGTGGCAGTTTCCAGTCTGCTGTTTCTGACTCTGGGCGATTCGGCAGCTGCACTTGTAGGGACTCGATATGGGGCGCATCGGATTTACGGAAAGTCTCTTGAAGGGAGTGGAGCATGTTTTGGTGTGTGCTCTGTGGTGGGATGGTATGCCTTGGGGTGGATAGGTGTGGCAGGAGCTGCAGCGGCCACTCTCGTTGAATTATTGCCCAGTCCTCTCGATGATAATCTGAGGATTCCTCTGGCATCCGGAGGTGTCATGCACCTGCTCCTGATTTAGTCATATGCAGGTGGTGATAATAGTGCCTTAGTCCGGAAAGCTGTTATCTTAATAGGAGCTTCGAAACCTTTAAAAGGCTTCACTCTTCTCACACCACAATGAAGCTCCCACTAGTACTATGCATTTTGATGCTAGCTGCAGTGACTGCGTATCGGGATCCGAATATGACTGTCCCTGACCAGGTTGAAATCAGAAGCGGGGAAACGGGACAAATAACGGTTACACTGGTGCATACACAGACTACCATGTGGAATATCAAGGTCTATGTAGACACTGCACAGATTGATTCCACCTTCTTGCAGCGATTGGACATATCTGCAGATGAACAAAACCCCATTGATCTGGGCGAAGAAATCTCCTTCGGAACGGAAGTCACTGCAACCATAGACATTACCGTGGAGGCCAACTCCCCTGCCGGAGAAGTGAGAATTCCCATTATTGCAGCAGGCAAGAAGGGCCCATGCCTCAAGGGATGTGAACCGTTTCTCATGCAAAAGTCTACCACTCTGGTCATCAAGAGGCAGGATCCCAAACTTGCGCTGTTCTTGCCAGAATCGGAGTTTGAAGTACTCCAGGGGGAAAATGTCACCCTCACGGTACAATTGAGAAATTACGGTGCATCCACTGCATTCGTAGAGGAGCTGAACGCTGCCCCTGACAGCCGGCTGACCTACAAGATGCAAGATCCACCTCGTCAGGTAGAGGCAGGTATCACCCAATCTACTGTCATGACTGTGTTCACTGAGAATGCCACACCGGGAAAATATCTGGTCCAGGTAAAGCTGGTTTACCGGGATGAAATCCAGAACAAGTTCACAGACAGCAAGACCATATATATTACAGTGGTAGAACAGAAAACAGAGCCACCATCAACTACACCACCTTCCAGCTCAACTCCGACAGAAACCCCCTCCGTGGTGGAACCTGGAACTCCCACAGAATACCAGTATTTTCTGGCCGGAATGTTTACAGGAGGAGGCAGTTTTGGCGTGGCGGTCATGCTGGGCTTATTCTTGAAGAAACGGCGCCCTCCAAAATAAACGGGAGGGTTTCCACTGATTTCAAAGTGGAATCGGACTGCTCGCGGCTGCATAGGTTTATATTGTAAGAATTCTTCTCAATACCATGAGTATTGACTGGTACAACGAGTTTGTAGATGTCGACTATACCCCGGCCAGGGATGATCTTGTTGCTCTTTATTACTTTGAATCACCTGAAGGAATGACCAAGGAGGAATCTGCGGGAAGGATAGCATCTGAGAGCTCCACTGGAACCTGGACAACTCTGACCAGCCTTCCACCCAGAATGGAGGCTCTCAAAGCCAAGGCATTTGATATAACAGAAACCTATGTGAAGGTGGCATATCCTCGAGACCTATGGGAAGATGGCAACTTTTGCCAGCTCAAAAGTGGAATAGCGGGTAACATTTTTGGTATGAAAGGGATCAAGAACTTGCGATTGTTAGACTGCCGATTTCCTCAGGATTACATTAAGTATTTCAAAGGCCCAATTTTGGGAATAGAGGGACTGAGAAAGATATGGAAAGTGCATAAGAGACCCTTGACTGGAGCTGTTCCCAAGCCCAAAATAGGATTCAGTGCCCATGAACATGCGGAAATAGGCTATGAAACCTGGATGGGCGGTTTTGATTTTGTGAAGGATGATGAGAATTTAACGTCCGTGAAGTTCAATAGGTTTGAAGAAAGAGTCAATCTTCTGGCTAAATACAGAGATAAGGCAGAAAATGAGACTGGGGATCGGAAAGGGGCGTTCATTAATATTACAGCTGAAACAGAGGAAATGAAACGGAGGGCTGACCTTCTTCATCAGGCTGGATTTGACTACGCCATGATGGATGTTGTGATCGTGGGCACTGCAGCTTTGATGACTATGCGGGAGTATCTTGGGGACCTGGGAATTGCCATCCACGCGCATCGGGCCATGCATGCAGCCCTGGACAGAAATCCTCGGCATGGAATCACCATGCAGTTCATTGCCAAGGAGATGCGGCTGATTGGGGTAAACCAGCTGCACTCAGGGACAGCAGTGGGAAAGCTTGTGGGAAGCAGAGAAGAAGTCACCTCCATTGCTGATGTTCTCAGAGAGAAAGAGACTCCAGCAAGAGAACACATGCTCCTGGGACAGGACTGGGGTTCCATCAGGAGTGCATTCCCCGTGTCATCAGGAGGGCTACATCCAGGATTGGTCCCTGATGTCATTGATATTTACGGGCTTGATATGATTTTACTCATCAGTGGAGGGATACATGGTCATCCTCAGGGTACGCGGGCAGGTGCACGAGCATCAATGCAAGCTATCGAAGCAACCATGGACGGGGAATCACTGGAGGAGAAAGCCAAGACCTCTCCAGAGCTCAGATCTGCGCTGGACAAATGGGGTCGCCGCAGGCCGAAATAGCAACAGGCTCATGTTGCCAGGAGAAATGTGAGAACCTGGATTGTAACAACCAGGTGGCAGTGACATGAGGTTCATGGCCGTGGGTTCAGCAGGACTAGAGTGGAATGTATTCTATTAATGGGTTGGTATACGTAGGATACCTCTTCTCTATCCCAATCTGAATGATGCCCTCCATGGGTTTGATCCAGGGGACAGCTTCTTCAGCCAGAGCCCAGTGAGTCTCAACCCGCTCTCCCAGAACCTCAACGAAGGCTTCAGGAACATCCACTCTTTCCAGCAACAGTGTCCTGATATTCCGGGCAGCTCTACCGCTGCAACATACTATCACTCCTTTCACGAGCATTCCGTCTTCAATATCTTCATACGGTTTACGTGTGAGGGCTGCTCTACGGATAAACCTGTTTCTCAGCTGGATACTGTCTTTATCGTGAGCAGTGCAGTAGTGCACAACTTCATCCTGCACCACCTGCGCAGCGGCTTTTCCGCTCTCTTCTATGACACACGTGTCGTTGCTCAGTGTCAGCTTTCGCTTTCGCATCTCCTCGATGGTCCGGTCTGCATATTCCAGCTCGTTAATATTGATGAAGTGGATACCTATCCCCTTGAGACGCTGGATGAGGTGCTGGGTCTCCCTGACTCTTGAAGGGATCATGGGGATTTCCACTCCCACATCAAACCGGTATTTCAACGCACGGGAGACAAAAGAAATGTCTGAAAAATCGATGAGGTGGAATCTCAATTCATCAATGAGTCCTTCCATCACCTCGAGTGTTTTCTCCTTCAGGTGAGATGCAGTATAGAGGTGAATATGATGGTCGGGCCATTCCTTCTTCAGTAACGTTGCATAGTGCAGTGTCCTCTCCAGGCAACCCACTGGATCGCCTCCCGTGATTCCAGTGCCCAGTGCATTCATGGCGCGGGCTTCTTCCAGAACATCGTCATCACACAGTACAGGCCGTTCATTTGCATATACTACATCCTTCTGCCATCTTTCTTCTGAGAGAGGACAATACCAGCAGGAAAACCCACACACACCGGTGACAAACAACACCATCTTTGCTCCTTTCAAACACATGTTGCAGCCAGTTGCCACCATTCTATCACCTTTGAGACCTCAGAGACTCTGCTTTCTCTTCTAATTCCTCAATAGCCTGCCTCAATTGTTGAGCTTTCCCTTGTTTCTCTGTGATGTGCATTTCATACCATGCAGCGACTTCTCTCTTCAGCTGTAGCTTATTCACTTCTATTAGAGAGCTCATCTCTTGTATGCCCAATTCAGCCAGGAGACTTGCATGTTCTGTGTTCCCAATTTCCAGTTGATGGGCAGCTTCAGATAGACTGTCCAGTGCTTTCTCCAGGTGCTCCAGGTTGGTCAGAGAGTCATCTATATATGAAATATCGATAATTCTGGCGGCAGCAATATAGGCTTTCTCTGCATTTGTGAGACTTTCTATGGCAGATTCGTAGGCTGCAAAGGCAAATTGATAGTCTTTCGTTTCTAAATGATCATTTCCTCTGTTCATGTCCACCATGACAGCAAGAAGAAGTTGTTCTCCGTCAAGGTAGCAGGAAGCGAAATCATAATACATGATATACGACTCGCTAACCTCTGATAGGACATCACAGTACTCTCTCCGTATGCTGACAATCTCCAGCTGTGTTTCCACATATTCGTGATACCACCCGGGAAGCCTCAGCCCTTTACAAGAAACAAGAAAAGTTGCTGCCCTCTCATACGAGGAAGAAGCATCTTCAAGCAAGGGGAGCAGACGTTGAATCTCTCCTTTTGTCCTCACAGCGTACTCCCATTCAGATTTCGAATGACTGTCTGATTCAAACTGAATATCTTCTGCTGCATTTAGCCTCCCTTCCACTAGTTGGAGAATTTCATCCCCCTCGCGCATCTCTTTGAGTGCTGCCCTCACAAGGGTGTCTGCATCCTCTATCTTGTAGTTCATGAAATAAACAGCAGATGCTCCCAGCAACACAACTACAGCCAGAGCTGCGACCTTATCTGCGGGGAACTTGTCCCGGGGGGTGAAGTTCACTCCACAGTACTGACATACTGGGCTATCTGCTGGGATGTATCGACCGCAGTTGGGACAGAACATACTCTCCAAGACCAGAGCACTGATATAAAGGTTATCAATGCACGTCACGTCATATACTTCACTATGTTGACCTCACGCGCACCTTTCTGATGTATCTTTCTTCTTGACATTTCCCCACTTTTTTGCCATTCTTTCCTTATCTTTCTAAGACTTTGCGTTAAGAAATCAGGGTACCAGAATGGACTATTGGTTTCTGTGTTGGGATATGTAGCTATGATCTTTTCATATTTTAGCAGCCGCACATTTCAAATTCTGATGCGATTGGATGTGACTCTGTGAGAATGTGTGACAAATAGATATTTAAGGGTATGAAACATGAATTATATATCCGAGCATCCGCATGAATGCAGTTCTTGGGCATGATATTCGGTCTGAGGGGCCTCAGGCCTCCCTTTCATCAGGAGGGAGGGGGACACGTTTAGCCTTGACTTTCATGATGCGGACTTTATCAGTCTGGAACACAACGAAATCCACCCCGTTGTAGGTGATTTTCTCTCCTTCTTCTGGGATGTGGCCAAATTGATCCAGCATGAATCCTCCAATCGTTTCAAACCCATTTTCTGGTATGTTCACATTGAGCAATTCATTGACCTCGTCAATGGGAACCATGCCATTGATGAGAACAGTATGATCATCCAGTACTCGAATGGGAATCCTGGTCACATCGTATTCATCAAAGATCTCTCCAACAATTTCCTCCAGCAAGTCTTCAATGGTGACAATGCCTGCAGTTCCCCCGTATTCATCCACCACGATTGCCAGGTGAACTTTGCTTTTCTGCATCCTCTCCAGGAGTTCATCCACCTTCTTTGTCTCAGGAATGAAATAAGGATCTCGCAACAGATCTCTCAAGACGGTCTTCCCCTCCGTGCGCAGCAGGTCTTTGGCATACAGAATACCCACAATATGATCTACATTATCTTCATACACGGGGATTCGAGAAAATCCGCTCTTGACAATAAGGTTGCGTGCATCTTCCAGTGAGGTATTCACATCCAGGCATATCATGTCTGTACGAGGAGTCATCACTTCTTTGGCTACTGTGTCCGAGAATTCGAAGACATTATAGATGCGCTCTCGTTCTTCCTCTTCCAGGCTTCCTTCCTCTTCTGCAATGGTGAGAAATGTCTTGAATTCTTCTTCTGTCAGGAAAACACTCTTGTCCATCTCCCCGCCGAGCAAGCGAGAGACCCCTCTTGAGATGGCATTCAGGGCTGTGGCCACAGGTGAGAGTACTCTGGTTATTACATACAGCGGTCTGGCAAAGGTAAGGACAAGGTGCTCTGCATTTTTCACGGCGAATCCCTTGGGAGTAATCTCTCCCACCACCAGAATAAGAAATGTCATAATGCCAATAGCAGCCCCTATCCCTTGACTCCCAAAAACGCTGATAGCCATGGATGTTGCAATGGAAGAAGCTGCAACATTCACAATATTGTTCCCGATGACAACCGCAGCAACCACCTTGTCTGGCTCTTCCATCATGCGACGGATCGTTTCAGCCTTGGCATTTCCCTCTTCAGCCAGATGTCTTATTCGGATTTTTCGGGAAGAGAGAAATGCGGTCTCTGAACTGGAGAAAAAAGCAGACAGTAAGAGGAAAAAAGCCAGACTCATCAATTCGAGCCACAGATATGATGCTTCGAACATGGTATATCCTGTCCTTTTGTTCTGCCCTTTATTCTACATGAAGGCTTAAAAATCTTTCTCCCCTTTCATGTGAAGATTTCACATCCTTCTTCTGTTACAATTATTGAATGCTCTGCCTGGGTGACTGGAGCTCCCGTCTTTTCCTTGAGCACATGATAGGGGAATAGTGTACCGTTCTTTAGGAGCAGCCTCAGCAGGAACTCTCCTTTCTTGTCTTTTACCACCCAACGTTCTGCAAATGGTAACTGAGGGTAGGTATTCTGAATGTGATACATCAGCTTTCTGGCAGGCTCAAGCCTCAAGGGACGGGGAGCAACAAAGCTGAAAATATAGACTTTGTCATCATCCACAACCTTCCCTGCTCCCGTGGTGGCAAAGGGTTCCACAGCCACGATATCTCCTTCCCTCAGCCTGACTGTAGATCCATCATCGAAATTGGGAATGGAAGGTGAGGCATGGATGGAGTACTGTGACAGACCGTGACCGGTGAGATTCTCGATGGGACAGAATCCGTGAGCAGTAATGACTTTTTCAATGGCTTTCCCGATTTCGCCTGTGGTGATACCTGCCCGAATAACAGAAAGTGCAGCCTCCAGTCCCTCTCGGCTTGCCATTATGAGATCATCATCAGGTTCTCCTGCTTTCACGGTATAGGCAGTATCTGCAATGTACCCCTCAATATGGCATCCAATATCAACAGTCACGTAGTCACCTTTTTCCACCACTGTCTCATCCTGGGCAGGGGGAGTGTAATGGGCCGCAATTTCATTGAGCGAGATATTCACCGGAAAAGCAATTTCAGCCCCGTATTCTGCAATTTTCCCTTCGATGAAGGTCGCAATATCCAGGAGCTTTACACCTTCGTTAATATGCTCTTTGGATTCTTCTACAACTTTTCTGACAATTTCGCCTGCTTGACGATGCTTCTCCAAATGATCCATGTATACACCAGTATGTCCATTTTTGGACTGTGTTATAAACTTTTGCCTGGATACTGTCACGGCGCACAGTTGTTTTTGCCGGGAGGGTTCTCGTGGTATCTCCTCACAAAAGGGCATGGATATTCATCCTAAGGGTCTGTGAATTGAAATTCACGGTCCTGCAGTACATGTGCGATATGGAGAAGACCCGGAATCTTGTGAGCTGAAGTGCGTGTGAGGCTCTCTTTCGCGTAATCAAACCAGAAGCAACTTGTACAATCGTGTAACCTGCAGACATAGTGACTTTTCATGTAGAACATTTTTAAGGAGTTGACCTAAGTAAGGGGTGTGATACAATGATTAGCGAGGAAACAATTCAGACCACGGTGGTGGAGCTGCTGAAGAAAGCAGTCACCAAACTTCCTCCAGATATTGAAGCTGCTCTCAATGCAGCGTACAAGAAAGAGACCTCTGAAGCAGCAAAGATGCAGTTCAAAGCAATCCTCGATAACATCAAACTGGCAGAAGAGACTACCACACCCATGTGTCAGGATACAGGTGTACACATTTTTTACGTTAACAAAGGAAAACCTGCTACCGGCAATATTGAGAAAGCCATAAGGGCAGGAGTGAAAGAAGCTACGGAGAAAATTCCCCTGCGTCCTAATGCAGTTCATCCTCTAACGAGAAAGAACCCTGGAACAAACCTAGGAGAGAAAATGCCCTACATCAACTACACACTGTCAGACAATGATTACCTGGAAATTCACGTGATGCCAAAGGGAGCTGGGAGTGAAAACATGTCCAGGATGGCAATGCTCAATCCGTCACAGGGTATTAAGGGGATCAAGCAGTTTGCTCTGGATACACTGCTCAATGCAGGATCCAAACCATGTCCTCCTGTGGTACTTGGCATAGGTATTGGTGGCTGTGCAGATATTTCGCTGAAACTGGCCAAACAAGCACTGCTGCGTCCCATAACCAGCCATCATCCTGAGCCAGACATTCATGCTCTGGAAGATGAATTGCTGGAGGCCCTGAACGAGATAGGCATCGGCCCCATGGGATTGGGAGGCAACACTACAGTCCTGGGAATTAACATTGAGTACGCCTACTGCCACACAGCTTCTCACCCTGTGGCCATAAATGTGCAATGTTGGGCTGCTCGACGGGCTTCGGCAAGAATTTATGAAGACAAAGTTGAATACGGGTGGTTCACATGAAAACACTGTCCATACCGTTAACCGAAAAGGATGTACGAGAATTGAAGCTTGGAGAGACAGTCTACCTCAATGGGGAATTCTATACAGCTCGCGATGAAGCACATATGACTGCTCTGGAATATGCCAGAGAGAAAACCCCTCTTCCCGTTGATTTTAAAGACAAAGCAGTCTTTCACTGTGGACCCATCATGCGCAAGCTCAATGGAACATGGGAGCTTGTGGCTGCAGGTCCTACAACCAGTACCAGAATGAATTCACTGGAACCTGAATTCATCAGAACCTTCGGGCCACGGGCTATAATTGGAAAGGGTGGCATGGGAAAGGAAACCTCAGATGCTATGAAGGAGTACGGGTGTGTTTATCTGGCTATCACAGGAGGTGCTGCAGTTCTTGCAGCCAAGGGAATAAAGAAAGTTAAAGGCGTGGAATGGCTGGAACTGGGAATGCCCGAAGCAGTATGGATTCTGGAAGGAGAAGGTTTTGGACCTCTGATCGTAGCAATGGATGCACAGGGAAATAGTCTCTTCGAGAACGTGGAAAAACAGGTCAAGGAGAACGCTCAGAAAATCAGAAAGACCCTGGGATTAGTATAACTATCCATTCCTTTTACTTTTTCTTGTCTCTCTTTTGGGAGTGAAGTAATGCACCGACTAGCAGGAAGCACAACACAAAAATCCCGACCGCATCACACCTACCTGTACACGCTGAACTTGGAAAGCAGTCTGGTCAGTCGCAGTGCCACATCATGTTCAAGGACGCCTTCTCTCTGTTTTTCCCAGATGAAGTCTTTTGCCTCCCGGACACCGATCTTTGAAGCTTTTGCATAAATTGCACCTTTTACTGCAGAAACATTCTGATCATCGACATCACCAAGAATCTGGGAGAGACTCCACTTGAAATCATCGATTCTACTCATATTCAACTTTCGCACTCTCTTGGACCTTCTGAGCACTTTGTTAGGTGAATATCTGGATTTTGTTCCTCTTGGTCTTGGACGAGCCATTGGTTCCTCTTCAAGGTGGGGCTTTAAAAGGTTTTGGGCACAGCCTTCTTTGTAAACTATTCATATGTTGAAGTTCTTCTCCTTGAGGGGCACAGAGGAAGGCATGAATGAAGAATTCAGATTGATGGTTACTCCTTCGGTGCAAAATCTGGATGTGAACGATGGACCAATCGTTGAAGAACCAGTATACTGTTCTTTTCGAAAAAGAGGAGTGTTTGAGTTACCAGCAGACATTTCTCTTCTACTGCACTATGCTTTCCTGCATCAAGAGAACTACTCATTCTGTGAGGACAACCCTCACATAGTATGGGGTAGAGAAAGTCCCATGGGAAGGGCAGTTGCTGCTCGTATCATGAGTTCTCTCCTTTCCTTGAGCACACGAACACCACACGGTTCATGACCGGGTGATACCCCATTCCTTTCTGCAAACTGTTATATAGAAGTCTGTCCTGTTTCTTTCATGCGTGCATTGTATGTGGGTCGATTTCAGCCCTTCCACAGAGGGCATCTGGAAATCTTGAGGAGAATACTCAGGGAGTATCATGAGTTAATTATCATTGTGGGTTCAGCCCAGCACTCCCATACCCTGGAAAATCCTTTTACAGCAGGAGAGCGCATCCAGATGATTACCGAAACACTGGACGAGGAAAGAATTACCAAGAGGATATATATTATCCCTGTTGATGATATCCATCGACACGCAGTATGGGTGAAGCACGTGGAGTCTTTGACTCCTGCCTTTGATTGTGTATTCTCTAATGAACCTATTACCACCCGGCTCTTTAGAGAAGCGGGGTACACAGTCAAGAATACAGAGCTTCTGCAAAGAGAAGAATGGTCAGGAACAGAAATCCGAAAGATGATTCTCACTGGCCAGCTATGGGAATCAAGTGTCCCACCTGCTGTGGTCAGGGTCATCAAAGAGATTGATGGAGTCGCCCGGATGAAGGAGCTGGCACATACTGATACTGTCTGATGGAGATGACTCTGTTCCTCTTAAGAACCTGGAGTTGATTTTTTTCAGCTAGAACTGATTCGTTGGAGGGAAGATCTGTGGCTGAAAGAGAAAGTGTTGAATTCTGATTCTGGCTATTGAGCTCTTGAGACCTGTGCTGTGGTAACCCTTGATCCAGCGAGAGGAGAGGAAGGCAAGTATCTGCAGTATATGGGGTTATCTGGCGGAAGTAACACAAGTTCACTCCTCTTGCTCCCATAGGACTTTGGGTTCGAGCCATTGAGTCACAGTATCAATCATAATACTGTCTTGAATAGCTTCAAGTCTATATCCTGGATCTACATGTGAGATTATTGAATATGAACAGTGAATGGCACTAAAAAAGCGGTCTGACTCTACCTATCGATGTACGGGGGCGAGTATTCTCGTGGCAGATGCATAGAAAGTCTTTTATATATGCACTGTAATACTATATTAAGAGTATTTCGAACAATTTTTCACCGAAAAGTTTATAAAGGGTAACTTACTATCTAAGTAGTAACTTGCCCCATGAGGTGAACATTATGACCATGAGTTTGAAAGGAAAGGTAGTCATCAGTTCGTTAGCATTCCTTCTTATCGTGAGTGTAGTTGATATTGGCGCATATGTGGCGGCACCTACCATAAAGTCACCTACTATCGGTGCCACCGGAGTGAGCTGCACCCCTCTTCTCAAGTGGGAAACAGTAGTGGTAGCTTCTAGCTACGAATTGCAGCTCTCCAAGTACACCAATTTCAGTGTTAACGTGGTGGAGAAGTCAGTAAACAACAATTATTATCAGGTTACCAGTACTCTGGATGCCTCTACTAAGTATTACTGGAGGGTGAGAACTATAAGTTATGATGACCTGAGTCTGTGGTCCACTGCTTACTTTACCACGGGTACGTGCAGCGGGGAAAGCACAACAACACTTTCTGCCCCTACGCTGGTGTCCCCTGCGAATAACACGTCGTGGACCCAGAATCTGTATCCCACGTTTCAGTGGCAGGCCGTTACCGGTGCCACTAGTTATACGATTCAGATTTCTCGCAGCACAGATTTCACAAGTACGTACAAAGAAAAAGAGGCCACAGTGTACAATACGTATTATATTATTGATACTGCCCTGACCAACTGTTCCAGCTATTATTGGAGGGTGCGGGCTCTAAACAGCGATGGTTCAGGAAGCTGGTCAAGCACATGGAAGTTTACTATCCTGTTTCCACCCAGCCAGCCCATACTGACCTCTCCTACAAGCGGAGCAGTGGTTACTATTCGCAGGCCAGCCTTCACCTGGGAGAGTTCTACAGGTGCTACGGCCTATACGATAGAGATTGATGGTGCCACGTACTCTGTGTCTACCACCACCTTCACGCCCTATTCCAATCTCAGTACAGGCGCTCACACATGGCGTGTGAGAGCTACAAGTTGTGGTGGCGGTCAGAACAGCGACTGGTCTCAGTCAAGGACCTTTACTATTGACCTGAATGATGTCGTCTTGAAGAAGCCCGCCAACAACAGCACTGTCACCACTGCTACTCCAACATTTGAGTGGGGGACAGTGGAAGGTGCTACCAAGTACAAGCTGGAGGTGAGAAAATCCACAGTTGATGGTACCAAAGTGTTTGAAGTTGAAGTGACAGGTACCTCATTTACTCCCACCGCAATCCTCAATCCCGGTGTCTACATCTGGCGGGTCATGTCGTATATGAGCGATGCGTGGACAGGTTCCTGGTCCAGCCAGCCCTTCACATTTACCGTTGAAACTGCAGGGGCTCTGACAGCGCCACAGCTTCAGTCACCCACCAATGGATCGACAGTGGACTTCCCATTGAATATCCGGTGGTCTTCAGTGACCAGTGCTTACAGCTACACCCTGGAGTATTCCCGTGATACTGATTTTGATGATTCAACGTCAGTGACCCTGTACGGAACAGAGTATACTGTCAGCTCTGAACTTGATGAGGGTCGCTGGTACTGGCATGTGAAGGCTAACAATTCCCAAGGAGATTCAGGTCCCTGGTCTACAACCTGGAGTTTTGAAGTGGGACTTCCCGTTCCTCAACTGACATCTCCGGATAACGGCTCCACCCAGGGAATGTCTTCAGTCACCTTTGACTGGAGCGATGTGACAGGCTCTCAGATCGAGGGGCAGCTGTACGATCTCAGTTATTACGTACTACAGTATTCTACCAGCAGCACTTTTGAGAGCCAGAGTACTATCAGCATCAGCAGTTCTGGTGGCTCCCCACTGAGAGAGTCACGCTATGGTCCCATAAATCTTGGGGATGGCACATACCACTGGAGAGTCATGGCAGTTTATGTCAAGTATCCTGAAGGGACGCTCCGAGAAGGCTCATGGTCTACTGCGTATTCGTTCACCATATCTACAGGGGGATCAAGCGTTCCTACGCTAGTCTCACCGATTGCGGGCTCAATCATGAAAGGTACCAGAGTCACGCTGGCCTGGAGTCCCATAGAGAGCACAGGTATTACTGGCTATGTTCTGGTGTACATGAAAGGGTCAAGTACTAACCCGGGCAACCCATCCCAGTGGACTTCAGGTTCTTACACTGAAGTCATCATTACGGGACAGGCAACATCTTCGTATTCAGTGACCCTGGAGGAGAACACGCAGGACAAACCCTACTACTGGTGGGCTATAGCCACAGTCAATAGCAGTGGCCAGAAAGGGACTTTTCCGTCTCCCATCAACTTTTCAATTGATAATACTCCCCCCAGTATCTCTACAGTAGAATTGGTTCAGCCAGTTAATACTACACTGGCTATCAGAATCCCCACTTTCACGTGGAGAATACCGCTTACTAGTTATCAGGATGTGTCAAGCTGGACGCTGGAATATGCCAGTGACACCCAGCTCCAGGAGAATAGAAGAACAATCTCCGGATTGACCAACCTTTCCACGATTATCTCGGGAGACAAGGCTTCCATCTCGTATACCTTGCCCTCTTCTCAGGCCCTAACCAACGGAACATGGTACTGGCACATATCTGCTGCAGACCCAGCGGGAAATGTTTCTACCTTTACTGCAGTCGTCAGTTTCGTGGTTAATGCAGGAGAAGAAGAGCCGGCAAAGGTCGCTCTGGTTTCACCTCCCAACGGATTTGAGGATACTCCCAGCAGACCAACCTTTTCGTGGCTTCAAGTTCAGGGTGCCACCACCTATCACTTGCAGGTAGATGGTAATAGCAACTTTTCGAGCCCGGAAATTGATCAGGAGAACCTTACGACCACCTCCTTTATGGCTACTTCAGAACTGGAATCGGGTACATACTACTGGCGCGTGAACTCTAACGCGCCCAATCCAGAGTGGTCGGATGTATGGTCGTTCGAAATTACTGGGGAAGCTCCCCCGCAGGTAGTCCTCCTTTCGCCCAGCAGCGGTGCTCAGAACATGCCTCCTACTCCTGTATTCCAGTGGCAATCTCTGGAAGGAGCCAGCACCTACACTCTGGAAGTATCTACTACCACCAGCTTTTCCACTACCCTGGTGAATAAGTCAGGATTGACCACAACCACCTGGGGGACTGCATCAGACTGGGAAGCAAACACTCCTTCAGAACTGGAGTCAGGTACATACTACTGGAGAGTCTCCTCAAATCTTTCCCAGACAACATCTGCGATCTGGAACTTCACTGTTCCTGGAGAAGAAGGAGGTGGAACCATCACGTATACAGTCGTGCTGTCTGACTTGAATGGTGATCCCGTCTCAGGCGCAAGTGTGACTCTTAGCAAAGACAATGAGACAGTGGGAACAACAACCACTGATACTTCCGGAAGAGCAGTCATTGGTGATCTTGAAAGCGGAACCTACACTGTGGCGATAACAGCTTCCGGCTATTCTGGCTATTCAGAGACCATCAGTCTTTCCTCAAGCACTACCAAGAACGTCACTCTGTATCGGGGTGCTGTGATCCATGGATATGTGTACTATGACAACACACAGAATCCTGCAGCTAATGTGGCAGTAAGAATCTATGACACTGAAACCCAGCTGCAAGTTGTCTCCGATATAACTGATACCAGCGGGTACTTCGCTGTGGACAACATTACAGACAACAAGACGTACTACATCATTGTAGAGAACTACGAAGACCAGAAGAAACAGGGAATTGTCCCCGTAGATGCCCCCACCACAGCCAATGCCCTGACCATCATTGTGAAGACCGAAGGGGAAATTATCGGAGTGATCCAGGATGAGGAGGGAGCTCCTCTTCCCGGTGCGAAGATTACCCTGCGGGACAGCCAGGGCCAGTTTGTCAACAGCACTTCATCCAGCAATATTGGATCCTTCAACTTCAAGGTCACACCTGGACAGTTCTACGTAGAGGTAACCCTGCCGGGGTACGAAGATTACAGGGGTGATCTATTCACCGTGGAGTACAAAGAAGTGGAAGATTTGGGGCTGATCACGTTGTTGTCCAAGACAGGAAGTCTGGTGATTAATGTACAGAGCTCGGAAGGAATGCCTCTTGAGGCCACGATTACAGTCAAGGATGAAGCGGGGAATATTGTCGACAGTTTCTCTGTTTCAGGAACAAGCTCTGTTGAGGTTTCAGTGGGAACCTATACACTGGAAGCAACTGCAGAAGGGTATGAAGCCCAGATGGTCAGCAACATTACCATAGAATCTGGGACCACTGTGTCTCAGGATTTTGTGCTCAGCCCAGCAGCAGGGTCCATCAAGGTGTACGTTACAGATATTGCGGGAATGCCTCTTGTTGACACTGAAGTATTTCTGGACGGAGAGTCAGTTGGAACAACGGATGATGCAGGAACACTGGTTGTCGGAGATGTTTCTCCTGAGGAACACACTATCAGTGTACACAAGGAAGGATACGTTGACCACAAAGAGATACAGACCCTCAATCCGGGTGAGAGCCTGATTCTGGAGCTGGCATTGGATGAAGCAGGGCTACCATTAACGTATGTGGTTATCCCTATTGTAATTGCTGCTCTGGGAGGGGCTATCTACTACTTCATGAAGAGCCGGGGCGGTGAGCCTACCATGAAGGAGAGAAAACCCTCATCAGCGAGAGAAAAGACCAGAATTCCCACCGGCGTACGGAAAGAAGGACTTCCTCGAAGATCATTCAGGGGAAGATAACCCTTTCTTTTTTTTTGTTGCTCAGAACGAGAACTCACATTTGTTATGCTTCAGGAAAGTGTTCTTCATTACTGGATCAGGGACTCTCTACTGAAATGATACGTGGTTCATTGCCAGTCTTTCAAAATCCCGTATAGAGGCTACTCACTATTCCTTCTAGGATTCCTCATTCTGTCCTGGAGTTCAAGTTTGCACAGGAGAGTGTAGACCCAAAATTCTTAGGATTTGAAATCTAATAAGAAGGGAGGTGACAACCATTGAAAAACAGGAAGACCA
>JACVGW010000145.1 GCA_018992565.1 Theionarchaea archaeon
GACATAACTGTCATGTGTTTTTACGAGATAGCAGTTCACACTTCCTAGCTTGAAAGGCATAGCAAGCCTGATGGTCTTGATCTCTGGGGACATACTGGGGATGAGCACCTTTTCATTCTTAAAGGTTTCCAGCTCTTTCAGTCTTACGAGATGGCATCGGCTCTTCTGATTTGCAGCGGTACCAAGAGGTCAGTGCAGATGGGTCCCTTGCTCCACAAGTCGATTGTCATCCCAATGAAGATAAAGAGAATAAGAGCTGTCGTCTCTTGAATCCCCTTGAAAGAATACTATGAACACTGTAACGAAGATAGTGAGAGAGGCATCAGAAGATATGGTCACTCAATCGGGACTGTCGGTATTCTGCTCATGAGCGTTTCAGTCACGTTCCAGTAAGGCAACAAAGTCTTTCAGGGGAATCGACCTCGCGCCGAGATAGATATACGTGCTCCCCACTTCTCGGATATATATCTCCTTTTCGTAGAAGTCATCGAGTCTTCTGAGCATAGCTATGAGTTCTCCTGGCGAAGCAGTTCCCACCCATCGTTCCAGCTCTCTGATATATACCCATGTATCATTGTCAGCGACGAAGTCAATTCGATTCAGGAGGAGCCGTTTTCCAGGAAGGTACAGCCCATTACTCACTGTCCCGCCACATGCAGGAATGCATAACCAGTCATGTGCATTCGGTCCTGATACGGATTGTTCTGCGAACCCTTCTACCCAGTAGTATTCTATATGAGCCAGATCGAGAGCTGCAGAGATAGTTGCTGCCTGAACGATACAATGCCCTGCCTTTGTGGTGTAGCTCTCTTCCACTGTCTGTTCAACCAGGTCGCAAAACCAGGTATGCCCATGTGCTACAATTCGCATATCACCAGTAGTGGCATGCTTCAAATATTCTCTTGACACTTCCACCATCTTGTCTTCCCCTTCACGTGTTTCTGCCATGGCTGCCAGGTATGCCGTTATGGGACTCAGGTAGTTCGCCTGTTTGAGCAAGAATCGCCTTTCTGCAATGAAATCAATTCCAGATTCCTCTACCCTCTCATAGATATCTGTTTCAATGTACTTTTCCAGGTTCCAGACAGGTCTCAGGGCAGAAAGGAGTGCCATATCCTCCCCCAAGTGAGACGGCAGCCCTGTTATCCTTTTGAGTTCGTCAAGGAATGCGAGCTCATCCTCTTCTAAGGGGGGAACGGTCACCTCTGTTGCGCAGGCATTCACCAGCGCCTTCAGGAGCTCGTCTTTATCTGTATCATCTCTCTCCATCAACGGGTACCACACGTGCTCTTCGTTGAAAATGAGGATTGGATTTCCCCCTATCTGTTCTGCAGGTTCCAGCGTAGTTGCCCAAATAATGGTGTCACCATTGCAGAGATAGGTGTTCTCATTATCACAGTACACGAGATACATCTCCTTTTCTCCTCTTCCGGCGAAGTAGGCCTGGACTCCTTTTTCCAGCTGTGTCAGTCTGGTATCGCTTGACTTGAGCGTACTGGCAATGGGCAGCAGCCTCCTATCAAGATAGGAAAAGACCGGGTACTCTTGAGGATACTCTGCTCTGAACCCAATGACAGTATATGTTGAAAAATCGATATCATCAAAGGAGAAGGGTGGACTCTCATATGTCCGGGTGTACAGGTCTTCACTGTGTACATCTTTGATTTCAAAAGCTCTTTTGAACCCTCTACTGGTGGTTATTATTTCTATGAATAGTCCATCTGCCTGTAGATAGATTTCCGGGTGCTTCACTGATAATGTTCGTGTAGCATAGAACCTGCAGGCATATGAAGGGTCTTCCTGTGCTCTCTGGATCACCATTTCCCACGCGGACCTATGGATTGATGAAGCTTCCCCCACTGGGCTTTGAATGGAACTTAATTTTGAGTAATATGTTTTCAGGTATGTTTCTGTCATTTCTGGGCTCATGTCAGCGAATGCTCTTATGCTGTTGAGGAGAGTTATGGAGTCTGGATCAATGGGACGCTGAAGCAAAGTGGATTGGAGCACGGGTTGTGTGAGATCTCCCATTTCAAGACTCTTCCTGAGAAATTCCAGTTCATCCTCATCAATTGTTCCATCCTTGAGCAGTATCGATTTGATTAGAATGTCCTGGAGGGATGTTGATAAGGAGGCCATGATGTCAATAAATGCTTTTTCATCTTTATTGAATTCTCCATCACTGCCCAGCACTTCAAGAGAATCATGTATTTCTTGAGAAAATCCTTTTCCTTCTGCATACTGGAGCACCTGCTCCTCTGAGGATTGCTGCTGGGATATGCAACCCAAAACCAGTATAATAGCCACCACAGTAAAAGCAACATTTCGGTTACCCATGATTCACTTAGTGAGGCGTTGTATAAGAACCCTCTGTAACCTCACCGTATTGTAGACCGGAGAAAGAGTTCCGGGAAGTGAAAATCATTCTCTCCCAGATAATGGGACTGAGTAAGAAAAAGGGATTCCACATTTCGAGAAGGAAGGACTCCTGTAACGTGATGGATTTTCTATTGTCATCATATCCACCAGGCGAACCATTTCTCCTGACAGCAAGAAGATGCTAAAGAGATTCAAGCATTTGTGCAGGGATCCTCATAAGAACGGAGGAGTAGAAGTCATCTACGTTCGGTGTACGACGAAATGCAAAATAGAAAAGACTTAAAAGACGGATTCCCCAAGGAGTACACATGGGATCCAATGAGAGAGGAACAGGGGAAGTCGGAAATAGAGAGTCTTTTCCTGAGACGATGGTATTCGTTCTGGAGACTGTATCCAAGTATAAGAGACTTCCTTCTAAAATGCTCCTTCTTGTTGCAAAGAATCTTGAACCTTCGACTCTCCGTAGGGCTGCGAGCGTCCTTGAAAGAGGAGGATATCTGAGGAAGAGAAGGGAATCAGACGATACATACTACTCTCTGGCGTCGCAAGGCGATATTCTCATGGAAAAGGAGCGCGAAAAGATAAAGCTCAAACTGAAAGATCTCCTGGCGAAGATGAAGCCTAGAGCGTGGGAAAGGCGATTGTACATACTTCAAATTGTCCAGGAAAGAAGAGAAGCTACCTTTACTGAAATATCCGAAGCTGTAAAAGATCAGTTTCCCATCGGTTCCAGCAGAGCAAACATGTACAGGGATATCGAGCAACTGAGAATGAAAGAATACCTCGTGATCTCAAAGTTCAGTACAGTGTACGAGAATCTATATGAAGTTGGAGATATGGGAATCAAGGTTCTGGAAAAGAGAGGTCAAGCATTTGAAAGGGAACCTTCAGACCTCCCGCTTGTAACCACATCTTCCACATCAAGAGAACAGTGGGCATCTATTGGCGATATTGCTGTCCCCTGGATTATTGTAGAAGGCACAGGGGAATTCATGTACACGAAAGAGCACATAGTGTCCCGATATCTTGACCTTCCTCTTGACCTT
>JACVGW010000146.1 GCA_018992565.1 Theionarchaea archaeon
GGGTTCAGGAAGGTGGCAAAAGCATTGTATCCCAGACCTGTGGTGTTGCGTCTCAGTGATTTCAAAACCAGCGAATACCGGGACCTGAAAGGTGGTGACAAGTACGAACCTGAAGAACCCTCTGCGCTGCTGGGGTGGAGAGGTGCTTCCCGATATTATGACCCTGAATATGTTGAGGCCTTTAAACTGGAATTGAAGGCAGTCAAGAAGGTTAGAGAGGAGTTCAGGCTGCAGAATCTGTGGGTCATGATTCCCTTTTGTCGGACTGTGGAAGAGTGTAGAAAGGTTATCACTATCATGAAGGAACAGGGATTGGAAAAAGGTCCTGACTTCAAGATATGGTTAATGGCAGAAATACCTTCCAATATTGTGCTGGCAGACAAGTTCAGTGAGTATGTGGACGGGTTCTCAGTGGGATCTAATGATCTGACTATGTTGATACTGGGTGCAGATAGGGATAATGACAGAGTCGCTGCGATCTTTGATGAGAGAGATCTGGCAGTAAGACGGGCGATCAAGCACCTGATCGAGGTAGCCCATGAAAAGAGGAAGACTGTCTCCATTTGTGGACAGGCACCATCAGTATATCCTGATTTTACTGAGTTTCTGGTGAAGGCAGGAATTGACTCTGTCTCTGTGAATCCAGATGCTGTCAGATCTACCAAGCAACTGGTGGCCCGAGTTGAACAGAGGATTATTCTGGAGAAGGCAACAGGGAAAGGAATCGCTGAAGATGAGGATTTGGAGTGGTAAGTTCAATTCTCCTTTCATTTCATTTTTACTCTATGATTTTATAATATTGAGCAGAATTAAGACATAGAACTCAAGTGTGAACAAAAAGAAGACAGATTCAGCATCTTTACTGTCCGGAGTCTCGCTATTACTTTTCATTGCATTTGAGCATTGAGTTACACCAAGTTCCCGGGCGAAACCCTTATATACTACAAGAGAAAACAGCTGATAGGAATTACTGATAAGAACAAACGTTTTTTATCCAGTTCAATTCTGAAACCCAACCAATCTATTGGAGGTGATATAATGAATCAAAACCTAGACAAGTACATAACCCATATCCAAGGAGAATACAAAGGGGAAATAATTCTATTTTCTCTGAGCAACTGCGCACGCTGCAACAAAGTCAAGAAAGCCCTGAATGAAATGGGCGTTGAGTATTACTACATAGATATCGACCGTGCTGATCACAAAGACAGGCCAAGACTCATGGAAACAGTAGAAAGATGGAATCCTGCCTGTATTTTCCCCACAGTGGTCATTAACAAGACCATATGTATTACTGGCGATCCTGCCCGGATCACCGACACCCTGGAAGAATACTGCCTTCCAGCAGTAGAAACCAGGAATTAACAAGAAAACAAGAGTGCATAAGCACTCTTTCAGTACCTTACTGCCTTTTTCTCCGACATTCTAACTCCTTCTGTCCAATCCTCATCAAAGATTGAATTCACATCTATTTCACACGTAACCAGAAAGGCTTAAATATTAAAGAATCGCATGTTCCCTCACTATGCAAAAAGAAATCATAATTGAAGATTTAACCAAGAAATTTGAAGATGTCACCGCAGTAGACCATCTCACCCTCACTGTCTCCAAAGGAGAGCTTTTCGGTCTTTTGGGTCCAAATGGGGCCGGGAAGACCACAACCATCAATGTACTCTGTGGCATTATCCCCCCTACCAGTGGGAAGGTGACGGTGGGTGGATATGATATCTCCACTCAGCCCCGAAAGGTCAAATCTATCATAGGGGTCTGTCCTCAGGACACAGCAGTCTACGACTACCTCACAGGTAGAGAAAACATAGAATTCTTTGGACAGCTCTACAACCTCCCCCATGAAACCCTTTTGAGAAATTCCGCTGATCTCCTCCAGAAAATGGAATTGACTGATCATCAGAATAGAAGGGTCAACAAGTACTCGGGTGGCATGCGTCGGCGCATCAACCTTGCCATGGCCCTGGTCCACAACCCAGAAATTGCATTCCTTGATGAACCCACAGTGGCAATGGATCCTCAATCCCGGCATGCGGTGTGGGACTTCATACGGGAACTGAAAACCCAGCAGAAAACCATTATCCTCACCACTCACTACATGGAGGAGGCTGAAGAACTCTGCGACCGGGTGGGGATTATCGACTACGGAAAGCTCATTGCCCTGGGCAGCCCTGCAAACCTGAGGCAAAAACACAATGCAGAAGACCTTGAAGATGTTTTCATTCAGCTCACCGGAAGACGCATACGGGAGGGGGTATGATGAACAGTACGAGAATGTTTGCTTTCACGCGGAAGAACCTTAAGCTCATACTGAGAGAACCGGCAAGCTTGTTCCTTGTTGTACTGTTTCCTGTGGTCCTGACCCTGGTCTTTGGAATATCTTTTGGAGGGATTGGAGGAGAACAGTCAGCAGTCTATGACATTGGTGTAGTAACCCTGGATGCAGGGACATATCCTGTATGGGCATCATCCTTTGTAGGTGCTCTGGATTCCACGGATATTCTAACTGTCCGCACCTATGAAACCCTGGAGGCCGCCCAGAATGATCTAGTACAGGGTTCCATTAAAGCGGTACTCATTGTGCCTGAACAATTCGGAGAGAGCTGTGTCTCTTTTGCCCAATCCCCCGATAACCCAGGTCCATGGGTTGAATCCACTGTTGATGTATACCTGGACAGTGGCTCCATGTTTGCCACCCAGGCAATCCCACCCATTATCCAGCAGGTTCTCATAACACTGATTGCAGGCGAACAGCCCACCATGCAGCTTCCTGTTCACCTGGGGATTCCCTCCCTCGTAGAAGCAGAGTCCCTTACCATGTTCGACTACTTCACACCCGGGATTTTTGCCTTTGCTGTCATTTTCCTGACAATGATTGTGGCGCAGTCATTCACGGTGGACCGTGAAAAAGGTCTCCTGCGCAGGGTTAGCACAACTCCTGCCTCTCCCTTTGAGGTTATTCTGGGTCACACCCTGTCCAACATGGTTCTGGCAGTAGTCCAGGTTGCAGTTGTCTTTGGCATGGCCTTCCTGGTGGGATACTCTTCCCCTGCAGGACTCTCTGGGTTCCTCTTTGCCTTTGTCATTGTCATGGTATTTGCCTTGTGCTCTGTGGGGTTCGGACTGATTACAGCCTCAATAGCCAAGACACCTGGAGCTGCTACAGGTATTTCCTTCGTGTTCATTGTGCCCCAGATGTTCCTGGGAACCTTCGTGTCAGTAGGATTGTCCTCTGTAGCACAGACTGCGGGGAAATTCGTTCCCAGTTACTACGTTACTGATGCTCTGACCTCCTTACTGCTGCGCGGGGCACCCGTGACCAGTCAGACCGTGATAGTGGATCTTGTAGTGGTCACTGCGGTCAGCATCGTGGTCCT
>JACVGW010000011.1:0-28158 GCA_018992565.1 Theionarchaea archaeon
TCTACTTCGTAGTTGCTATCTTCCTCCATTACCACACCTCCATATCTAGGTCATTTCCAGAGCTTTTATCCCCGTTTCCACTTTCCGAACGAGTATTGTCGGAAATTTCTGCATTTTGCTTTTTTTTTCTTGTAAGTTTAGATTTCTTGCAATGTTTGCCCCCTTTTCCAATATCTAAGTATATATTATCCGACATTCTTGTGGCTTGAATCCGCTGCTTTCTGGCTAGCTTAAATTCCCTCGTTATGAGAACAATATTCCCCCCCGTTACAGCCTCTACATCGTGAATCTTAAATCCAAAAACATTCAACAGCGGATTTATGAATATGAGATTCGAGTGGATGTATACAAAGAAAATCACAATCAAAAGTATCGCAATAGAGGCGACGTCCTGCCATTGATTGAATTCGAAGCCCAGAAAAACAATAATGTATGCTATTATATAGTCCAATGCATCACTGGTTCTGTTCTTTGATTTCCTGACATTGAACACTACAGGATTCCACTTCCGTGCAATCACAAAGACCGGGATCCAGATTGAATTCACAAGTGACAATACAAGAATGGAAATCCAGAAATCCCTTGATCCCATTTCGAAGTACTTGATGATGAAGATCAGCAAGAGAGGTGAGTACGCACTGATAAACAAGAGACTTCGAACCCAGCCCCTCATCTACTCACCCCTAGAGTTCTGTAACCCTTTTCAAGTGATGGCCGCTCTTTTCCCTGGCAGTATACTTCACTACCCATCGAGTTGCGTGGAATCACCATAACCACCACAGGTTCTTACATGGTAGAAATATTTACTCTTTCGGTATGTACTATTCCGTGCAAACCCAGGATTTGCCTCTTAATCTCCAAGGTATCAAAAAGCTTAAGTAGTCTCTCTTTTCTTCTGCACCAATGTTTGAAATCAGGGCAAAAGATGGACTGGGACGAATTGGCCGCCTTGAAATACACGGAAAAGTAGTAGAAACTCCAGCACTTATGCCCGTTATTAACCCAAAAAAGGCCGAAATCGCTCCTCGTGAAATGCAGGAGAAGTTCAAGGCCCAGATGATTATTACCAATGCATACATTATCTATGAATCCTCCTTGCGGGAGGAAGCAGCATCCAGAGGGATTCATGAATTGCTGGATTTTGATGGAGTCATTGCCACAGATTCAGGAAGCTTCCAGCTCATGAACTATGGGAATATTACAGTCACCAACCAGGAGATTGTAGAATTCCAACAGGCCATCAAGTCCGATATATCAACCTTTCTGGATATTCCTACAACCCCTAACTGCACCTACGAAAAGGCCCTCACTGATCTGGAGGTTACTCTGGAGCGAGCTCGAGAAGCGCAGACCCTCAAGAAAGGATTTATGAATGGTACAGTCCAGGGAGGGAGGTTCCTAGATTTGAGGGAGAGAGCCTGTAAAGAACTGGCAGCCATGGACTTTGAGATCCACCCCCTGGGAGCAGTGGTCCCATTCCTGCTGAAGTACTCATTTACTCCCCTACTTGACATTATTCTCACCTGTAAAAAACACCTACCAGTTGAGAGACCTGTCCACTTATTTGGGGCTGGTCATCCCCTGCTGCTGCCACTGGCTGTCTTATGTGGATGCGATCTCTTTGATTCAGCAGCATACATCCTCTATGCCAAGGGAAACCGATACCTGACACCATCAGGCACAAGGAATCTGGAAGACCTTCTGTATTTCCCCTGCGAATGTCCTGAATGTTCCAGGACTGATCCAGAGACAGTCTCAGGGCTTTCTTCCCAGGAGAAGATTGCCTTTCTCACCAGACACAACCTGTATTCTACTTTTGGAGAACTCAGGAGGATAAAGCAGGCCATTCATGAAGGTTCATTGTGGGAACTGGTAGAATCCAGAATCAGGTCGCACCCCAATTTGCTGGAATCATACCACGTTATCAAGAAATACTCTGACTTCATAGAAACGTCTGAACCTTTCACCAAGCGAAGTGGATTCTTCTACACGGGAGCTGAAACCAAGTTCAGACCAGTGGTAGCCCGGTCCGCATCCAGGATAGCTCCAATACCTGGCGAAACCTTTGAACATCCCGTATTTGGCAAGGTTCCCGTATCACTGAGCCAAACATACCCTTTTCATACCGATGAGGTAGTCTGTATGGCAGAAAAAAACATGATCAGAGATATTACAGTGTACCAGTTTGGTGTAGAGGCTGCCTCCCTGTTTGAGAAGGCTAAAGTCTCATATGGGAGAACAGGAAAAGTGCGTCACCTGCACGAAGATGGGTGTCTCCTTGCCACGTTGCGTCCCATGGATGGGTTATTTGTCCTGACCCTTGAGGGCGCGCGGAAGCTGCATTCTCTGGTTACGGCCCCCAGGAGACGGGTTGTGGCAGATGAAGAAGCTGTACCATTTGTGAAGGATGGTAAAGACCTGTTTTCCCGGTTTGTCCTCACAATGGATGAAGCTCTACGCGCGTATGAAGAAGTGCTCATAACTGATGGAGATGACATCCTCCTGGGAGTGGGACGGCTGGTATTATCTCCAAAAGAGGTGCAGGCTTTTAAGAGAGGTGTTGCAGTGTACTGCAGGAGAGGTGCTGATGCCATACGTGATCCTTGATTCCCAGACAAAGAAGAGAGAATTGAAGAAAGTGGCCCCTTCACTCTACTACTGCACTCCTGAAAGACTGAAACGGTACCACGATTCGCTGTGCTTCCAGAAGAGAAAAGTGAAGAAGTACCGCCTCCAGCAGAGACGGAAGCGCGTGGGTTACATTCTCATGTGGTACAAGATCGAGAATCACACAGACAAGAACCGCAAGATCGTGCACCGAATGATTGAAAAGTCACTGGGATTCCCTGTGGCCCGCTCACTGATAGCCTTCCCTTACATACATTATCAGCCGGAAATGCCCTTCCTCTCCCCACAGAGGATTTACGCCCGCGCCCAGAGTCTGGATATTACCATGTCCAGAATAGCTGTATTAACTCCACTGGGGAAAACGCAAGAACGCTTGAGAGAAAAGGCAGAACACTATATGAGAAGCAAGTACGAACATCTCATACGCCGCGTGCTGAAGGCCCCCTATGATAGAAAGACGCGGAGTGAGATTCGCCAAAGCTATAAGAAACTGAAGAACAAGGGTAGAACATTATCTGTGATTCTGGGCATTAACGTGGCAAAGCTGGAGAGAAAGACATATACTATCATCTGGAAGTGGGAAAAAACAGGACAGACACAAAAGAAATGATAAGGGAATTTTAGAGATTTCTATTTTTAAATGTGTTGTGAATTAAGAATTTAAAACTTATTTCTTACTGAAATTTGTGAAGCTGCATTTTTTATTTATTTATTTTGCTCTGATGTAATTTTCTGGGTTTTGAGATTGCAGCGAAAAGATTTTATAAACGGTAAAGGATCAAGGCGGGAGGTGTTAAGCATGATACTAGAATGCCCCATCTGTGATGCTACGATCACAGTAAACAATCCCAAAGAAGGAGCCGTTGTGGTCTGCGAGGAATGTGATACGGAATTCGAACTAGTTCAGTTCGATGATGAATGGGATCTCTTGGAAGTAGGAGAGGAAGACTGGGAAGAGGATGAGGATTTCTAATCTGTCTTCCTTGACTTTTTTTATTTTCATTTCAGTAAAGGGAAGTTGGTTTGTCGTTTCTCTGTAATGAATGCGTAATGTGTAGCTTTCTTTGAGAATAGTCGCTTTAAACATGCCTTATGGAAACCACACGGCGCCATCTTCATCTGCTGTCCTGTTAGGACAGTCACAGGCATACTAACACTGTATATTACAGTTCTTTATAGGATTATAGGACAGACACAGAGTGGCCCTGAATGACCTCGAAGAGGAAAAAATGAGCCTATAGAGCTTTGTTTGACAATTGGAGACTTATTTTTTTACATTCATTATCTATTGTACCAATGAGAGGGGCTGCACCTCTCTCATAGCCTATGATGTCGTGGAACGGTCAACAGAAAAGATTTTATAGATGGGCAAATCAACGCCAGCGAGGTGTTCTACATGATGTTGGAGTGTCCGATTTGTGACGCCGCTATCAACGTGAAGAATCCACAAGAAGGAGATATCGTTACCTGTAAGGAATGCGATACAGAATTCGAACTGGTTCAGTTCGATGATGAATGGGATCTCTTGGAAGTAGGAGAGGAAGACTGGGAAGAGAATGAAGATCTCTGATATGTCTTCCTTTCTTTATTTTTGTTTTGAGAAAGAAATAACACTGAATGAAGTTCATCCCTCTCCTGGTCTGGCGATGAAATCTTATCCTACCTTTTTTCTGTACAGCACAGCAACTATGATGGCTAGTACAAGTCCCCCTATACCCGCAATCCAGTACAGATCACACGATTCCTGGATTTCCTCCAATGGTGAACCCTGTGTCGGGACGGGAGAGAGAGGGGAAGGAGTGACTTCTCCAGGGACAGAAGATTCAGGGGGTTCAGGTCCAGGCGTGGCAGGAGGCGTGTAACCAGACAATCCAAAGCAATAGACAATCCCATTCACAGATCCTATAAAGAGAGAACCTTCTGCAATGGCAGGAGATGATTCTGCAATCTCCCCCGTTTCCAGAACCCATATCAAATCACCCGTGTTCGCTTCAAGACAATATACATGTCCGTCATGAGATCCTACATACACTTTCCCTTCAACTGCTGCAGGAGAAGAATCTATGTCATCGCCTGTTTCAAAATACCATAAGACCTCACCATTATCACTATCGAGGCAGTATACAAAATTATTCCCAGATCCAATGTACACTTTTCCATCCATTACTGCAGGGGACGAGTACACGACTTCTTCTCCAGTATCGAACAGCCAGGCCAGTTCTCCTGTATATGCATCAAAACAATAAAAGTATGAATCGCAACAGGGATACACGTATGAGCCAAAATACACCCTGCCCTCGTATATGGCAGGAGAGGAGCGCACCCTGATGTAATGCTCGCCCATAGAATAGAACCAGAGAAGCTGACCTGTGTCTGCTGAGAGGCAGTAGAATATAGTATCCCGGGCACCCACGAAGACTCTTCCATCATAAACAGCAGGAGAGGACGCAATCCATACACCTGTCTCATAGAACCAGAGTATTTCCCCTGTATCTGCTGAAAGGCAGTAAATACTGGTGTCCCCGGATCCAAAATACACTTTTCCGTCCACTACGACAGGCGATGTCCACACTGCCTGACCTGTTTCATACTTCCAGGCTACTTCTCCAGTAGTACTATCGAGACAGTACATAGAATAATCATTCGACCCAATGTACACCTTTCCACCACTCACAGCAGGGGAGGAGACTACTTCACCTCCAGTCTGATATGTCCAGAGCACATTTCCGTTACCTGCATCCAGGCAATACACATTATGGTCGTGCGACCCAATATACACCCTCCCACCACTCACAGCTGGAGAGGAGACTACTTCACCATCAGTCTGATATGCCCACAGAAGTTCCAGTTTATGAGGGAGACTGCATTGGGAATATCCTGTATGCTCAGGATTGGATCTGAACATGGGCCAGTCGCAGGATGTCTGAGACCAACACCATGAACCAGTATATCCGGCGCACAGCACCAATACCAGTACAATGACTCCACTTTTCCATTTCATTGTATCGCCTTTTGCCTGTTGTTAGATGGCATACTTTGTCCTCTATTTAAACCTTTTGTGGGTTCAATCTACCTGCTGGGTTATCTGCAGCGGAGTCTTCCAGTTCACTTCATAGGAGGCGCACGTCACCACGTGGTCACAGCAGGTCTTTGTCTATTTGGTTGGCGGTGGATAATTCAGGATGACATTACAGGAAAAAGAATATCGGGGGTTGACATCTTCTTGAATGAGAACCCAACGTCGTCTGAAAAATGTCTGGACCGTATTTCTCATTTGTCCACCGAGTTTCGAATGAGTTTTTGAATGCTGACTTCCAATGAGCTCCATAGAAGAGACTAAAAGAAAGAGAAAAAGAGGAAAAAAGACTATAATCCAAGAGTTCCTGTACCCGTGTAGTTCAGTTTTGCACCTACTGAGCTGTATCCTTTAGCCACAACTTGACAGACACTCAGTCCATTAATGCACAGATCAGTGAAGTTCTCCTGGGCAGCATTATCACCATCAACAACCAGTACTGACTTGGTCCAGCCCATATAGGCTCCAGCTCCTGCATCGATCCAGGCATCTGCCATGGAAGAATTCTTCAATCCCTCGCATGATTCCATGTATATCAGAGAGTTGGGCAAATCTGAGTAGTAGTGGGAGATCAGTCCTGGTGTGTACGTGAAGAAGTCGTAATACTGACCAGAGTGGTAAATCCATGCCCGGATTACCCATCCCTGATTCTGTTCATAGGTGTATTTCGATTCACTCCATCGTTCTCCGGAGCAGAGAATGACCTGACCTGTACTGGAATCGTAGCCGCCGTGTCCCCTGTTGAATACGACGCCCGAGTCCAGCTTGGTTTCAATCAGTGATATTGTCACCTGGGTGTTCTTGTAATAGGTGGAGGAATACCCTGCGCTCTGCAGATCGCTCTTTATGGAGTTAAACAGGTCAGGATTGTGGAAGACACCTCCCTGCCATTCGAAGGGGTCCAGCAGTACAGCTGAACTGTTGGTAGGCCAGGTTGTAGGCGGGCCACAGGAAGGGGGCTTTCCCAAAAAGATAGATCCAGACTCTAAAGAACCTAGCGTTTCTGAAGAACCCAGTAAAAGAACAGACTTCCCACCGTATCCGATGGCCGTCAGATCAGAGTCTTCAAGGTACACCTGCATTCCTGCATTTCTGTAGAATTGCTTGAGCAATCCAAGAGCTTTTCCATGTTCAATTCCCTGCGATTTCCAGGTCTCAAAGTTCTGAAGTCCCTCTTTTATGACTTGCGTGTGATCAGGTGCTGCAGCAAGAGATACGAAAGAAAGAACCAGAATCATAGATAGTGCACTTGCGTATACTTTTCTCATTTCTCTCACCTCCTTCATCTTGTTACGTGGTTCTCTAAACAGAGAATTGGAATATCTTACTCTTTGTAGGTTCTTAAATCTTTCGGTAAGTGATCAAAGAATTGAGAATGTTGTCTGAATTCAAAGAAAAACAGAGCGGCGGGAGATAAAAAAGGACATAAAATCTGCAGGAGATTATGACTTCCTGCTCAGGCTGCAGGTCATCCACCACACTCCACAGGAACTTCCTATTGATAGCACGATGGAAATGAGGAGTGCTTTCATAACGAAAGCATAGGGATTTTCAGTCGATGATATGTGGTATATCACCTTCTGTATCAGTGTACATGTTTCCTGGACATAATCCTCAAGAACAGTTGTATCCTGTTCAGAATGAATATGGGGGTACATTCTGTTGGTAGATCTCGTTATGCCCACTGCAGGTATTCCTTTTCTGTTAAAAGGAGCATGATCACTGAACAAGGGACCAATGGAGGGTCTCCCCTCATTTGATATGCCATATATGAGGTGTGCAAGCCAGAACGAGGTGGCCCTGTGAGACGTCATACAGGATATGTGAAGATCTCTTCCCACCCCCACTGTATCCACACATATCACACCTTTCAGGTCTCTCTGGAGAGCGTCTGCCATGTGGGTGGACTCCACCAGCCCCTTCTCTTCCCCTGTGAAGAATGCAAGAAGGATTGTGTACTGGGGAAAAACAGGATAATCCAGTTCCAGCAAGACAGCCACTCCCGAGGCATTATCATCTGCTCCCGGGGAGGTTTCCACTGTATCAAAGTGCGCACAAAAGAGGAAAGATTCCTCTCGTTCCCCCTGAATTGTGGCTGTGACATTCGTGAGGTATTCAGATGATAGGCCTTTCTGACGCAGTATGTCTTCAATATAGTGGGCAGCTGCCTCTTCTGAGCTACTCAGGTAGGGCCTGGGGCCAACAGTCACTGCCAGATAGTCTACGTGGCGGAGGGGATTTCCTGTGTACGAGATGTCATAATCGGGCGCCAACCATGAGGTGAGGGGAGATATGGTCATGGAAAAGAAGATGAATGAGAATGTTGTCACAAACAAGATAGATTCAATCCATTTCTTACGAATGATAACATTGAAAAACCATAATACTATCAGAAAAAGAATCAATTCGTGAACCAGGTATATGTAGTAAGGAAAGGGATACCCTATTACAATGGAGGAGATAATGGTGGCAAGCAATGCCGATAAGGCCAGCAGAGGCTTCATACTGGAAAATTGAGATGATACTTTTTATGGCTTGCGCTCGTGGCTTGTGTCACTGGATTTACGGTGGATAATTGAGGACTGCAGTCACAGGTTGCTTCAAGAAAGAGGCAAAACGAGAAGGTCTAGTAAAGGATTTACGTTACATACAGGAGCAACGCAGCCAATGAGCCAATGCTGGCTATGGTAGACGTCAGAACAGCGCTGGACACGAACCCTGGCTCTGCATCAAATTCTATGGCAATCAAGACAGAGTTGATTGCAGTAGGCATGGAACATTCAATAAGTAAGATACTTCGCAGTACGCCGTCAATCCCCATGAGACTGGTGAGAGCAATGCCAATGAGAGGAGATAGCCCTAATCGCATAATATTCGCCAGCACGAGCGATTTGAAATCCCTGTTCATATGGGTATGAGAAAGCTGAATTCCCAGGAGAACCATACATACAGGAATGGCGGCCGATCCAAGCAATCCGACTGACTTCCCCAGGAATGAGGGAACTTCAACGTGAAAATAGCTAATAAGAGATGCTAGTACCACTGCATATATGAGGGGGATCTTAAATACATTCAGCAAAGACCCTTTGAAATTTGAAGTCCCCCTGGACGCTATGTAGACGGCAAAGGTATACATGATGACAGACCCGTACATCATATAGGCCAGGGCACTGACTGTTCCTTCTTCTCCAAAGGCAAACGTACAGAGGGGCACCCCATAGTTGCCTGAATTGGTGAACAGGACTGACAGGAGGAATGCACTCCGTGCAGCTCTTTCCAGGTTGAGGAGTCTGCATGTCACAAGCGACACAACATACAGGATACTGGTGAATCCCACCACAAAGGCTCCAATGACTGCCAGGCTGCTCAAGACATCCTTGTCTATGAAGGTGGCAAAGACTAATGAAGGGAGGAGAACGAAAATGCTGAGGTGAGCTATAGAACGTGGGTCTGGGCTCTTGGTTCTGCCCAGAATGACGCCAATCCCGAATATGAGAAATATGGGGAAGAGGACGTCCATGAGCACCTGGGTGAGATTCATGGGTAGGCCTTGTGGTGAGTCTTATAAAGATTATGGATACCATATCACGTTCATCCTGGTCCTGGGAGGGTTAAGGATTCCCCAGACGATAGGAAATGATGACCAATAGTAGCCAATGCAGCATCCTTTTCAGAAAGCAGCATGAAGGCAAGGACTGTTACATCCTTTGTCCTATCATTTGTCGCTCTCTCATGTTCTTGAATCTCTTAAATCAATTCTCATTGTTACCAAAAGAAATTGTCATTAAAAATCTGGCAATTGTGTGCGTTATTCCCACAACGCATTCACAAACTTCTGAGAAAGATTGCGATATTCGCGGAGGACGCAAGGTTTATAAGTGCTTGAGCCCTCTATTACTAATAACTGGAAGGTACTGGTTGGAAGGGTAAATCCCCCCGAGGCTCAACAAACCATTGCCCCCATAACCTTCTTCTCAAACACTGAGGCCTCTCAGCGGAGAGCCCATATTCCAACTCTCCTTCCGATTTCTATCTTTCTTGAGATACTATGGCCGGTAGTTGATAGAGGTAGCCGGGATTCTCATTCTCCCTCAAACGTGAACAAGTCCACGATTCTCCTGGCAGGTTCAAAGGGCCTGCATAATCGCCTCAGGCCGGGGACTGCTTCTATTTGTCCGTTTTCATCACGGTAGGCATGCAGCCCGTCGGGGAACACCAGGTCTCTGCGGTCCTTATTTGCAAAGGCCACAATGACACTCACAATATAGAATGTATTCTCCTGAGGACAGGGAAGGTTCACTGTTTTGTCATAGGATATTTCAGTAATATCCACGCCTTCAATGACTTCAGAACGTCGTTCTGTTTCTTTCACTCGTGCTACCTTTCCACTCCGTGGAATTATGATATCCTGGGAACCTTGTCGTATAACCACATCATGAGGAGTCAGATTTATCAGAACGGGCTTTTTCTTTTCAAAGAGACGTTTAATTCTCTGAAAAACCCTTGAGAAATAGTTGAAAGTCAGTTTTGTGCCGTCAGAGAACGAATCCCAGCTCATGTCCCGGTGTTCTCTTGGCGCGTCTTAAAGGTTTCCCCCGCCATCCTTAATGGGGGAGGAAGCAGGAGAGCTGCCAGTTGAACCTGTATCCTTGGGTTCTTCATTCCCCAACCCTTTTATATGATAGCTCAAAGACGTATCATGCTCACACAAGAACAAGGCCAGTTCCTGGTAGATCTTGCCAGGAAAAATATTGTTCACTTTCTCAAGGTGGGACAGGTGCTTCCTGTGGACGATGTTCCACCCATTTGTAAAGAAAAAAGAGGGGTTTTTGTCACTCTCAAGAAGAATGGGCACCTCAGGGGTTGCATTGGCTATCCAGAACCTGTCTACCCTTTGCTTGATGCACTTCTGGATTCTTCTGTTTCAGCTGCCGTGAGGGATCCCCGGTTCCCACCTGTTACCTCATCTGAAATGGACAGTATTACAGTAGAGGTCACTGTTCTAACAGAGCCTGCACCCATACAGCCAGATCCTTCAAACGTGACTATTGGAAAGGATGGTCTCATGGTAGAACAGGGCATTTTCAAAGGCATCCTTCTCCCACAGGTACCTGTTGAATGGGAATGGGATTCAGAAGAATTTCTCTGCCAGGCCTGCATAAAAGCAGGGCTCCCTCCCGACTGTTGGCTGGACAAGAGGACAACTGTGTACGCGTTCCAGGGGCAGATTTTCTCTGAGGAGTAATTCATCTTTTCCGGAAAGCGTAGACTTTGCATACTTTTCTTAAATTACCCAAAGTGAAGAGAAACCTTTATATACCGGAGTACCCAACGTACATATGCACACGCCTGAAGACATTATTGCATTTTGTGAAGAAAGAAATATCCGGTTAATAAAACTGCAATTTGCAGATCTTGTAGGAGAACTGAAACAATTTGAGGTCCCTCTCAAGATTTTTCCCAAAGCTCTGGAAGAAGGGCTGAGTTTTGATGGATCATCTGTTACAGGGATGAACCCTATTGAAGAGAGCGACCTGGTGGTAAAACCTGATGTGTCAACCTTTGTTGAACTGCCATTGGCAAGACAAAATGAAAAAGATAGAGAAAAGTCCCGTGTTGCCCGCGTTCTGTGCGATATCTACGAACCTCGAAATGGGAGCCTCACCCGACATCCAGGTGATCCTCGATTTGTCTTACAGAAGAACCTGGAATACGCCTTGAAAAAAGGATTCATCTACAAGGTGGGCCCGGAACTGGAATTCTTCATGTTTGAACGAGAAGGTGTGGCCAGGGTGACAGATTCAGGAGGATATTTCGCTTCTCCCTTCAGAGATCGCGGTGAACGCGTTCGGGAGCAAATTATTGGAATTCTTTCTGATCTGGGCAGCCAGACAGGCATTGAAGCCGAGTACTCTCACCATGAGGCAGCCTTTTCACAGCATGAGATTGATCTTAACTATGCAGAAGCCTTGAAGATGGCAGATTTCACCATGCTGTACAAGTGGATTGTGAAATTCATAGCAGAGCAAAATGAGATGGTAGCCACTTTCATGCCCAAACCCATTGAAGGGATTAATGGTTCTGGCATGCATATCCACCAGAGTCTGGCAGATGAGAAGGGAGTTAATCTGTTTTATAATTCTAAGAACGAATATGGATTATCTGACATTGCAAGGCAGTTTATTGCAGGGCAGCTAAAATATGCACGCGAAATGTGCGGCATTCTGGCCCAGTGGGTGAACTCCTATAAAAGGCTGATCCCGAATTTTGAGGCCCCTACGTACGTGTCCTGGTCTGTGGTAAACCGGTCTGCTCTCATCAGAGTACCGCTATCATTGAAAAACCGGGAGAAAGCAGCGAGAGCAGAGATTCGATGTGCAGATCCCGCATGTAACCCGTATCTGGTGCTTGCTGTACTGCTCAGGGCAGGAATAGCAGGTATTGAAGAAGGGCTGGAACTTGAGAAGCCCCAGAAAGACAATTTATACAATCTGGGATATCAAGAACGGAAAAAGCGTGGGATCATTGACTTACCCGGGAGTCTGGGAGAGGCTATTCGAGAAGTCGAGCAATCAGAGCTGGTCAGAGAAGCTCTGGGAGATTTCATCCTGGACAACTGGATAACGCTGAAGGCAGAAGAATGGGCCAACTACAGAAAAAAGGTCCACCACTGCGAACTGGAAGCATATTATCATCTCTGATTTTTCTTATTTCTTTACTGGATGTATCCTTTCTTGATTTGTACAGAATAGAACAGACCCAAAGGTTAAGAAGAATCTACTGCTGTATTCAATGGGGATTAAATCAGGAATTTCCTTCAAAATAACGGAGGTGATAGTATGGGCCATAATATCCGCTGCGAAATGGCAAAGAGCCCACCAGAGAAATGCAGGTGCGAGTGTAATGGAAAGTATCACGGTATTCATGCACGTCCTCTGCCCTCAAGAGCTCGATTTGTGGACAAGAAAATGGGTGGAACCCTGGGCAAGACCATCCAGGTACTCAACAGGAAACAACTGGTAATGGCGTGTGGCATCCAGATGAAAATGGTCATATTCATTGGCGTCCCAGATGAAAGTGGTGTCGCAGACAGAACTGGCAAGAAGTGGGCAGTACGTACCAAATGCAGATATCTGGTGGACGGAAAGTGCACACATCCGGATGTGACGTCTGAGAGTACAGCAGAATGCGAACCTACAATCGTTGTGCCTGATCCGTCGGGGATAATGAATATAGACCATTTGAGTATTGTGGAACTCAATATCATTTGCTTTCTGTTTGCCAGGAAGGTATGGGAGTCTACAGGTCGGGATGAGCCCATGGTGATACCTGCTGTGTAATGGAACACCTTTAAAAGTGCTCCCTGTAACAGGGAGTGATGCATGTTCTCGGGTTCGTGGTCAATCCCATTGCTGGAATGGGTGGACGTGTTGGACTGAAAGGAACAGATAATGTGGTAGAAGAAGCAGTGGAAAGAGGTGCAGAACCTGTTTCGGGAGAGAGGGCAATCCGTACCCTGAAAATGTTGGTCAAAGCACGTGTTGAATACAAGAGAGAAATTCCCATAACCTGGGTTACTGTTTCAGGGAGCATGGGAGCAGACCTCCTGGAAAAAGCAGGGTTCTCTCCTGAGGAATATGTGGTGGCATATGAATGCGGAGGAACCACCACCAGAAAAGATACACAGGAAGGGTGCAGAGAGTTCCAGAATCGTAATGTGGAATTAATAGTGTTCTGTGGAGGAGATGGGACTGCTCGAGACATATTTGAGGTAGTAGATGCTGAGACTCCCATTGTGGGCATTCCTGCAGGAGTAAAGATGCATTCTGGTGTCTTTGGAGTGAATCCGGAAAGTGTGGCCGAAGTAATTATTGCTTTTACTGAAGGGAATTTGGGATTGAGTGAAGTTGAAATAATGGATCTGGATGAGAGAGCATACCGTAAAGGAGAGTGGAAAATAGACCTGCACGGAATTGCTGTCACTCCTTTTGAGGAAACCTACATACAGAGTGCCAAGATGATGGTTCGAGGACCATCGGAAGAGGAGTTGAAGAGAGAGATCGCAGACTATATTCTGGAATTGATGGAAGAGAACACCTTATACATTCTGGGATCAGGGAGTACACTAAAGGCAGTTGGAGAGGAACTGGGCATTGATAAAACTCTGCTGGGAATTGATGCAGTAATCAACGGGAACATGATTGAAAAAGACCTTAATGAAAAGGAACTGCTGCATCTTCTAGAAAAATACAACGATTCAACATTAATTGTCAGTCCCATTGGGGCGCAGGGATTTATATTGGGGAGAGGAAATCAGCAGCTAAGTCCTGCTGTCATCAGGAAGGTTGGCATTGACAACATTATGGTGGTGGCCACCCCGGCTAAGCTGCAACGGACCGAAAACCTACGAGTGGATACTGGCGACATGGAACTGGACAAGGCATTTTCGGAAAAGAGATACTTCAGAATCATTACAGGATATCATACTATGGCAGTACGGAGCGTAGAAGTTCAGGTAGCAGGGAGGTAAGGGTAACATTGATACGAGATTCAAAGTCCAGATGCGACTGGTGGCACCTGGGTACTTCTTTTCCCTCCTTCATGGCTGTAGGACTGGTTTTCTCACCCTACGTGCAGTGACGATGTCGGGCAAGGGAATCACGTACAACCTTAAATACCTGTGTATCTTAAGGAGTATAGCTTATGCAGGAGGAATGAAATGAAAGACACAATGCTGGCTGTCTTCAAGACCAACCCTGAACCAGGAGGAACGGAATTCAGAGAAGTGCCAGTACCTGTACCTGGACCAGATGATGTTCTCATCAAGGTTAAAGCATGTTCAATATGTGGAACAGACGTACATATCTTTAACTGGGATGCGTGGGCTCAGAAACGGATCAATCCTCCCCTGTTATATGGTCACGAGTTCGGAGGAGAAGTGGTCGAAATAGGAAGTAATGTCAAGACTGTCCAAGTAGGGGACTATGTTTCAGCAGAATCCCACATTTTCTGTGGCTCATGTTACAACTGTAGAATGCAGCAGCGCCACATCTGCTCTAACCTGAACATACTGGGTGTAGATACTTCAGGTATTTTCGCTGAGTATGCCCGGATACCTGTTCAGAATATCTGGAAAAATGATCCTGATCTGCCCATCGAGTATGCCAGTGTACAGGACCCGCTGGGAAATGCAGTGCATACGGTGTTTGCAGCAGATATTCCCGGAAGAAATGTGGTAATCTTGGGATGTGGGCCTATTGGAGTTTTTGCCGCCGCCATCTGCGAGAAAATTGGAGCAGCCCAGATTTTTGCCACTGAAGCCAAGTACAAATACAGAGCAGATATTGCAGAGAGAGTGGGTGCAGATAAGGTATTCTTCGGCGATGTAGATGTGCATAGTGACGTGATGGAAGCTACTGATGGAGTAGGAGCAGATGTGGTCCTGGAATTCACAGGGAGTCCCGCCGCTGTCAACCAGGGGCTCAAACTCCTGAGACCAGGTGGCACCATGGTACTTCTGGGTGTATTCTCAAAGGAGTTCACCACTGATCTTACTGACAATGTCGTTTTCAAATATGTTACCATCCAGGGGATTACTGGCCGCCTGATCTGGGATACCTGGTACAGGATGCGAGGCCTGTTTAAGGCAGGGCTTAATATTAACCCTGTGATCACCCATACCTTTAAATTTGAGGAGTTTTTCGAAGCAATGGAGGTCATGAGATCGGGAAACTCTGGAAAAGTTGTTCTCTATATGGAATAAGAGGAGGATATACTATGAAAAGAAATCCAACAGCATTCTTGAAAGAGGAATACCAGAAATTGGTGGAACAGAATTTAGACTGGAAACTACGAGTTCTGGAGGGACCTTCTGCTCCTCGATCTGTAGTAGAAGGAAAAAAGGTACTTATGCTGTGTTCCAACAACTACCTGAATCTGTCCAATCACCCCCGGTTGAAGAAAGCTGCTAAAGACATTATTGATACACATGGGGTGGGATCGGGATCAGTGCGAGCCATTGCAGGGACTATGGATATTCACATGGAAGTGGAAAAAGCGTTAGCGAGATTCAAGAAGACTGAAGCTGCTCTGGTGTACCAGACAGGGTTTGCAGCTAATTCAGGGTTGATTCCCCAGCTAGTGGACAAAGGAGACTTGATTATATCAGATGAATTAAATCATGGATCTATCATTGATGGAGTCCGATTATCTGGGGCTGATAGAGCCATATTCAAGCACAGGGATTACGGCAATCTGGAGGACGTTTTGAATGAAGCTGAAAAGGAGAACTACCGGCGAATATTGATCATCACCGATGGTGTATTCTCCATGGATGGTGATGTGGCGCGGATGGATGCCATAGTGAACCTTGCGGAAGAACATGGAGCCATGACATATGTGGATGATGCACACGGAGAAGGAGTTCTTGGTGAGAACGGGAGAGGAATTGGTGCTCATTACAATCTGGAAGGAAAGATACATGTGGAAATGGGTACATTCTCAAAGGCGTACGGGGTGGTAGGTGGGTTAATTGCTGGAAGCAGGGATCTTGTGAATTTCGCCTTCAATAAGTCCAGGACCTGGTTACTGTCTGCTTCTCATCCACCTCAGGTGGCTGCAGCCCAGCTGGCAGCCATTCAAGTACTGGAATCTGAGCCTCAGCACTGGAAGAGGCTGTGGGACAATACCAGGTACTTCAAGAAGGAATTGAAGAGCATGGGCTTCGACACAGGTCAATCAGAGACTCCCATTACTCCTGTTATTGTGGGAGAATCCAGCGTGGCCAAGGCTTTATCTGACAAGCTCTTTGAGAACGGCGTATTTGCCCTCCCTATTGTATTCCCCATGGTGGCAAAGGACAAGGCCCGCATCAGGACAATGATGAATGCAGGGTTGACCGATGAGGACTTAACCGATGCTCTGCAAGCCTTTGAAAAGTGTGGAAAAGAGTTGAAAATCATATAACTAATTCTTTTCTTCTTTCACAATTCGCTGTCCATTTCATGGGAATAATGAGATCTGTAATGGAGAAGATCTTCTTGGAAAAAGCATACTGATAAGGAACACTCATATTGCAACAGGTCTTCATAGACTGAAGTCCATCCCTGTGAATGTGATTCCGGCGTGTAGCAGCTTTTGAGGGCCGCAACCTTTTTAAAGAGGGAAGAGCCTTTCCTTTCTCACCCTAGCGAGGTGATATAATGGTTTTCCTAGCAAGAATGCTGAGGCTGGATCCAGGTTCAAAGGAGTTAGAGTCACTTATTCGGGATCTGGAACCCGCGAAGATTACCGGGGTGCTCAAGGTCACGTTTGATGCTTGTTCTGGATTTATCGCTCTGGAAGAAGGGAGTGTTGTGGAAGGATACGAAATATATAGAGATGAACTTCTGGTAAGGGACAGACAGGCCCGCAACATTGTAGAACGATACAGGGAAGAGCAAGGCAAGATCGACATATACCTGGTGAATTCTCATGTCCTCCAGACTTTTCTCTCCACTCTGGAAGATGATCTTCCCCGAGATTTCAAGAACTGGTTTCAATCTCTGTGCAACTCATGCAATAACACCAGCTAGGGATATGTCATTTTCTGTGGGTTCTCTGTGATGTTCTTTTTCTTCACCTCTTCTTTCTCTTTCTGTGTACAGAAGGAATTGTCAACCTTCGGTCCTGCAGATACCTGGCTAACCCTCAGAGGAATACTTAAATATCCCGACATATTCTCTCATTCATGAACGTGGTCTTTTCACCTCGATGCCTGGAATTTGAGTCTTCGGGTCACCCCGAATCACCAGAACGTGTACGAAAGACACATGAACTCCTCATGCAGAAGGACTACTCTTTTGTGGAACCCATACCTTGCACAGAACAGGACCTCCTTCTGGTTCATTCTCCAGAACTTATCAGAGATGTAAAGAACAATGACTTCTACAATTGGGACTCACCTAACCTGCCCCGTATTTATGAGTACGCTGTCTTGTCTGCAGGTGGGTCAGTAACTGCCATGGAACTGTCCCTTTCTGAAGGGAGGAGTTTCTCCCTGATGCGTCCACCCGGGCATCATGTCTCACGAGAGAGTCTGGGGGGGTTCTGCTATTTCAACAACGTTGCCATTGCTGTGGCCAAAGCATTGACCACCCTGGACAAGGTGGCCATACTGGACTTTGACTGTCACCATGGAAATGGAACTGAATCAATTTTCCTGGGGAATCCGTCTGTTCTCTACATGTCCTGGCATCAGATTCACATATATCCAGGAACTGGCCATCAAAGCCGACTGAATTGCATAAATTACCCGTTACAAGCAGGAGCTGACCACAGTGATTTCATGGCCGTGTTTGAAAAAGGATGTAAGAAGACACTTGAGTTTAATCCTGATCTCATCGCAGTATCTGCTGGGTTTGATGGGTACATCGGAGACCCACTATCAATGCTGAGATTCCAGCAGAAAACATATCAGGAGATCGGCGAAAAGATCAAATCCTTCGGATGCCCCAGCTTTGCTGCATTAGAAGGGGGGTATGGGGGAGAACTCCCTCTCTGTATACACAAATTCCTGCAGGGTTACTTCTAGTCACTCTCGCCCTGGCTCTTGCACCAGATACAACAGCCATAACCTTATATCCCCATATGGCAAACCGGTGCATGATTGAAGGTGATGAGGAACTGTGCATAGGATGTAGAGCATGTGAGATTGTATGCGCACTTTCTCTCTTCGGTGAAAGCAACCCGGAGAAATCTGCTATAAGAATTTCCACAGAGCCAGACAGTACTGTCGCCATCACTGTGTGCAACCAATGTGGCGAATGTGAGAGAGTATGTCCAGAAGGTGCCATCTACCTGGAAGACGATATTATAAAGATCAATAACAGGTGCACAGGTTGCTATATCTGCGTGGAATCCTGTCCTGCAGGGGCTCTTTTCACTCATGTTGATGTCCTGGAACCTATCAAGTGCACCCACTGTCTCAGATGTGTTGAATCGTGTCCGGTCAATGCGCTGTATGTGCTCACTCTTGAGCGGTAATCAGTAGTATCTCTTGAATCCCGATTCATCTTCCCCTGGAGGGCGTCAGAGGGTAGTCGGATATGATTTTTGAGACGCCATGCTTTGTAGCAGCCCCTCTTGAAGACTCAGAAATTCTCTTATTCTGCCCTTCCTGGACAGAGGCCTGTCAAACATCCTTTTGACAACCTTTATAAGAGACCTTTTCCACAACAATGTAATGAAACGCAAGGAAATTAAGGACATTCTCCTCTATGATGAAACATTGATCAAGAATGATCGGGTTTTTGATCCAGAGTACACACCGGATCGATTTGGGTTCAGAGACTCCCAGCTGCAGCAGCTCACCTATAATCTGAGGCGGGGGATCATGGGAGGAAATCCGGTAAACTCCTTGATTCTGGGTCCTTGCGGCACGGGGAAAACCACGTCTGTAAAAGTGGTATTCGAGGAAGTGGAGCAGTCCTCAGATAAGATAGTCCCTGTGTATATTAACTGCCAGTTCAACAGCACACCTTTCCAGGTTTTCGCCCAAATCTACAAGAAGGTGGTGGGCCATCTCCCTCCAGAGACGGGGGTCCCCTTGGCCAGAATTCAGAATGAGGTTATGAGAAAACTCCAGAGAGAAAACAGATGCCTGGTGGTGGCTCTGGACGACATTGACCACCTCTTCTATGATAAATATGCTAATGATATTCTCTATGACATTTTGCGAGCTCATGAGAAGTACCCTGGAGTGAGGACAGGCGTCATTGGCATCCTGTCTGAGAACGAATTCCGGTTTATACTGGCCACCAAAGTACATACTGTTTTCCACCCCAGCGAGATCTTCTTTGATCCTTATACTCGCAGCCAGACGTACGAGATTCTTAGAGACAGGGTGCTGCACGGACTGGTAGAGAATGTCTTGACAGATGAACTGCTCTCGTACATTACGGATTTGACAATAGATGCAGGAGACCTGCGCGTGGGAATTGAGCTCGTGTACCGCAGTGCTCTGGAAGCCGAGGCAGATGGATCCAGAAAGATCCTGCAGGAGTATGTGGACCGGGCCCATGCAGCTGAAGCCAGGACTATTCACCTCAAGCGTATTCTCCAGGGACTCTCCCCTCCTGAGAAGGCACTGCTCAAAATCCTGGCTGAAAACCAGGGGGAAATGCCATCCAAACAGGTATACACCCTCTTCGAAGACAGAACAGGGCACAAGCTCAAGAAGTATAATGCTGTCGTAGGCAAACTGGAAGCTCTGCGTCTCGTGGATGCACCTTATGTGAAAAAAGTAGGACGTTCTCGGAGAATAATCTTGCGATATGACGAAAATGATATCATACGATATTTGAAATAGGTTGTTTCTGATATGGAGATGTCACACTCCACTGATGTCGGTTTCTTCCTTGCTTTCTATTTCTTGCGACTGTTGAAGGGATAATTTTATATACGTGTGGCGCGTAAAGAAAATATGGAAGACTGGGATCGGATGGTCTCCTCCATGAAGGAGAAGATCATGGAAGGAGATACCACGCCTATTGAATACCTGGACAAGACCATTACCTTCTTCAGAGAAAATTATCACAAAGACCCTCAGCCTGCACTGCTGTGGAACTTGATTGCCCTGAGGGATGAGCTTGTCCGACTGAAAGAAACATATAAGACTATTCGGGAGATTGAAGGTGGCGAGTGAATCTGCAGTCTTTATGTGAGAAGTCACCCCTCTTATTCTGTGGAATGTTGAAATCTGTTGTTAAGTTGCTATTTCAGTTTTCTTTGTCGTACAGTTTTTTCAAAGCCTCACGATACTGCTCTCTGTTGATTTCACCATAGACGAACTGAGCTTTCAGTTTTCGCTCTTTTTCCTTGATTTTTTCTGGCAATTCTTTCCTTTCGGGCTTTTCTTCTTTTGGTTTGGACTCTTCCTCTTTTTCTTCTACAGGGTGAACAGGTCTCTGGCTTCGCATCCTCATCAATAAGTAAACACCTATTCCAAGTCCTCCAAGCATCAAGAGCATCAACAGAAGGCCCAATGGCCTGCCTTGCTCTGTCGGTTGATCCTCTTCCTCTTCTCCGGATGCAAGCAGACTCTCTATCTCATCAATTCTGTCTGCGCAGGCCTCCTCTCCATCCTTCTCTCCCAATTCCTGGTACATGCTCATGGCATCCTGGTACAGGAGAAGCGCTTCTGAATACTGCTCTTGCGCGAAGTAGGCTTCAGCCTCAGCAAAGGCAGCATCAGCTGCCTCCAATTCCAGCACCTCCTCACACTCAGCTATGTATTCCTGACACGTGTCAGCCATCCCCTGGTTACCACTTTCCAGAAAGGCCGTCCTTGCCTGGTTAAACAAGTTGATCGCTTCTGCGCAATTCCCCTGATCAAACATGGCTACTGCCCTCTCATAGTATTCACTCCCCTTATCTGGAGAGGGTGTTATGTCAACCTGATTCTTGAGGAAGAACAGAAAGGAATCCAGATCCCCTGCCATGGCACTTACTGATTGAGAAAGCAAAATGTCTGGCCAGCCATCCCTGTTTAAGTCTGTTATCACCATGGATGTGAACCCGTCCCGCAATTCCCTCCGCTCGAACCGGTACTGCCACAGGAGCGTACCTTGCAGATCCAGGATTTCCAGCCTCAAGAGAGATGAGGCCACGATGATCTCAGGTACTCCGTCCTTTGTCAAATCAGCAACAGCCAGAATATCTGCACGTGACGACTTGAGAACAAGTTCCTGCTTCAGTCCATCAGATCTGGCCTGCCATATGTAAATTCTTCTGTTATCAGTGGACACGAAAATCTCTTTCTCTCGATCTCCGTTACTATCAGCCACCGTCATATCCAGCAAGTTTTGAGCTCCGGGGCTGGTCCACAACTTGTTCCCATATGTATCAAATACGTGGACATTCTGCATGGTAAGGACGATTATTTCTGGAATGTCATCCCAGGTCAAGTCAGTTATGACAATTTTCTTGATCTGGCTACCAATGTTGTACCTCCAGGATAGTGACTCTCCTCTGCAAATAACTTCCCGGGTCCCCACCAGGAGTTCTACACTTCCATCCTTGTCCAGATCGCCTGCTTCACAGGTGAAGACTACTGTACCTACCGGAGAATAATTGAGGTTCTGTGCCTTATATGAGAGAATATACAAATCTGCTGTGGAAACAAGGATTTCTTTCAGCCCATCACCATCCAGGTCCGAGATTGACAACCCATTGACCGGGTAGGAGCATGTCCATTGATATTTCTTGTTTCCTTTAGGATCCATGACCACCACAGCATACTCAGGAAGCCCTGCTTTGGGCCGTATGCTCATGGCTGCCACAATGTCTTGAATTCCGTCTCCATCCACATCATCAACAGCCAGATGGTTGATCGTTTCTTTCCGTTCTTCTGTGCTGTAGCTGCGCTGCCATTCCTTTACGAAAAAATCCTGAGCGGCCAGAGAGGCAATCAGCACAGCACCTATGCAAGCCAGGAGAACACTTTTCCGGTTCACAGAACCACCACTTCACGTTTGAGCAATTCATATATAAACATTGTTGTGCTGCAGGCTCTGAGTGGTCCTCGCCCCACTATAGTCTATCATTTGAGAACCACTCTGTCAATGGGTGAAGCATTTATTCGCGAGAAGGCAAAAGTTCGTGGCCTGGAAAGGGTCTCTCATGGGAGGCCACACCAGAACCGGGGCGGAGTATGTCCCTTACGATGAGATTTTCAGGTGAGGGCGCGGTTGGGCTAGGTTTGCACAAAACCTCACACACTCAATGGTTATAACCGAGAGATGTCCCATGAGGATGGTGATAGGTTTGAAACGACTCGCACTGGCGGTATTGCTTCTGGGGAGCTTGGTTCCCATTGGATGTGAGAGTAGTCTTCCTCACATCCTCATCGATGTAGGCCATGGCGGGTATCCTCTTTCGGGGGACGCTCTTCATGACTTTAAGCAGCTGGCAGATGAGAAGGGGCTTGTGGTAGATTGTAGGGAGCTGGAAAGCATAGATCCACATGTGTATTGCCTGATAATGCTCCTGAACCCAGAGACTGTATTTGGGTCACGAGATATTCAGGTACTGAAGACATACCTCCTTGAAGGAGGAACTGTCTTTGTGGCAGGATCAGGAGATTATGAAAACAGGGATCACAGTGAGGTTACCAATTCCTTGCTTGAAGGAATAGGGTCCAGTATGAGGTTCAATGATGATCAAGTGACAGATGAGAAAAACGCTGGGAAACCCTATATACCACTTGTTGATCAGTGGGTTCCTCATCCAGTGACAGCATCTCTGTCCCCTATCAGTGTCTACAGTCCTCAATCTGTTTCACCAGGTGGGGGACATCCTCTCCTTCGAGGGAGTGCTACCACCCGGACCAGCGATACAGATGGTGAAGGTTTTGCAGGTGGAAAAGGAGAGGATATTACATTCATGGCTGTAGAACGGCTGGGAAAGGGGGATCTTCTTGTAGCGGGGTCATGGGATCTTCTCAGTGGATTCAGATTCACTGGACATCGTGAATTTGCCGAGAATCTGCTGTGGTTTTGCCAGTCGAAGGCCACCCTTTCCCTGTACGAGGATTTGTTCATGGGAGCACCTATTTTCACAGGTGAGGAATGCCGACCTGAAGTGGACGAGAGGGGAGCTCAAATCCTCTCTTCATCGCTCTCTGGACCTGAGGGAAAGGATGTGTCAGTCATAATTGGAGGACCCCAGGCCAATTCAGACTGTGCCAAAATCAACCCATTCTTACCTGTACAGTTTGAGAAGGATGGGGCGCTGGGCCATTGGTATCTTACCAGAAATGGTGAAAGATTCACTGGCCAGAATTGCGGCATCCTTGCAGTCGTAACGGTACATGAGGAAAAGGTGCTTGTTCTGGCAGGGCTGGGAGGAACAGGCACCATGGGGGCTGTTAACCTCGTGATGTCTTTGGAGAGGTTTGAGTTCACCCCCTGGTACAACACCTATGGAGAAGCTGTCCTGTTCATTGTACAAGGCGACTCCAATGCCAATGGTGTTTGTGAACCTTCAGAACAGTGGGAAATATGCTTCCTATGACTCTTTTTCTTTTCCTTTTCTTTTTTTTAATCAGAACTTTCAACACTCATTCCTTATAATTTAATGAATAGCACATTCAAGGATTATCCATATTGTCCTAAAGAGATAAAAAAACATATCTATATTACAAGTGTACGGCAATCCATACGGCTCTCTTGAAAAAGCATCCCAACCGAAAAGCTTTTAATAGTACTTATCAAAAAGCGCAGAGAGGAGGTTTGCTGAAAATGGCTGACAATGTAGTCTATGTTGGAAATAAGCCCCCCATGAGCTACGTGCTGGCTGTGATCACCCTTTTCAATGAAGGGAATAAGACAGTCATTTTGAAGGCTCGAGGAAAAGCTATTTCCACAGCAGTGGACGTATGCGAACTGACCAGAAACAGATTCCTTTCAGAACTTGAAGTGAAAGAAATCAAGACAGGTACAGAAGAACTTCCGCGCAGAGAAGGTGGAACAATCAACACCTCAACAATTGAGATAACCCTTTCTAAATAGAGGAAGAATATATGAAGGCACCCATTTGCGAGATATGCCTCAAGAGTGGCATACTGTGTTTAGGCTGTGAAGAAAAGCTGAAGAAAGGAGTAATTACTGATCTAGATGTCAAGATATCCAAACTCCTCTATCAACTGGAACAGGAACATCATATTAGAGATATTTCCTTTGTGAAAGCAGTGGAGTCACGGTCCATAATTGTAATTATAGTAGGTAAGGGGGAAATTGGAAACCTTATTGGAAAAGGGGGGAAGACAGTCAAGTTTCTGCAGCGCTCATTGAGAAAGAAAATCCGCATTATTGAGGATACTGATGATGTGAAAAAGATAATCCAGGACCTGTTGCATCCAGCACGTGTTCTGGGCATGAATATCTTGTACTTTCCATCAGGTGAGAAGAAGTATAAGGTCAGAGTACCCAGAGAAGATGAAAGAAGAATTCCCACCACACTACAATCTGCAGAAGAGATTCTGTCAAAACTGACTGATTTGAATATTCAGATGACTCTTGAGTAGGATTCTTTGTAGTATTGGACGGATATTTCAGGTTGTAGCCTTTGTTTCGTGTATGAGTCTTCTGTGTACCACTTGATCCATCTTGCTTGATATTCCTTCAAGAATCCTTCTGATATTGAAAAGGCACTTCGCTGTTCTATTTCTTTCAGAAAACGTCTATATTCCCAGCCAGAATTTCCCTATCTTGTGAGGCCTTTTTACCAAATTCCATAAGAACATATTATATGGAATATCTCCCACAATCATGTCTCTTACCATGGTTCCAAACCACCTGTCTTTAGCTGATATTTTTACCACATGCTCCTGATCTCGTTCTGTATCCAGGGCAAGTCTTCTCAGCCATGGTCCCCACTTCATGTCTGCTCCTATTCTCTGATCTGTTCTCTCCTTATACTTCTTGAGCATTCCTTTGGAAAAATCTTCCTTACGAAGGGCTTCTACAGCTACTTCCCCTGCTATTTTACCAGATACCATTGAATAGTAGATTCCTTCTCCCGTTGGGAGAGAGACAAACCCTGCAGCATCTCCTGCAATCATGAATCCATCTCGATATATGGGCGAAGAAATACCAGAAAATCCAATCATAGCCGACTGCGGGTAAAGAACATGAGCGTTCTTCACTTTTTCACGTGCCACTGGATGGTCTTTGATAAACCTGTCCAAACACTGTTTCATGGTTATGGTATAATGTTTGAAAGCACGAAACCATGTCCCGCACCCCACAGTGACTATACCATCTTTGGGGAAAATCCAGGAATATCCATAGGGAACCCAGGAAGAGCCAAAGTAGATTTCGAGATTGTTTCCAATTTTCTCGTCAATCTCTGTGTTATCCATGCTCATCTGGTACTGGTAGGTGGCAGCCTGGTTAGAATCATTGCCCCTATAGAGATTGAGAGCGCGGGCACATGAAGAAGGTGTACCATCACAGGCAATTACAATAGCTGCTCGTATTTCCTCATCATTGACCCTCACTCCGACTACTTTCCCGTTCTTAACCAGTGGTTCTGCAGGAGCATTCTCCACAAGACTTGCGCCAGCTGACTGAGCTTCTCTGGCCAGGTAATAGTCGAATTTTTCTCGCATGACAAAGTAGGCCATAGTCCTGTCACTGGGCAGTGTTGCTGTCTTATTCCGGGGAGAACACAAAAAGATTCCCGTGCAGGGCCTATCCCAGAATTGATTGCTGGCTTTGAAGTCGAATTCTCGCAGGACTCTTCCAGATACAGCTCCTCCACAGGGTTTCTCTCGCTTGAGAGGTCCTTTCTCATACACTGTTACTGTGAACCCTTGCTCTGCTACAACTCTGGCAGCCATGGTTCCTGCGGGGCCTGCTCCAATGATAACAACATCCATTCATGCACCTCCAGATACTCTGCCGGATGCCCGTGCTGGTGGGATCCTGTTGATGGTTTTGTCACGCACACCATTTAAGGTTGTGGTTGAAACGGTGGTGACTCCCACGAATATGCTGAGGTAGGGAGCACCACATACTGCGAGACTGCATTGCCGCATCACATACGCTTTTTAACTGAGTGACTAACACACTGTATGACAAAGAGTATTTTCACCCTGGCACTTCATGCAGGTAGCCCTCCTGCACCCGACTTCATTCCAGTGGTTCCACCTATCTACACTGCTGTTACCTATACCTATCCTTTCATGAAGGACATGGAAGCAGTTTTCTCTGGAGAGAAGTCAGGGTACGTATATGCCAGACATGGAGCTCCCACCACTGCGTCTCTAGAGAAAGCGGTGGCTGCCCTGGAGGGAGGCGACGCTGCCCTTGCTTTCAGCTCAGGGATGGCAGCTATCCATGCAGCCTTGCTGGCGACAGGAATCAAGAAAGAAGACTGCATACTGGCTGCTAATGATCTTTATGGAGCAACTCGGACGTTACTCGCCCAACACTACCAGAATATGGGTATCAAGACATATTTCGTAGATATTTTCAATCTTCAACAGGTAGAGGATACTCTTGAGACTGCAGCTCCCAAGGTCCTCTTCTTTGAGAGTATTTCCAATCCATTGCTGAGAGTGGCCAATATCCCTGAATTGACAGCCCTGGCTCACCAGTACAATACCCGGGTCATTGTGGACAGCACCTTTGCCACCCCTTACCTTATTACTCCCTTACAGCACGGGGCAGACCTGGTGGTGCACAGTTCCACCAAGTACATCTCAGGGCATGGAGACGCACTGGGTGGAGTTGTCACATATCACAGAGAATTCCAAGAACCTCTGTATGACATATCAAAGATGTTGGGGGCTACGCTGGGCCCCTTTGAGGCGTATCTCACTTTGCGCGGGCTAAAAACATTACCTTTGAGGATGAAAAGACACTGTGAGAATGCTCTGGCAGTGGCTGAATGCTTGAAGAAGAACCCACGAATTCGAGCTGTGCACTATCCTGGACTATCCACACATCCTCATCATGACCTTGCATCACGGTTGTACGAGGAGAAAGGCTATGGAGGAGTAGTGACCTTTGAAATCAAGAATGCTGGGCAGAAAGAGGTATTCGCCTTTTTTGAAGCACTGACCCTGATAACACCTGCTACTTCTCTCGGTGATATCTACAGTCTGATTCTCTATCCTGTCCACGCATCTCACAGAGGGTTAACCTCAGAAGAGAGGAAATCCGTGGGGATAACTGAAGGAATGGTTCGTCTTTCAGTAGGGATAGAAGATTCCAGAGACATTATAGCAGATATTGAACAGGGGCTCCAATCCTTATAGAGAGCTCTCACCTGTTATTCTTGAGACGTGAGTCTGTATTCTACTGGGGCCGAGAGTCTCCCAGCAATCACCAGACACCTTATTTCCCATAGGCTTCGTAGGATACAATTTCTGAGAGAGGTCTTCGACTGGAGGTACGACTCTCGTCAGGGTAACCCATGGATACGCAGCAGAGAATTCTGAGAGGATCACGTATCTTCAGAAGTGCTTTCATATCGTTCTCAAAGCTTGCATCGATTACTCCCATCCAGCAGGTTCCCAGTCCCTGAGCATGTGCAGCCAAGAGAAGGTTCTGAGTAGCTATACATGCATCCATCAAGTAGTATTTGGGATTCAAATCAGGATCACCCAGGACCACAAAGACAACAGGGCTATCCTTCATGAACTGTCCATAGGGATGCATTTCAGATAGCTTCTTTCTGGTTTCTTGATTTCTCACGACAACAAAGTGCCAGGGCTGCTTGTTACTGGCAGAAGGAGCCCACCTGGCAGCTTCCAGACACCTCTGGATTTTTTCATCCTCTACAGAATCTTCTGTGTATTTTCGAATACTTCTTCTTGCTTTTATAGCATCGAGGACATCCATTTTCTCACCATAATTCTTGGTTCTCATGTGGCATAAAAGGTTTCGGGGTTATTGCGGACCCTCCTT
>JACVGW010000011.1:28258-51465 GCA_018992565.1 Theionarchaea archaeon
AGGGGGAGGAAGGAGGACAGATACACCAATGGATTTCGAGCAGGGTCTTTGTTACCACGTTGCCAAACCGTGCTTGTGATCTCCCTTCATGAGGCGGGTTATGGTTCTCCAAATCCGCTTCCGTGTCCAGGCACTGGTACCCCAGACTGGAGAGTTGGTCTCTACAGGCCGGCAGGTCTTTGTCCTGAATGAGCAGATCAATATCAGCAAGAGGTCTCAACCCCATGTTCCCATAGACTGCTTTGGCCAGAAATATGCCTTTGAGACAAATGACTGGAATTGCAGCATCTGAGAAAACTCCGAGAATCTTTGCGAGTTCATGATAGAAAATCATATTACGGCCGACAGTCTCCAGGTACCTTCTCTTGAGGTGAGCTATCACATCGTCAGGTGTCTTCTCAAATCCTTTCAGATTCCAGTAGAGGAGTGGTGAGATTTCATGCAGATCAGAGCTATCTACTATATGCTTCCAGTCCATGTCTTCATTCAACAGGGCAGCGAGCTTTGAGTGTGTTTCAGACGTCATCTGGGTCCGCGCGCAGCACAAAAGGACTTCCTCTTCCGGTGAAAGATTCATGTGAAACACACATTCCTCCAGGGGTCTGATATAAAAAGATATGGGCTGACCACTCAAAGGCCCAGTGATATCTCTCTCATCACGTCTACAATGGACTCTGCAGGGACAAATCCAAGACGGTAGCAGGGGATATCAATCATTAACTCTGAGAGAAACTCCATAGTGAACACCATGCCCGCTCCGTCCCATCTTGGACAGAATGTGTGGCGAAGCATTGTTGCTAGAGTACCTTTCTGAGGTTCGAGGAAATTTCGTGGGGCGTGCTCAATGAAAAAGATGGCCTTTAACGGGAACTCCTGCGGGGAGGACATTTCAGTGTCTTTAACCCAGGGAGTACCATATACCAAATAGGGGGGTCTGCCCTTCCTCACGATGAGCGTGTCATCACTCAGAACAGTACAGTTCCTATACTTCCACAAAGCAGCCATAGTGCTCTTGCCAGCTCCTGACAATCCTGCACACATGAGTACATTCTCATCATCGACGATGCCCGCTCCATGGATCATGACGCCCAAGCCGGAGGCCAATATAGTTGCAAGAATATACCGGAAGAAAAACCGTTTCAGAGGATGCAGATATGTAGTGTAGAAATCGACTACCTTCTCCTTAGAATTTGCCTTCATGACTGCATCCCGCAACTCACGCCTGTAATCACGGATGTGAAACTGAGTGATGAGATTGTCGCCATCGTGATACGTACTCAGTCTTTCTGAGCTATATACCTTTTCGCTTGGAAGAGAGAAAGGAGGATCCGAATTATGAAGTCTGAGAATTATGTCCGGGTTCCTGTCAGTAATGAATTTTTCATATATTTCGGGCAGCTCCAGATTACAGGAACAATGAGACTCTACTGCAATATTGACAGCACCAATACCAATGATAACGTCCTTCCATGTCATTTCAGTTCACCTGCAAAGATCAGGTAATCAACGACTAATCATCTTATAAATCTTTTTGCCGAAAACTGTAAGATTGTCATACGTTGTGAGAATGACAGAACCTTTAAGAATTCTCATGATAGGTACACGTATGCAGGACGAAAAGGACTCTAGCAGGAAATCCTCGCATACAGTGAGATTCTGCTGTTCTTGCGGGCGCTCATTACAAGGAGTACATGAACCAGAAAAGGAAGCAGCAGTGTGGTTATGCGAATCCTGCGCGAGAGAGGAGCAGAAGCTGGTTCCCCATCTTCGCATGGGAGAGTACAGGCTCCTCCAGAGACTTGCGAGAGGTGGAAAATCAGTGGTGTACAAGGCATGGCAGCCTACCACATGTCAGGTGGTTGTTCTCAAGCAACTTTTACCAGCTGATGAACATCACCTGAAGCGCTTTCGTCATGAAATTGCCATCATGCAGAACGTGATTCATCCCAATATTGTTTCTCTCCTGGACCACGAGACTACTACCGAACCCTTCTATTCTGTTCTTGAATACATGCCCAGAGGAACCCTGCACAGTGAAGCGAGAACACAGTCTATGCCAGTTCCTGAGATATGCTGGAATTTCTGCCAGATCTTGGAGGCCCTGGATTACCTGCATGGAAAAAGAATCGTACATCGTGATGTGAAACCCCATAATATACTCCTCACAGCAAATGGGACAGCCAAACTTGCAGATTTCGGCTGTGCTCGTGAGATGAATGGAAATGATCTGTGTATACCTGATACCGGTAGGACTATTCCTTTCCTTTCTCCTGAAGAAATACAGGACAGCACCTACTTGAGCCCGTCAACAGATATGTATGCTGTGGGAGTGAGTCTGTACTACCTTATCAGTGGGACGTTTCCGTTTCCATTTCCGTCCCAGGAGTCTGTTGTCAGAGTAGTACTAGGAGGAGAATCTTCCCGTGACCCTATAGCCCTGATTCTTGAGAACAGGGAAAGAATCGAAACTGAGTTCGGGCGTGCGGTAATGCAGTCAATTGTGGAGGAGGATCGAATACCTGTTGGAATGTTCAGAAAGGACATTCCCAAGGACCTGGCTCGAATCATTGACAAGTCTGTCACGAAAAGGGAAGAAGATAGGGTCATGTCCGCGCGGGAAATGAGAGATGCGCTGCTGGCTCACAGCCACAGGCTTTGAATCGGATGCTGTAATGCTGCTGCTTTTTCTACAAGTCAGCTCGTTATAGGAACATTCCCTTAAAAACAGAATCTTTTTTTATGATGAATTTTTGAACAGAGAGAGTTAAAAAGAAACTCATCGGAAAGATTTAAATAACATACATCAGAGTCAACGTAATCCGTAACAAAAGGAACACAAATACAAAAAGGAGGTGAGACCGGTGTATAAGCCCCCAATGATGGTAGACCTCATTTCCCCAGATAAGATGGTTGCCAATACCTGCAGCAACGGTAGCGGAAGTGACAACAGTTGCTCAAATGGGGATGATGGAGGATTCGTCTATTAGATCCAAGTAAGATTCTATCTCTATTTTTATTTTTTGTCAATTCTTCTTGAAATGGAGATTCCCATGGAACAAGATTATAAACCAAAGAAAGCGGAAAGGCTAATTTCGAGACAGGAAGATGACTCTTTGCTGATATTTGACTCAGATAGTGGATCCATCAAAGTGCTGAACGAGACAGCAGCTCTTGTGTGGAACACAATTGATGGGAACACGTCTGCACAAGAAATTATCGATGTTGTGTCTGAGAAAAATCCAGAAGAAAGCAGGGACACTATTGAAAGAGATGTCAAGGCTTTTCTGGAAGATCTTCAGAGCCACCATTTCATCATGTGAAAAGAAGATTTCTGTTCGGACAAAACCCTCAGCCACAGGAGATGATTGATTATGAGAGGAATTTTCTGGGAAGTGACTTCCAGATGCAACCTACGATGTATGCACTGCTACTTGCATGAAGAGCTGACTTCTCTCTCCACAGATCCTTATGAACTGGATACTTTGGAATGCAAGAGATTAATCGACCAATTTGAAGAAGCTGGCGTCTTCTACGTGACTGTTTTGGGAGGAGAACCCTTCTGCAGACCAGATTTTATTACTATTCTACAGTACTTGGGAGAGAAAAAATTCTGGACTTCGCTTGATACCAACGGCACATTGCTGGACAAGATGGCCGCAGAAACCCTTGGAGCCATTACTATCAAAAATCTGAATGTCAGCATGGAAGGTCCCCGCCCTGAAATACATGATGCGATTCGCGGTGCAGGAGCCTACGAAAAGACAATCCGGGGGATAGAGAACCTCACGGAATGTGAGGTGCGGTTTCGCATAGGGATGATTGTCAATAAGATGAACTACCCCCACGTGGAGGAAATGGCAGAATTCTGCCTGGACATCGGCGCCCAAGATGCTGGATTCTCCTTGTATGTGGATTCCCCTTCAAACAGGTTCTCGTCAATGCTGCGAATGAATAGACGAGAGATTTTTGCTGCTGCCAGGAAAATAACAGAAGTGAAAGAGAGATTTCCCAAAGGATTTATCAAGAGTGACATTGACGGGAACCTCGCATTTCTATCTGCCAATCCAGAAGAATACACCCGAAGTAAGAATCTTATCCCCTGCGGACTGGGAAAAACTCAGGCAACGATTCTCAACAATGGAGATATTATCCCCTGCACCTACATGCGGACTATAGTCGTTGGAAATGTGAGAGAGATCCATGTTTCAGAGATTGCCCAAACACCACAAATGAGAAAGATGCGAGAGCTGGGAACCCTTGCTGCTGACACAGCAATTGAGCAGTGTCGCTCCTGTAGGTGGAAGTATTTCTGTGGTGGAGGGTGCAGAGCGCGTTCATACCTGGAGTATGGGGACCTCGTATCTCCCGATCCTCTCAAGTGTCTGCTGGCTGGAGTTGATGCCTGTGAGTGAGCCACGGCTCAAGACAGTGTATTGGACTGTCACGCGTGAATGCAACCAGCGCTGCAGTCATTGCTGGATTAGTGCGGGGACAAGAAGGGAAGGTGAGTTGAATACTGAAGAATCCCTGCAGATTTTCAACGTTATGGTGGACATGGGATTAGAGCAGGTGAAGTTGACAGGAGGTGAACCCCTTCTCCAATGGAAGAAAATCAATACTGTGATGGAATTTCTCATAGATCATGGGGTTCAGCCTCGGATTGAGACTAATGCAACACTGATACAGGATGCCTATGGCGAGGAAATCCTATCATTTCTTGAGAAGAATCACGTACATGTGGCAGTAAGCCTTGACAGTCACATACCCCAGCAGCACGATCAGTTCAGGGGGATGAAAGGAGGGTTTGAAAAGACTCTTTCTGCATTGACCTCCATGAGAAGCCATAATATCTCGTTCTCGATTGTCACTGTGCTTCACAGGGAGAACCGTGCGACCATTGACGAGATTGTTGACTTTGTGCGTGAGATCTATCCGCGCCACCACCAGATTAACATCATTACTCCTGAAGGAAGAGCAGAGAACAATGACCGATATCAGCTCCCTATAGAGTCGTACGTGGAAGATCTGCCTCTTCTCATAAAGAAAATCAGGAAAAAAATGGGAGAGAAGGTATCCTTTGCCATTCCGTATGTTTTTGCTCCGTTGAACACACGATTCCTTAACTGCACTGTGGGAAAGGAAATCTGCGGCCTGCTGCCAAATGGCGACATTGCCATGTGTGGGGCTGGAATTAATCGAGAAGATCTTGTATTGGGAAATGCACTTCGAGATGATATTGAAGATATCTGGCTGCACTCCCCTGTTTTCATGACATTGAGAAGAGGAATCACAAGCCTGAAGGGAGTGTGCAGTAACTGCTGGTTCGCTCAGTACTGCATGGGTCACTGCAGAGCGTATGCATATTCAGTATATGGCCAGTTGGAAGCTCCGTATCCAATGTGCCAGACAGTGTATGAGCAAGGAGCGTTCCCCGAAAAGTATCTGGTGCATCCCGAGCGAGACTGTTCCTATGTTCCCCCAGAAGGATAAGTGACGATTCAAGACATCTCTCGTCTGGACATGAGATCTGAATAAATCATTCGATGCATGTGACAATTCCATGGTACCTCTGACAGTGAGGGCCTCAATCACAAACCCTTATAAAAGGTATTCTAGAAGGTGAATCATGGCATTTATTTTTGGAATGAGTCCAGGTATATTCGCAGCCTGGATTGTGGGACTGATAACTGTGGTATTGGCATTGTTATACCCATTCATGACGAGAGACGAGGAGGGAGACTGATGCAACCTGACCTGGTCCCTGTTGAAAGTTATATAACCATTGCTGTGGGTGTTTTCGTCCTGTATCTTGTCCTGAATATCTTCATTGGATATTATGGGAGTACGAAAACCAAGACTGCAAAAGACTACTATTTTGCTTCCCACTCTGTTGGCCCCTGGGCTATTGCCCTGGCATACGGTGCTACCTGTTATAGTGCCACCTTGATAATAGGGTACGGGGGCCTTTCGTACAAGATAGGAACCTCCATGTTGTGGATCGCAGCCACAAATATTTTGATCATGACCTATCTGGCCTGGGTTGTCCTGGGGAAAAGAGTTAGAAAGATGCAAGAGAACCTTGAAGCGTATACCGTCATGGAATTGTTGACTAAGAGATATCAGAACAAGAATGTGCGTCCCATCCTGGCTTTTATTGTTATGTTTGCTATGATGGCGTACTCTGTGGCTGTCTTGAGTGGAACTGCCCGGTTATTTCAGGTGATTTTCGACATTCAATTCCTGTATGCGTTGATCATTATCGTGGCTGTTATTGGATTTTACATCACTGTAGGCGGTATCATATCCACTATCTATGCGAATTTTCTCCAGGGAGCTGTCATGCTTCTGGGAATGGTGATCCTGCTGGCCGGTATTGCATACAAGGTTGGATTTGCATCTGGATTTGAGCAGCTGGCTGCATTGGGAACAGAGTACGTCACAATGCCCGGAACAAGTACCTGGTGGTTCTTGATCTCGTTATGTCTGGTGACAAGTCTGATGCCCTGGGGCATGCCCCAGGTAATTTCAATGCTGTACTCAGCCAAGAATGTGAGGGCAATCAGACTGGCTGTCCCTATTGTGACTGTCTGGTCTTTCATCATCCTATATACTGTTTATACAGCAGGCCCTCTGGCCAGAGTTGTGTTGGGTCCTGACATGAGTCAGGACGTTGTAATGCCCACCTTGTTTAGGGCAATCCTCCCCGCCATGGGGATTGGGGTTGTTCTGTCCGCAGTGGTGGCAGCTTCCATGTCAACAGCCTCTGCAACGACCTTGCAGGCTTCTTTTGCCTTATCCAGAGATCTGTTACAGCCTGCTTTTCCGGACAGGATCTCTGATGATACGATCCTGAAAGTGTCAAAGAGCACCACCATTCTCATGGTAGCCATTGCATTCGGGCTGTCCTATCTGCGCTTGGGAACAATTGCTGACATTTTCAACTTAGGTGCCGCAGCTTCCTGCGCCGCTTTTGTGCCACCCCTGGTATGCGGGCTCTTCTGGAAACGGGGAACCTCAAGAGCGATAATGGCCAGTACTATTAGTGGGTTCCTCACTGTCATCGTGTGGACAGTCCTTTTTGGACCAGCGGGAGAAGGATTCTACGGTGTCCAGGCTATTATCCCAAGTCAGATTGTGGGTTGGCTGGTGTTTGTTGTGAGTTCTCTCATAACAGAGCCATTACAGAAGGAACACGTTGAACGTGCCATGAAATTCTGAACTCACTTTTCTTTTTATTTTGCACATATCATCTTTTTAGCGGGTGTATGACTGAAACGAACAGAGAGGATGGACTCAGAACGTCGGGCCAGCGGGAGACAGTGGGAGCAGCCAGTGTCATCCCTGGTATGCTACAAGAAATAACCTTATTAAGCCCTCAATAGAGAATGTGGACATGAAGGTTGTCTTCTTGGGGACTGCTGCTGGTCGCCCGACCAGAGAGCGCAGCTTACCCTGTATAGCCCTCCAGTTTGAAGGGGAGACTATCCTTTTTGATTGCGGGGAAAATGCACAGAGACAGATGATTTCCGTAGTTTCTCCCTCCAAAATTGGAAGAATCTTCATATCTCACTTTCATGGTGATCACTACCTGGGGTTAGGGGGATTGCTCCAGACCATGAGTCTCAATAAGCGGGAGACTCCTCTTTCAATATATGGGCCTCAAGGAACAATTGAGTACCTGAAACACTACTTTGCCTCTGGCCACTTTGGTGTTAGATTTGATATCTCTCTCTTTGAAATGGGTGAAGCTACCATTGAAGAGGAATTATACTCCATCAGGTCATTCCCTGTGGATCATGGTGTTCCCACCATTGGATTTGTCTTTGAGGAAAAGGAGAAGAGAGGAAGGTTTCTGGAGAAGAAAGCAAAATCCCTGGGAATCAGGGGTAGACTATTCAGTGATATTGAAGAGAAAGGACAGATAGAAATTGACGGAAGGGTCATCACGTTAGAAGAGGTCACAGGACCGCCCAGAAAAGGGAGGAAAGTTGTTTATTCTGCAGACACGCTCCCCTGCCAGAGGGTGGTTGAGATGGCTCATCACTGTGACATGCTGATCCATGAGGGGACCTACCTTAATGACGAGGATAGACATGGTACTTACCATACGACTGTAAGTGAAGCCTGCGAGATTGCGAAGAAAGCCGGGGTGAAAACGCTGGTTCTTACACATGTATCTCAACGCTATGAAGAGGAGGAGATCAAAGAAGAGGCCGAAAAGTGGCTTCCTGGTACTGTGATCGCCAGAGATCTCATGGAGATTGAAATGTAACGTGTTCTACTAGTACGACATGAGGCACCACTCAGTCTGCCCCATACAGCCGACCAAAAGCTTCCATCGATTCAACATATATCTTCCACTTTTTCTATTCGCATGCTCCAGTGTACACTTGTACCCCCAAAAATTCTTATAATAGTACTATTGATTGTAGCACTAAAATATGTAGTAGACTACGTGGTGCAGAAATGAAAAAACTGTTGGTCACATCGCCAGTGATTACGGATCTTGCAGCAGCGAAAGACGTGTCTTTCTCTTCAGAATCAACCCATGTTGATGAACTGGGTGATGGACGCCGTGTCGACTGCGTTGCAGATCAATTGACAGAGAATCAAAGAGAAGCGTTGACCCAGATGATACAGGAGCTCTTGGGTAGAGGTGGTACTTGCCAAGAGGTACAAGAAGCAATTCAGTTGTTACCATATATGAGAACAGTGGATTGGCGCAGAGAAATGTCAGGGCACATTAGTATCCAGGAGATGTCAACATTGAGACTGAAGTTTTTTCCAATTTCAACTAATAGATTATGGTGAGACTATGAGAAAAGCGCTGATTATTGGATTAGCAGTCATGGTAGTACTGAGCATGTTGAGTGGATGCATCGGAGACGAATCAGAAACAACGCCTAGTGTTGAAAGCGTGAATTCAGGAGAGTCCAACGAAGAGATAGGGACAACAACTCCACAGAATCCTCCAGAAGGCTCCCCACAGAATCCTCCAGAAGGCTCCCCACAGAATCCTCCACTTCCAATGAATCTGGAAGAACCGACCTCTGAAGAGGAAGAAGAGGCAAAGAGAATTGCATTGGAAGATGAAAGAGTCCAGGATCTAATACAGGGAGGCACCTATGACCTCGAGGCAATTGGCTGCATGCTTCTTCCCAGTGGTGATAGGACTTGCCTTCTCCGGTTGGAGCTCGAGAATGGAGATACGTACACTATCACGATCAATCTGAGTAGTGGTGTCGTGATGGATGTGAGAGAAGGTGAAATCCCTCCAGGTAGAGAAGGAGAGAGCGGAAATGGGTAAACCATGAGTGGGCGTTTCAATGTTCAAGAGGTGTCACAAATGTCTTGAATAAAGACGCGGTGGGTGGGCTGAAGAAGCCCACCCACAGATTGACTAATCCAATGACTAGAATGAATGAAGCGAGATTAGCTTTCTCAATACTCATTCTTTTTTCCGAGATCATAGTAGTATAGAGGTTTCTGCAGTTTCTAAATAATCTAAGAGACATCTTTAATGAGAGATTCGCTCCTGATCAGGATTTCAATTTTCAAAAGAAAGATGAAGCCAGTCCCAAGTCGCTGTTTCCCGGACTATAACGGCTAGTAGCCTCGTTCAATTTCCAGCGAACCCGTGACATTGCCCACTCCGTACGACCACAGAGTCCACTATCGATGCAGATTCTGAATTATCCACCGTAAATCGAATGAATTGATATTAGACTAGTGAATTTTCTTATGGAACCACAAGTTACACCAGAGTCACATTGTGATCTCGTTGAATGTGCAATGCTTTCTTGCATCAATCTGCTGAAGGAAGCACAAACCATTTAAGCCACCTGCTAGATAAATGTGTTCATGAAGCGCACAGCTCTTGCCACACTAATCATTGTTGTAGGATTACTTGTAGCGGTAGCAGGGATTATCCCACTGAGCCGTCGCGTGATTGTGACAGAAGAGAAGATAATGCAGGTTACAGAATACAGAGAAGAGAACAGAACGAAAGAAGAGATTTACTACGAAGAAACTGTCATTGGAACTGAATCCAGAGAAGAAATTCTCCTGCATGAAAGTATTCCTGTGACAAGGGGTTCCACGCTGGGCAGTACCTTCACCCTTACCGCAGGGGATATTGTCACAGTAAAGGCCCACTCAGAAGGTGGAAACATGATGCTCTCCTTCACGGGACAGGGAGAAATCTACATGGGATTGGAGGTGGGTGAAGACATTGACCAAGAATTCACCATCAAGAAGGATGGCGAGCACTCATTGCTGTATTCTTCTGCAGATGTGACAAAGGATATTGTGATTGACTTCGATGTTATCAGAAAGTATGAAGAGTCTATCACGGAAGAAGAAGAAAGAACCAGAACAGTAGAATATACGGAGAAAGTGCCGTATCTTGTTGATGTCCCCTATACTGAGCAGACTGCCGGGAAAGAGACGTATACCCTTGACTACTTGAGATATACAGGGATTGTGATAGTAGTCCTGGGGACAGCCCTGTATATGGCATCCAGAAAGTCCAAAAGGGACACCGAGCCCGGAAAAGGAGCGAGAAAGAAGAAATGATAAACCTGTCGGGGCTGAGGGACTATCTGGAATCATTTCAAGACCCAGAGGGAAAGATTCGTTCCGAGAACAGTGTTAAGGCTACTGCTGAGTATGCTCTCGTTTACCGGTTGTACCCTCTTATTGCGGTGGGCAACCCAGAACGAGCAAGAGCCTACCTCAGGAATCAACTGCCTCCTCTTGCAGAATATCTCATAAAAAAGGGGTTCTCATCCATGGAGGAAATCTGGCAGGTTGCAGTGGGAATACCAGAGGACACCTTGTTTTTGATGACACCTGTTCGTGAATTACTCCACAGCCCACTCTCGCCTTCTGTAAAATCAGGGCTGCTCCTGCTCTTGTGTATGCAAGAATGTGGAAGAGATCTCTCAAAGACTGTACAGGAAATCATCTCATATCAGGAACAGCTCATGAAGATTTCCAGCCTGGATTCCCTTTATGAAACCACACATAATTTGATTACCTTCTATTTTGCCCAGCAGTATTATCCTGTGAGAAAAATTATTCAGGAGAGCTGTTCATGGCTTGCGGAAAATGCGCTCTCCTCCAGGGAGTGTATCGATGTAGTGGCAGAAGCTGCAGCTGTTATTTCGCTTTTTGAATATGAGAAAGACAGCAAAGTCAGTGCAATGCTTGATTGGGTATCGAAAAGCCAGAATCCAGATGGTGGATTCCCTGTATTCGCGAGCGGAAAGTCTGAATTTCACGCTTCGCTGGTATCGCTATGGGCCTTTGCAGGTTGGGATACATCTGGGTGTGCCCAGTCTCTTGAACCGTGAGTTGTTCTTCAGGTTGCCAATGCTTTTAAAGAACAGGACGTACGATCTCTCATGGACGTGACAGCTGAATCCTTACTCAACCAGTTGCTGGCAGAAGACATTGGATTTGGGGACATCACATCTCACCTGCTGGGAGATGAGAGGGGAAAAGCTTACATCATAGCCAAGGAGAGCTGCATTCTCTCAGGTGTTGCATTTGCGGAGTACTTGTTTGAAATGAGAGGAGCTGAGTGCAACCTTCTCTGTACTGAGGGACAGAAAATACCTGATAGAACCAGGATCTTAACTGTTGAAGGACTGTATAGAACTATATTTGAGGTGGAACGGACAGCACTAAACCTCATAACCAGGATGTCCGGCATTGCTACCCAGACTCGAATGCTGGTTGATATGGTCCATGAGGTCAATCCTCACTGCAGGGTGGCTGCCACCAGGAAGACTGTTCTACGATACTTCGACAAGAAAGCGGTGATAACAGGAGGCGGAGATCCTCACAGATTCAGGCTGGACGACATGATTCTCATAAAGGACAACCATGTAAGACTACTGGGGATTGAAGAGGCTCTTACCCGGGCCAGACGACTTTCTTTCTCGAAGAAGGTAGAAATCGAAGTCTCTACAATAGAAGATGCTGTTACTGCCTGTAAATGTGGGGCTGACATTATCATGCTGGACAACATGGATTTTGACACCACCAAGAACGCAGTTGATGCCGTGAAGGAGATCTCGTCGAGTATACTGGTGGAGGCTTCGGGGAACATAACTCGGGAGAATATTACCAGATATGCTGAAACAGGTGTTGATATTATCTCATTGGGTGCTTTGACCCATTCTGTCAGGGCAATCAATATGAGCCTGGAGGTTATGTAGTGAAGTCAAAGAAAAAGATGTACAACAGTTATTTTAATGAATGTTCTTCTGATTACCTCATATGTAAGAACAGGTGTACGCATTGGGATGATTCAGGTAACTGATCTTGTCACGCTCAGGCTGTGTCCATACCGGTTCTACCTCGAGAAGATACAGAAGAAAAAGGTTCCCACCACTCAAGAAATGTACCTCGGTACAGTCTACCACAAGATAGCTGAAGAGACAGTACGGCGGGAGAGCCAGATCATAGCAGAACTGAAGCCAGGATGCAGATCCCGTCAGGTCTTTGATCTCCTGTATATGGAATACTGCAGAGTAATACGAAATGTCATCTTGAGAAGAAAACTCAAGTTGACGTCATTGAATATTGATTGTGAATCCTTGCTGCAAGAGCTAAGGGAGTTCTACAAGGAAGCTGCACTTCAAAAGGCTCTCTCTGTGAAGAAAGCACTTGAAAAAAAGGAAGAAGGTATCATTGTGGGGGACGTGGAGTATTATATTGAGGATACAGATTTGGGGTTACTGGGAAGGGTTGATCGTATCGAAATCCATGGCGATGTTTTGCTCCCTGTGGAGATTAAGACAGTTGAGAAGAAGAGACCAGCCTTCAGTGAAGTGCTGCAGCTTGCAGGATATGCCTTGCTGTTGGAGAGGGAGAGATGCACTGCAGTGAAAAGAGGGATAATTGAATATCCTTCTACCAGGATTCTGGTGGATATCCCGGACAACCTCAAGGAGTATATTATGAAATTGAGAGATCATGCTTTGCAGATCTTGGGTGGGGAAGTCCCTGAAAAGGTGAGAACAGACAAGTGTGATAGATGTCATTTCTTTGAGACGTGCTGGCAGAGATGATTCTAATCTCATGCCCATGTTGCTTATGCACGGAACTGCTTCATGAGAATTGCAATGGATCTTCTGTCTCTAAGTAAGACTTTCTCTGGAGAGACGACCAGAGATGTCAATGTGCGATTGATGAACTCATAGAACTGCCGAGGAGAAGATCTGACCTTGAAAGAATCTTCTCTTGACACTTCTCATGTATTGCGCCTGAACTTCATTACATACACGAACAATGCAACCAATAGCGATCCGCCACAAAAGAGATACATGTAAAAGGGAGATACAAGATACAATGGATTTCCCTTAAGAGGGTAAAATGGATTCATTTTCCTGTATATAAGTGAATCAATAACAATATGAAAGTAAAATCCAAAAAAGGAACTCCACAGGATCATCTTGAAAGATGAGTCCTGCTGCAGGGTGAAATCAGCCATTATTCCTCTAATTCTATCCCGCAGTAGATACATGACAATTGCTGTGACTACTGCCAGTGACGAGCTGCCCGTAAAGCTATGAAAGAGCCCGTGAGTGGGATAGTCTAATGACAGCCCACGGACCAGGAGTGGTTCGAAGTCAATGACTGTAGTGGCTGTCAATAACGTGGGGAAATCAAATCGTCTGAACCAGGTCAATCCAATCAAAGACGTAGGTCCCCAGTGGAATGGTGTAAATGGCATAGCGCCGTCTACTTGGTACCACATAAGTAGTTATGTGTTGTTCGGTCCACTCAACATTGTCAGACCAATTCTGAGAGAGTGTAAGAACTCACTGGACATAGACACTGTGCCAATATCGTTACTGACAACGTGTGCCGCATGCAACACGATGGTGTATCAGAACGCTGTCTAGAGGTACCAGAAAGGAAGCATCTACTTCTTCAGCGTGAGGACTGCACCAAGAGCTACCAGAATTGAGATGAGCAGTGTTCCTGTACATATCTGAGGACCCTGTGGACATCCATTATTGCTGAAAGGACCTGATCTGTCCGGGCAACCGTCCAGGCAGTCGTTGACACCATCTCCATCTGAGTCTTTAGGACATCCCATTGAGTCCACAATTCGACAGTCTGGATTATAGCACTGATCCTGGTCATCAGGGACTCCGTCGTAATCAGAATCGAGCGAGGGACAGCCATCATCTTGCTGGCCATATTGGTCCGGACATTGATCGCTGCAGTCATCAAGCCCATCATCATCCGAATCCTTGGGACAACCCTGCGCATCTACCAGTGCACATTCCGGATTGAAGCATTGATCCTGATTGTCAGGTATGCCATCTCCATCTGCATCAGCCTCTGTGTCAGGAGTACTTTCTGGACATCCATAGTTCGTGGAGGGGCCCGCTTCTCTGAGGCATCGATCATCGCAATCATCTACTCCGTCACCATCAGTGTCTTTTGGACATCCTTGAGAGTCAACGACACTGCATCCCGGGTTGTAGCACCCGTCACTGGTGTCAGGAACACCATCTGAATCTCTATCTGCTTCTTCAGAAGCCTGTGTTGCAGCCCATTCGAAGATGCTCAATCCAAGTCTTTCGTTGTCTCCGTAGACAAGGAATCCATCGTGTGCACCAAATCGTCTGCTTCCTCCTACAAGAAAGTCTTTATCTCCAACTGCCAGGACTTTACCCGCTCCGTGCTCTGCAACAGCAAGGACAATAACATCCTCACCCTCCAGACTGCCCGCTTCTGTCGTTGGATTGCCCATGGCCAGCCCAAGTGCAGGAGAGGAGACATCGAGAGAACATCCTTCTATGTATCCAAAGTCAAATATATTATATGTTACAGGATGACGTCTGAAGGTTCTGATTATCACAAACCTCTCTGCGTACCTGGAGGCTGTTTCCGTGTCAGGAATCTGGTTTTCTGGTTCAGGATCAGATACGATGTCAGCATTAAACTCTATTCCGAACATGGTAGAAATGCTGTTGATAGGATCGAGAATACCCTGGGACGTCATTGTTCCTCCCACTTCCCCAAAGATGAGGAGACTTCCTCCTTCTTCCACAAAATCACGTATTGCTTCTTTTTCGTAATCTTCGAAGTCTCGACTGGGAGCAAGTAAGACCAAGATGCTGTAGCCTGCCAGGAGATAAGAATCAATCTTCTCGTCAGAATAATCCGAAATGTAACCTTCTCTATCCAGTGCCATTATGAATCTGGAGAATTGCAGACTTGGTTTCCATTCGGCATGATATTCATCAAAAAGTATTCGTGTTCCCTGTTGACCAGATTGAACTCCCGTAGTGAAGAGTGACAGGAGAACGAACCCAATCATGATGTAGCAGATATTCCGTGTCATGATAAACCCTCCATGTTCTACAGAAGGTGTACTATAAAAGCTTTTTGATAGTGATGATGATATTTGTTGCGCGTTTTATCGTTCCATATCTTTTTGGATTGAATTCAAAGGAATAAGTAAATTTAAGGGCAACCCGAACAACTGAATAATCAGGAGCCAGAGGAGAAAGACAATAACCGACAAAGTGAAGAGCCACACCCACCAATATGCCCCTGAATAACAGTATCAAAACCTGCACTAGTAATCAGACTGATGAAAGTGCTCTCATTGCATTCCACTCTCTCCTGAAGAGATTCCCCGCCAATAAAAGGCACGCTTTTAAGCAGCAGTATATATCTGAATCATGAACTGCGCAGAATGTACAGCCAAGGAATGCTACAGAGGAAAATCCTGCGTTGCCTTTACAGACAAGATCACATGCAAAATAGCAGGTGAAGACCTTGACCTCATGAGAGCCGCTTCCTTCATTGAAAGCCACTACTACAAGAAGAAGACCCGCATGGAAGAAGTCATCTTGTTTGCCAAAGAAATGGGTTACGAAAAATTGGGCCTTGCTTTTTGCATTGGATTATCTGGAGAAGCAGAAAAAATCCAGCATATTCTAAAAAAAGAGTTTACAGTAATTTCAGTGTGCTGTAAGGTATGTGGCATTTCCAAAGACGATTTTGGCATGGACAAAGTTGAGTCAGAGGAATTTGAAGCTACCTGCAACCCCATAGGCCAGGCCACCGTCTTGAACGAAGAAGAGACAGATCTCAATATCGTGGTGGGGTTATGTGTGGGACATGATACACTGTTCTACAAGCATTCAAAAGCTCCTGTTACCACATTGGCCGTTAAGGACCGGGTTTTAGCCCACAATCCATTGGGATATATCTACTCTGATTACTATCGTTCCCCCTGAGTTGTTAGGTTCATCTCTTTTCCTCTTGTTGATTGACCTATTTTCAGTACAAAATGGGATATCGTCGTAGAGATTTTCTTCACTTTGTTCCATATGAGGCCAACCTCGCAAATATTTATAAAGGATCACCGCAAAGACATTGTGGATTCCCATGAAAAAAATTGCTATCATTGGTGGAACCGGAGACCTTGGATACGGACTGGCCCTGCGCTGGGCAAAGGCAGGGAAGCAGATAGTCATAGGGTCCAGGCAGGAAGAAAAAGCAGTTAAAGCAGCTGAAGAAATAAGGAAAGTCCTTGGTGAAGGTGTGACTGTATCAGGAATGGGCAATTTCGAAGCCACCAAGAGTGCTCAGATCATTGTTCTTTCTGTCCCTTTCCAGTTTCTTGTTCCCACTATGAGACAGATTCGGGATGCAATAGAAGAAGGCGACACTCTCATTAGCGTTATTGTGCCCCTTGCGGTTGAGATCGGAGGATTCTCTCCCACACAGGTGGTTACTCCCTGGCAAGGTTCTGCAGCTGAGCTGGTGCAGTCTCTGGCCCCTCCTGGGGCACAGGTGGTCAGTGCCTTCCAGAATATGAGTGCATACAGACTTCAAGATGTAGAGAACGAAGTGGACTGTGATGCAATTGTCTCGGGTCCAAAGAATGCTCGAAAAGAAGTCATGGAGCTTGCCAGACTAATTCCAGGTGTACGGGGGATCGATGGAGGGCGACTTGACTACGCTCGATTGGTAGAACCCATCACCGCACTTTTAATTGGTTTGAATATCCGTTATAAGAACAGAGAAGGAATTGGAATCCGCTTTACATATGTAAATGAGGAGATATAGCCCGAAAGCTTTTTAAAGCTAAAAAAAAGAGAGGGATGTGATAATATGACACGTGCATATGTCCTTATAAGGTCCATGAGTCCTGACACTGACCTGCTGGCAGAAAAGATCAAAACGATTGGAGGCATCATTGATGCCTGTGCTGTATATGGTAGTTATGATATTATTCTGGAGCTGGAAGCTAAGAATCTGAAAAGGCTAAGAGACAAAATCATTGAGATCAGAGAGCTTGAAGATATTGGTGAGACAAAGACGCTGATTCAAATGGAAGAAGGAGAAGAGAATTCTGAGGGTGATTAGATGATTAAGGCATTTGTGATCTTAAAGACTGACTGCCCAGATATATTTGAATGTGCAGAGAAAGCAACGAAAGTCCCAGGAGTGCTCCGCGCTGTGCCACTGTATGGCGAGGGAGACATCATGATTGAGATGCTGGTCAAAGACTTGAGGCAATTGAAAGTGAGAAGCAGATTGTTGCGAGTTAATCCCCTGGTTAAGAATACACAGACCTTTCTTTCCATGGATGAGGTAAAAGGTGAAAGTGAATAGAGCACGAGAAGGAGACTTTTTGGAGACGGTGGAAGGTCTTATTTTTGATGTGAAGGGTGTCTGTCACCCTCCAGATCGCGTTATCAGTTTTCTAAGGTATATTCCAGACATAAATGGGGAACGGAAGAGGGATGAAAAAAGTTACAGGAAAGTATATGACCTGGGAGAGCGATTTAGAGTTTTGAGAGAGCAATTTCCGCAATATGTGTATGTTGATCCTGTTTTTAATAGAGAATTACAGGGAGTCTGTCATAGTGATATCTCCAGGATGTACAACCCTGAGAGAAGACTGAAGCAGATTCTGGAAACCCCACAAAATAAGACAGAGGAGAAGGTCGCGTCTCTGGCGGAGGTTCTGGGGATTCCTGTGGAGAGAATGGGTGTTTCAGGAAGTGTCCTGGTGGGACTTGATGCGGTAGATTCAGACCTGGATATTATGGTATATGGCGAGGAGTGGTGCCGGCAAGCATATGCGGTACTGAAGAGGCTGAGGGAGGATGGTGTACTTCAGCCCCTGGATGCTAAAGGGGCACAAGAAAAGGCACTTTTCAGGTGGGGTTCAGATGATGAGGTGCTTGTTGAACTGGAGAGAGAAAAGGTGATGCATGGGCTGTTTGAGGGGAGAGAGTACTTTTTCAGGTTCCTAAAAGCAGAAGAAGTACCTTATGGCGATGTGGTGTATCGGCCGTTACACAAGACATCTATAACGGCTCAGGTTGCAGATGATTCTCAAACCATCTTCACTCCCTGCGTCTACGAGGTTACTGGCTGTTCTGTCACTGGTGTTGCGCGACTGATCAGTGTGCGGGGGAGGTTTTGTGAGCAGGCATCACGAGGAGATAGTGTTGCAGCCAGGGGCACGTTGGAGAAGGTTGAAGGAAGAGGAAATGTATTCCTGCAAATCGTCATGCAGGACAGTGATGATTTTCTCATTCCAGAGTAAGAGGATCTCAAATCGGCATACACATCACACGTCATCACGCCTCTACTTCATACCCGGCGTCAACCCATGCACGGTAATTCCCCTCAAGACGATATACCTTCGAGAACCCAGCGTCAACCAGACTCTGGGCCGCTTGTATCGAAACACTGTCACTGTGGCAGTATACAAGGTACATCGCATTCTTGTCCCACGTTGGAATTGCCTTGTCCAGTGACCCATCTCCCACAGGATAATTCACTGCTCCTGGCAAATGTCCCTGTTCATAGAAGAGGGAAACGTCCACGATAATCAGTCCCGGATTGTCCTCTATAAGGAGTTGTGCTTCGTGAGGTGTAACATCTGTATAGCCCAATCTTATGCTGCTCTCCTGCTGGAGGCATCCAACACACAAAAGCACTAAGGCTGCCAATAGGCTTGAAAAGCGTTTCATATGTCTCACGTATCATACACGAATTGAATGATATAAATGCTTCCATTCTAACGTATAAATCCAAATCTCATGGTAGCCGCTAAATGGGGAAAGCAGTATTTTGTGCATCCAACATTGTAGACTACAGCTTCTTCAGCTTGAAAATGAGGAAGTGACACATTCTCCAATCATCTTTAAAGGCAGGATATTTCTCGATCATCTCTTGAGAAGGACTTGGCTCAGTCAATTCTTCTATGAGAAATCCCGTACTCTTGATTGCTCTGAAATAGCTTGTCAACGTCCTGTGGAAAAGCAGCACTCCATCTTTCGCTCCTAAAGGGAAGCGCTGTTCATATGGAACTTCGTCAAAGTATCTGTCTACCTTCCAGTACAGCTTCTCACCTTCATCGTTTTTTATCCACTTGCTCTCAGGGGTGCCAAAGCAGGGGTGAATAATAGAAAGAATCAATACGCCATTTTCCACCAGTAATCGGTTCATCTCATTTAATGCTTTTTCATAGTCTGGCAGGTCCTGTAAAACCATGTTTGATACAATGATGTCAAAAGCCTCGCTTTCCAGAAAATCAAGATTCTCACAATTGCCGTGGTAATACTCTATTGGATAACTCTCAGGCGTCCTTTTCTGGGCAATTTCCAGCATTTTTCGTGAGTAATCCACAGCCACGACATGTGCTCCCCTTTCGGTGAGAATACGGCTCAGGTATCCTTCACCACATCCTGCATCAAGTATCCTTTTGTGATTCACTGATCCCAAGAATCTGAATAAGACTGGGTTAATCAACACTTCCCGAGAAGGATCACCCAGTGGAGTAAACCGAGCTGTCAATTCCTCTGCGTGGGTATCCCATCTCCTAATGACTTCTTCCCTATTCATTTCATCACCATGTTTTTCCAACAGTCACTTGCCTGAGAACGTAACCTCCTGGTACCATGCAGCTGTTGCAGCAGTCCCGCAGAACAGGAAGCACCTCAGGTGCCTACTCTATAAGCCGATTTTCTTTTAAAGAGAATGATAGGTTTTTGACGGAAAAAAAAGAAGAGCTTACTATTTATATCTTTCTCATTCAGGGACCGTCCTGAGGTCTCTGGAGCAACACTTCACCAATGTAACACGATCCACTCGATGCAGTCCCGTTTTTTGTATCGCCAGAAGGACTACCTATCCAACCATATCTTTTTATATATACATACCAAGAAACTCTAATGAGTCAATGCAGTCTGTGTGGTGGAGAAATTCTGGATCGAAGTGATTCCCGCTACTGTGTTCATTGCCATGCTACGTTCCACAGAAGCTGTATTATTGATCATTTCTATCGAAACAAGTACTGTCCAGTCTGCAACAAGAAAATGTCCCTACTCTTTATGCGGTTCGGTGAACCTCCTCAGTCCACAACAAAGAAGAGATCTCTCCCTCATGAGATCAGAAAGCCAAAATGGCCCCAGCTTGAGAGAAGGACAGAGGTTCCTGTTTTTGATATTGACATTCCCACAGGTCCTCTGAAACGCACAGACAAATACATACCAAAGGCCAGAGGCAAGCGTCAATTCAAGCTCCCAAAGAAATTACCCACCAAGTTCATAGGAATTATTTTCATTTTGGCTATTATCGGAGCGGGTGCTTACTACGGGAGAGGTTATCTCCCTACAGGGAGTGGAACCCAGGAAGAACAGCCCTCTGCATCCCCCTGGACTGTCGAATGGACCTATCCTCTGGAAGGTATTACCGACCTGGCTGCCTCCTCTGAGGGCATCGTTGTGGGCAGCAGACAGGGGCTCGTGATATTCGCTGTGGATGGCTCTGTCTTGTGGCAGAAAGAAGGCGAAATCACTGATGTGGACATGAAGGGCAGTATTATTGCAGCCACCAATAGGGGGTACATTGAGTTGTACACTGTGGAAGGGAAGGAACTGATGCGATATGGCGAGGGAGTCTCAGACTCAGTTTCTCTCTCCAATCTCCAGATTGCAGCAGCAGGTTCTTCGCAAGGTGGGATTACTTTTGTTGACACAGATGGAAATGTGCTCCAGATAATCGAAACTGGTCCAGTATCCAGTGTATCCTTCTCCCAGAATAGTGAAATGACAGCATACCGACAGGAAGGAACAGTATACGTTCTCGATATTCTGGGAGATGTCATGTACGCCTTTGATGACCAGGGTTCTGCAGAGAATCGTATCACCCTCCTTTCCCGCGGTAGGGTATTCACGCAAGCAGGTCAGAATGCCTTCCTTTATGATGGAGAGACTGATTCTGTGCTGTGGAGTGCCGAAGTGGGGACATGTGTTGCAGGTCTGGCTGTTTCAGACGACGAAGAGACCTTTGGTGTATGTGGCCAGAAGGCAGCGTTATACAATAGCTCAGGGCAGGAAATATATACATTACCAAAGGGGAGCTGTGGACGCATTGCTTTTGTTAATCAGGACGTCGTCGTATCAGATTCCAATACAGTCTATTTCCTGCACTACACACAACCTACATCTACATCTCCTGAGGAAGAGAGCGAGAAGCAGCCAGAGGAATCAGGAGAACCAGGAGAACCAGGAGAAGAGCCCACTGCAGAACCGGGTGCATACCAAGACTGGTTTACCTGGTATCAGTCTTTCTTGTCCACTGAGGGCAGTTCTGCAACCTATCTCATTGAGGTCAAAGAGGGAGAAACCGTCTCTACTATGGAAATCAACTTCAAGATTGAAGGAAAAGAAGAGAGGACTATTATTGAATCCTTTACCATCATTATCAAGACCCAGGAATCAGAGCTCAGCAGCACATTCAAGAGGTGGATTGGACCAGATGGAACCTGCCTGAAAGCTGAAATGACTATCGACAGTACCAGCACCGCAATAGACTGCAGTAAGACTACCATTCAAGGAGTCGACCTCAGAGAAATTCTTACCTTTGCAGACAAGGTTTCCTACGTGGGTCAGGAAGAAGTGACAGTGGCCAGGGGCACATTCATGTGCCAGAAGCTCGAATATGACACCGGGGATGGGGTCATAACGCTGTGGATTTCAGATGGAATGCCCCCCATCAAAGTCACATTGCAGCAGGGAGAACGGCTGATTACCATGAGCCTTGAATAACCACATAATAACCACACAACCTATAATCACCAGGCAATACATGAGATTACAGTCAAGTCACAGTCCACGCCGGCTATTTCCCTTTCACGACAAAACTACAGGCTTCTGGGTGCCAGATACACGACATTTGCGCCTCTAATAACAATGTACCCGATCTTCCGAAACACTTCGTCATCGGCAAGTTCTTCTGTATCCGCCATTACCAGGTTGAGATGCTGGTCATATCCTTTAAGAATGCCACGGAACACTCTGTTGCCCCGGAGCTCTACCAGGACGTTTTTTTCAAGGGAACCATGAATGAGGTCAAGCGGTTTTTCTGCCATAGTTATTCACCAGTTTGTAGTTTTTGCAGTCCTTTATATATGTTTGCATTGGGGGTTCTTTAAGCCATTTCTCGCTTTTACCTGTTCTCGTGGATTCCAAATTGCTGTAATCCATCAAAAAGTGTACACAAAAGCGCACAGAAGGACTTCACAGATTCAAACTCTCCTTGCGGTCTTGAGCGGTCCTGTAACAAACCTTTTAAAGCGATAGTAGTATGACACCTCATGTCTGAAGAGTTTATCTTGTGGTTTGATGAAATTGGTATGGAAGATGTACCGCGTGTGGGAGGTAAGTCAGCTTCACTGGGAGAAATGACAAAAACCAAAGTTCCTGTTCCCTTTGGATTTACCACCACAGCCGCAGCATACCAGTACTTCATTACCCAAACACATTTGGAATCCGTGCTTGAGGAGACATTGTCTGAATTAAAAGACCCTGAAGATACCAAGACCCTCCAGAAAGTGGGGAAGAAAATCAGGGAGGCTATCCAGAAAGCGGATATGCCAGAAGCGTTGAAAAAGGTCGTTAAAGAGACTTACAAAGAATTGACTGCAAAATACCAGAAAGAAGGAGGCTCTGGAGAGCCCTATGTGGCCATTCGTTCTTCTGCGACAGCGGAGGATCTGCCTGATGCTTCTTTTGCAGGCCAGCAGGAAACATACCTGAACGTGGTAGGTGCCCAGGAAGTGGTGGAGAAGATACAGGAATGTTTCGCATCTCTCTTTACTGACCGTGCCATCTACTACAGGATACAGAAAGGGTTTGAACACA
>JACVGW010000147.1 GCA_018992565.1 Theionarchaea archaeon
AATCCTCCCTCTGACTTATAATTCAGAGATATTTGTCTGATTTATCCTCTAATGATTTCCATTTAAGGTTTTCCATTTATGTTTGTATATGTTTACGTAGGTAAATGTGAAAAGAAGGCTATTATTGAATTGAAGTCACGAGAAAGGGATTCTTCATGCACGGATACGTGTTGAAGACTGGAATTGGAGGTGAATGGAGACATATCTAAAGGGGATATGTGAGTATCTGAAATAATTTACAGGTCCCTGCCATCTTCTCGTATCAGGAGGCTCAAACATCCTGAAATTCCTCTTATTGCCTGAGACTCAGTGTCAGCTGTAGATATGATGAGAACATCGTGCTCTGACGGAGAGAACTCATGTATGAGGTATTCTTCGATAGAAGGGGGGAGAGGTGTCGTACCATGTGGAAAAGCAAACCCTCCATTCTTGTATAATAAGGTGGTGGCACCACTGGCCCCGGAAATCAGGGCTGCATCCCTGATTTTGATGCCGTTCTTTATGTGGTAAGAGAAGTCTGATATCAAGGATGCTACACTGTAGTTTGAAAGGGTAATTTCTCCTACTGTCACAGGTCTTGGAAGGGTGAATTCAGGTGCATGGGAGAGGTAGTCCATGCCTTCCTGTGTGATGACTTGGCCCTGCCTGGTAGATGTGATGAGATTTTCGGATTCGAGCTTGCGGAAGAGCGTGCGCACTGTTGCTTCCCCCAATCCGAGCATGGTAGAGAGGGCCTTTCTTCCTGTCTGCTGGTTCTGCAGGATTCTGAGGATTAAAAGGATGTCCCCCTCCGTGTAGGTTTGCATGGAATGTGTTACCAGTTGAATTATTTAAGGGTTATTGTGGTCGATGGGCCAGGCCAGGCAAGCTGGGATTAGGTCAGAGAGGAGATCAATAGAGTTTTAAGCAGGGAACATATGAGAACATATGCGGAATCACACTGTGATGCTGTTACTAGGGTTGTGTGTGGTAGCAGGCTGTCTGGCCCAGGGAGTTCTGGGGGTGTACTACGTCATGGTGGAAACTGAATCGTATGATGCCAATGAAGATGGGGAGCAGGACGGGATCATTGTGTTTATACTGTTCAAGGACAGAGAATTGGAACCTGTTGTATTTTATGAGGCAGAGGGCACAGCACATATCTGGGTGTATCAGGAAGGGATGGTTGTGGGAGAGGAAGAAGTCTGGTTTGACTCATCTGAGATGGTGGGTAAGAGCGAAGGCGGAATTCCTGTCAGGACGTCAGGGAAGGGATTGGGGACTGTTACGGTAAAGGTTAGCATAGAGGGAAGAGGGGAATTTACTGCAGAGAAACGAGACGTGATAGTGGGATAGCAGCAAGTTATTATGGATCGGCGACAAGAGAGAGTATGCGTCCTCGTGAAGTTCTGAACATGTTGAAGTGGCATCCTGATTATGTATTTGAAGAATATACAGTGGTATATGTGCATAGAGGTGCACCCAATGATGAGAAATCTGTTTCCTGCAAAGATATCGAAGGGTTGGAACATTCTGATTTTCTGATTGAGGAAGGGACTCACATACCATATCACCGGGTTTTGAGGATACTGGATAAGGAAGGAAAGATATTCTGGAAAAAGCCGTAGGGAGATGAGAACGAGGAAGTAGAAAGCGGATGAAAAAGGTTATAAGATGATAGGGCAAGAGAGAGCATGGTGAAAGCTCCGTGTTGTAGAATGAGAATTCAGAGTGAAGCAGGGAGGTGTTCTTGATGGAAGGATTTTTCCATGAGAGAGTTGGGGCTGATTTTATTGAGTGGAAGTGTGAGGAGGTTGTGTTATGAAAGGATTCTTGAGTATGTTCTTTATCGTGTTCTTGGGACTGTCTGTGATGAATATTTCAGGACAGGAACTTGATATTATGTTTGTGGGCACTGTCGAATCTGTGAATCCAGTGCGTGTCAGTATTGATGAAGTCCTGGCCACTGCTGCAGAACGGGTGTGTGAAACGGTAGAAGTGGTAACAGCGGATGCTGTACCTGACGTTGCCCTGGGTGATACAGTACATGTTTTTGGAAGCTATGATCCTGTCAATTGTGTTGTTGCTGTTGAGAGTGGAGACCACTTCGTGTATAGACTGCCCAGAGGTGCGGAGCTGGAGCAGCTTCCGCAGTCTATTCAATTCATTGGTGAGATTGTAAGGACGTATGAGGCAAGAGGGGAGAAGTTTTGTGATATTTCGGCAAAGGAAGTTCTGGTGGTAACATATCAAGAGCAGGAGATGTGCAGTGTGGTGACGGTGAAGATTAGCCCTGTAGTGGGTGAAGTTGAGGAAGGGCTGCTACCGGGAGATGAGGTGAAGTTTTCTGGCACGTACGATGAGAAGTCGTGTAAGGGTTCTCTGGGCGGGCATGAGGACTATTTGAGGAAGAACAGGGGGACTGGTGGTGCGTGGTTGTTGGTTCTGGGAGGACTTGTTGGTTACGTGGTTTTGAGAAGGACGTGAGGGGATTACAGATGATCTCCCGTCTTATCCCCCTGAAAAAGGAGAAAGAGTACTGAAGGAATCAGATGGATGCTATCAGACATTATTATTCAGAACATCCCCGTTTCAAATATGGCTTGTCAGGATGTGCGATAATACCTTTTTCTGTTATGATTCCGGTAATGTACTTGTAGGGGGTCACGTCAAAAGCATAATTTATGACCTCTTTCTTGTCTAAATAGGCAGCTATGGGTAGTCCCTTCATATAAGTGGTCTCCCGATAATCCCTTTCTTCGATCTCGATGTCCTTCCCATTCTTTGTCTGAGGATCAATAGTAGACATCGGAGCCGCAACATAAAACGGAATTTCGTGCTCTTTTGCCAGAATGGACAGGGAATAAGTTCCAATCTTGTTTGCAGTATCCCCATTAGCTGCAATCCTGTCAGCACCAACAATCACCATATCAATGCCCTCTCTTTTCATAATCCAGCCTGCAGAATCATCTGTAATCAATGTGACCGGAATTCCCTCCAGTTTGAGCTCCCAAGCAGTGATCCTTGCTCCTTGCAGCAAAGGACGCGTTTCATCTGCATAGATATGGATGTCAATTCCCTTTCTAAAAGCAGCCCTGAAAACCCCGAAAACAGTGCCATATCCGCAGGTAGCCAGAGAGCCTGCATGACAGTGAGTAAGAATTTTATATATACTTCCATCTTTTGGCTTACT
>JACVGW010000072.1 GCA_018992565.1 Theionarchaea archaeon
TCCCGCTGCAATACTCACCGGCTGTGCGAGAAAGCAGTAGAACCTGAACCCTTCCAGTGGCTTCATCAGTGTCTCCCAGGAGAGCTCAATGTGACCAACAAGCTGGAGAATAGTCTCATTCTGGGTTTCGAGAAACAGAGGAATAATCCATAATCCCAACAGGGCGAAATACTTATTACGTTTTACAGCCAGGTACACCATTCCAACAGTGCCCAGGAGTGCGGGAATGGCACCAAATTCGAAAAAGTGTTTCAGTGGAGTGTAATATCCTGATGAAGAGGTCAGCCCTTTGATCCACCACCAGTAGAGGTCTCTGGGATACCACCACCAGAAGGCCACCATCTGTGAGATTCCCACAAGGACAAGAAAAGCAATCAGAGGTCTCCTGGTGTTGTCGTTGGCAGCGAAGTAGATGAGAACCATGAGCAGAACCAAAATGAGAACAAAATAGGAAAGATGGAAGAGAAAGCCAATCCCCAGAATGATCCCCATGATAACCAGGGAGATAGTACCATATTCTCCTTTGGCATATTTGATGAACCACAAGACGTACAGTGGAATGAGCAGTAGCAGGAATGACTGAGGGTCAGCTATCCCTGTCCAGTAGATGAAACTGGGAGTAGCTGCCAGGATAACAGTGGAATACACAGCAATGTGCTTATTATATAGATATCGAGCCAGGAAATAGATGGAGAGAGGTGAAAAAGCCTCAAGAAAGGGGATTACGCGGGTAACAACAGTCGGGATATCCAGGGCAGTAATCCTGGAAAGGACTGCCAGAAAGGTGACAGATAGTGGCGGATACCACATGGGAACAAACCCGTAGGAGAGGTACCTGATGTCTGGCTCTGGAAGCCGCCCATGGTCAAAAATGTACTGGGCCATGCAAATCCTGTACCATACGTCGCCCTGAAAAGCAGGTAAATGAGGATCTACCATTAATTTTGGAGCTAGTCTGATGGCCACACTAAAGATGTAGATAGAAATGAGAAAATACACTTCCCAGCGCTTCAGGTTCCAAGCCATGTGCTTTCTACACGTCCTGCTATTAAATCTTTTCTATCTGAGTAGTTGGATGAACCTCTTGCGCTTGTTGTTTGAGGAGGTCCTGGGCCATTCTTCCTTGGTGGCTCATGGGCTTTCTCTCTTATCGGTTTATCAGCTTGTGGTCTTGTGGGATTGTACTTGGGAACAGGAAAAAGGCTAATGGCCATTTTGGGCAAACAGGCAGGAATGGATATGATTTCACAGGCATTTCGCCTTCCGAAAACCATTTAATACCCCATCCTCATACTACTGTGGTGATTATATGCACGGATGGAATGGAAAGATCTTACGAGTGAACCTGAATAAGAAAACATCTGCAGTGCAGTCCTATGATAAAGATTTTGCTCTCAATTATCTGGGAGGCCGAGGATTTGCAGCACGGATACTGTGGGACGAACTTCCTGCAGGTACTGATCCTCTTTCTCCTCAGAACAAGCTGATCTTTGCCACAGGTCCCTTGACTGGACTACCTGTTGCCAGCAGTGGGAAGATTGTGGTAGCAGCCAAGAGCCCTTTAACCAATGGATATGGTGATGGTAACCTGGGGTCACGGGCTGCAGTCACCCTGAGAAAAGCAGGGTATGAGGCTCTCGTGGTGGAAGGAAAAGCAGACTCTCCAGTATATGTCCTGGTTGAAGATGATTCTGTTGAAATCATGGATGCGAAAGACCTGTGGGGAAAAGGGACTTTCGATGCAGAAGACGATCTTACCGCAACCCATGGTAAAAGCGCAGGGGTCTTGCTTATCGGCCAGGCGGGAGAGAACCTGGTGAAATTCGCCCCTGTTATGTCCCAGAAAGGAAGAGCAGGAGGTCGTCCTGGAATGGGTGCAGTCATGGGTTCCAAGAACTTGAAAGCCGTGGTCATCAAAGGGACGAAAGACATACCTCTTGCAGATCCAGACAGCCTCAAAGAGCTTGGAAAAGACGCGTACAAAGACATCAAAGGAAAGGAAAGCTACGACTTCTGGATACGGCAGGGCACTATGCAGGCTCTGGAATGGGCCAACGAAAGCAGCTGCCTCCCCAGTTACAACTTCAGGGAAGGTGTCTTTGATGAAGCAAAGGGTATTGATGGATACAAAGTGGAAGAACTGAAGGTAGATAGACGGGGATGTCCAAACTGCAACATGCAATGCGGTAACGTCATCAAAGACGTGGAAGGTCAGGAAGCAGAACTGGATTACGAGAATGTTGGATTATTGGGATCTAATCTTGGAATTGGCAACCTGAAAGAAGTTGCCCTCCTGAACAGACTGGCAGATGACTGGGGAATTGACACAATATCTGCAGGGAACATCATCGGATTCGTCATGGAAGCTTCAGAGAGGAAATTGATACCAGAGAACTACAAATGGGGCTCAGTAGATGATGCTCGCACCATCATGGAAGCTATAGCTTTCAGAAAAGGATTTGGGAATACGCTGGCTGAGGGCGTGAGGCATTCTGCAGCCACTATTGGAAAAGGCTGCGAGAAATGGGCTATTCAATGTAAGGGGTTGGAGTGCTCCGCATATGACTGTCATGCAGCACCTGGAATGGCTCTGGCCTTTGCAACCTCCAGCATAGGTGCCCATCACAAAGACGCATGGCTTATCTCCTGGGAGATAGCAACAGATAGATCTGGATATAACAAGGAAAAAGTGGCAAAGCTCATCGAACTACAGCAGCTGAGAGGAGGAGTCTTCGAGAGTCTGGTGGCCTGCAGGCTGCCCTGGATCGAAGTTGGGTTCGCTCTTGATTGGTACCCCAAGTTTCTCAAGGCAGCTACTGGAGAGGATCTCTCTATGGACAACCTGAAGACAGCAGGTGACCGCATCTATGCCTTGATCAGGTGCTTCTGGAAGCGGGAAAATCCAGACTTTGGACGCTCATGGGATATTCCTCCCGAACGCTGGTTTACTGAACCTCTGACCAAGGGCCCAATGAAAGGAACAAAGGTGGACCGCGAAGGATACACAAGGATGCAGAACTGGTACTACGAGATGAGAGGATGGGATAGCAATGGAATTCCCACCCGGAAGACACTGGAAGCACTGGGATTGGCCGATGTGGCTGGGGCCTTGCACATAGCATGAACGTGAAGTTCTTGGGTTGGATCTCCTCGCTGGCAGGAAGAAGGGAAATGCAAGTTGACATAGACAATCCTGCTAAGTTAGGAGATATTTTACCCTTTTCTTTACAGGGGAGGAGTATTATAATTATCGTGAACAATGAACCCGGATCAGGAGAAACGATGGTGAAGAATACAGACCAGGTTACACTCATGCCTGTTATTTCAGGGGGGTAATCTTCATCTTGGTAGTTTTGCACTCTGGTGAGCGTGGAGGCACTTGTGGGTATTGTGGAAAGGGAAATATCTACCATCTACTACCCCGTCTTGGGAAAGGGAGAACCCTCTTCACAGGAGAAATTATCTCTTAACCCATAATACAAAACTCAATACTGGGGGATACCCTCAGGATTATAACAAAAATCTTTTTAAATGAGAAGCATCAACCAGTGACATGAAATGGTTACTTCCATTGCTTTATTTCATTTTACTCCTTGGACCGATCAAGGTAGTAGTAGTCTCGAATTCCATTGACTATTCGCCAGAACTCATTGAGTATGTCAGTCAGGAATTCCAGACGATATCCATTACTGCTGACCAGTTCTCAGATTATCAGGGTCACCAGTACTTCGTAATACTGGGAGGGCCAGATGCCCCTGAAGGTATTGGTGAGCTCGTGAGTACTATCTTGTCACTCCGCGAACAGGAGTACCTTCGAACTACAGAAGAATACAATCTTTTTGTTAGAGTGAAGGATGGAAAGACTTTTTTTGTGTTAGCAGGATCAGATCGAGAGCAGACCAGGCTTGCAGTGGACACTTTGAAGGATGACGTCTTGGACTATATACCCAAGCAACCCATCCAGTGGATGGATGACTACGATGCTGCACTGGAGAAGGCCCAAGCGGAGAATAAGCTGATTTATATAGACTTCTATACAACTTGGTGCAGATACTGTACACAAATGGATGAAGAGACCTATAATGATCTTCGCATTATCAAAATGCTCACTGAAGACTTCGTAGCAGTTAGATTAAACCGGGAAGATCCAGAGAATGAAGATATTGTCTCATTATACAGAATTTTTGGTCAGCCAGTTGAAATTGTAGTCAATGCTCAAGGTGAAATTGTCTGGAGTCATCAAGGGTATCTGGATGCGCCTGAGCTGTATTACTACTTGACTACTATCCTCTCTGAAATTCAGTGAAGGCCTCAGAGCGTTCTGGATTCATCCCCCAGATTTCGAATACGTGAATTGAGCTTGAGTTACCTCCCGGCTTTCCATTGATTCATCAGATATTGTTCATATCCTGCCTTCCAGTTTTCTCATCAACTCTTTTACAAAGCGTGTTTTTGCCCGGATGGTGAACTCCTGGGTACTTGCATATGCTCTCTCAAGAACACAGAGGGTTTGAAGGAATTCCATGGACTCAGAGGTTTCGGAGTTACTATTCTGTACTCTGTCTGCCAGGTCTTCTACCTTTCTTCTGATAGTTGACGCATACGCAAATGCACGATCATAGTAATTCAGAAACAATTCCATGAGTGAGATAGCAGGTCTGTATATTCTTGTGCGAGAGCCCGGCAACTTTTCAATTTCAATAGTCTCTTCGTCCACTGCGAGAGACAATACCTGGGAAATGGTGCTCCTGGGAAGCTGGGTGGCTTCCTGTATCTCATCCTGTGTGGTAGCCTTTTCGATTATTACATCATGTACAACTACCAGGAGGTCTGCTATGCTTTGGGCATATAGGGGGTTGAGACCAGTCTTGATTCCCCTGAAGTACTCTCTCTTTAGTTCCATGTAGTGAAGGGGTGGCTTATCCTTTATGGGTTCATGTTCTGTTTCAGAAAGACCTTCTGACGTCATCACACGATGTAAGAAGCCAGTAATTTCACTAGAATTGAGATCTGATGAATCTGGGAAGTCAAGATCTTCGAATGAGCCAGATCTGAGAATCGTTCTAAATTTTCTGAGACTATCCTTTCGAATAGAATGCATGAGCTCTAGATAAAGCCGCAATTCTTCAAGGTAGTTCAGCAGCCTGCAGTATGAGGGATGTTCTTTTTCCTTGATTTCTGCTTTCTTCTGAATGGTACCAATCATTTCCAGATCGATATCTGGCATATCTGTCCTCCTTTCCAGTATGTCCACAAGGAATTGTTCTGGACCTCCCTGGTATGTGTAGTACTGTTTTCGGTCACCCATGATCTTCAGTGTCCGTACCGGCAATGTTAGCTGGAGTTTCTGCAGAGCAAGGGATACAGATGCCCTCGAGTACTTCGTCAACTCCATGATTCTTTTCTGAGTTACAGGTTCACTTTCTACAAGGAGTGCTGTCAAGCACCCGAAGTACCCACGATGATATCTCTTCCTGTGAGCCTTTTCCATGTACTCGATCAATTCTCTCTTGAGGTCGTCTACTGCCATCTCTCATCACTGATTCCACTTTTTTCTGAACATACTACAACCATCATACATGCTATTATTTCGAAAGTTTTAAAAACTTTCGAAACATTGTTTCCTTCATGACTGTAACGCATGGTGTAGAAGGAATCAAACCATTTCAACGCGAAGTGACACCCCAGGAACGAAGGTTTATCATGGCTCCAATGTCTCACATTTCACTTGGACTCAGGGTGAAGGGGGAAGTATCAGAGGAGTCACTGAGGGCTGCAGTCGATAAGATGTTGGTCACCTACCCTCTGTTCGGTGTACGAATTGAGTGGGGCGATGAGATAACCCGGTCTACAACAGAAGGCGCTGCTCAAGTTCCTATAAAGGTATACAAGAGGGAATCAGAAAAGAGCTGGCTGGAAGCACTGAATAAGGAGCATTCAATCCCTGTCAGGCCTTCTGCCGGCCCTCTTACGCGTATGATTCTTGTGAAAGGCCCCGAAATATCAGAGTTGTTTATCTTCTGCCATCATTCTATTTGTGATGGGCGATCTCTGGAGCTTGCTCTTCGAGAGATTCTCCTTTATCTCGAAAATCCTGATAGGGCCCCTCCTTCACCACCTGATGCGCCACCACAGACTCCAGAGATGTTTCCAGAGGGTGTTTCAAAGAGCAGGGTCAGGTCCTGGTTCATTGGTCAACTCAACAAGAAGTGGCTCAAAGAGAAGGTGTTGTTTGATGAAGAGGATTTACTGAATGTATGGGAGTCATTCTGGAAGAACTCCACCTATGGCGTTGAACTTGTCACTCTTGATAGAAATGAAACACAGACATTCGTGGAACTATGTAGAGTCAACGGGGTGACTGTCAATTCAGCACTGCTTGTTGCATTCGTCAAGGCACGATGGGAAGCTCTAGGGCCCTACAAAGGGAAGGTGAACGTCAGCACTGCAGTTGATACTCGCGATAGACTTCGTATTGAGATTGGAGATGCTGTTGGTCTTTATGCAGGCGGAATATCTCTTACGTTCAAGTACAGAAGTGATCGTTCTTTCTGGGAGAATGTCCAAGAATACCATAAAGAGGTTAAGAGACAGCTGAAGGACAATAATGTCTTTGGTCCCATATATGACCAGATCGCATTAGACCCGACATTGCTGGATGCTTTGCTCTTTGCCATGATCGGGGATCAGGTGGAACCTCATCAGAGTCGATACAACAAACTATCGGAATTCGCCAGGCATCAGAAAGGTCTCGTGGCAGAATATCTTGACAAGTTTTCCAGCAACATCCCAGATGTCATGAGCACAAACCTTGGTGTTTTGAACCTACCTGGTGAGATTGATGGGTTACAAATAGAAGGAGTGTTCTTTACACCCTCTTCTGGCTTGAAGATGGAGATTGTCCTGGGTGTCGCTACAGCTGGAGGGTGTCTCACAGTATCTCTGAACTACCATGATGCATATGTCGATGGTAAGAAGATTAGGCGAGTTCGTGATAAGGCTGAAGAGATACTCAAAGGTCTACTGTCATGAGAGCCTGCATCGGTGCCAGAGCTTTGGTGAACTCTGCGATGGAATATGAAGACCATCACGAGGCAAACGAACAATAGACCGATTTTCAACGTTGTATATCGTTCTCACAGAGCTAGCGAGGGAAGCTCAGGTAGTTATTGCGCCAGAATCTGAGAATGAATTGTGCAAGACCATTGTGTTTCAACTATGAATCTCGAAGTGTCAGCCTGCTGAAATCCAGAGAGAGTGCAAAACATGTCTGCATTCGGAAGTGACTCGTGACACAGAAAGGCTTAAGAAGGGTACTACCATCACAGCGTGTGGATGCTATTGCCTGTGAGCATGTGGATAGAATTTTTGAAAGCAAGAATAGAACTGTGCAAGCCCTCAATGATGTGACTATTACTGTAAAGAAGGGAGAGCTTTTTGGGTTACTGGGTCCCAATGGAGCTGGTAAGACCACGCTTATCAAGATCTTGACTACACTGCTCCTTCCCACATCAGGGAAAGCTCATGTGTACGGGTATGATGTTACTAGAGACGAGAACAAGATCAGACCTATCATCAACATGGTGTCAGGTGGAGAATATTCTGGCTACGGATTGTTAACTGTCAGGGAAAATCTATGGATGTTCTCTCAGTTCTATGGAATCCCTGGAAAGGAAGCTAACCAAAGAATCAAGACTCTCATGGAACGGTTAGGGATTGCCAACATGGGAGACAGAAAAATCAGGACACTGTCAACGGGAGAGAGACAGCGAGTGAGCATCATCAGAGCATTTATGACAGAACCCCAGGTAGTCTTTCTGGATGAACCCACTCTAGGGCTGGATGTGGAGACTGCTCGACTGATCCGGAGATTTATTCAGGAATGGCTGGAAAAAGATTCTGAAAGGACCGTCCTCCTGACCACTCACTACATGATGGAAGCAGATGAGCTCTGCAGCAGAATTGCCATTATCAATGAAGGAAAAATTGTGGCCCTGGACACACCCAGTGGCCTGAAGAATATGGTGAAAAAGGAAATCTCCTTGAATATAGAAATCTTCCCGGAAATCAAAGTGGACTGGCTCAATAATCTGGACGGTGTTATAGGATTTAACTCCAAGGATGCAGGAGGGAATCTCAGCCTGAGGGTGGTAGTTGAACACGATGCTGCAGTGGGAGAAGTTCTCGCAGGCATTAACCAACATGGGGGGAAAATCAGTTACCTCAACAAAGAGGAGCCCACCCTCGAAGACGTTTTCCTCAAATTAACCGGGAGAGGGCTGGAATGAATGTCATGCTCAATCTTCGAGCCCTTAAAGGGAGAGCATACCCCCGAATGATAGGTGCAGTACGAGAACCCTCCTGGATGTTCTGGGAAACCTTCCTGCCTATCCTGAGTATGGCAGCTTATGTGTATGTATACCGCAGCCTCGATGCTCCGAAGGAGTTCGAAGGATTTGTCATTCTGGGTGGAGTCATGACCACATACTGGATGAATGTCCTGTGGGGAATGGCCTCTCAGTTGTACTGGGAGAAAGAGACTGCCAACCTTCAGTTGTACCTGGCAGCCCCCATGTCAAAAATGTCAATTCTGGCTGGCATGGCTCTGGGTGGCATGTTTTCCACAAGCGTTCGCTGCATCAGCATCATTGTTATGGGTGTAATCATCTTTAAGGTTGACTTTGTTGTCACCAACGCAGGGTTACTCCTTGGGATATTTGGTGTCACTCTGGTTGCCTTATACGGAATGGGCATGGTATTTGCTTCTCTGTTCCTCATGTGGGGACGGGAGGCATGGCATCTCAATATGATCATGGAGGAACCAATTTACTTTCTCTCTGGCTACTCGTTCCCGGTGAAAGCTCTGGGGTCACTCTCACTCTTTGCCACTGTGATACCCTTTACTCTGGGGCTAGACGCCATGAGGCAGTTAACCTTCCCCAGTATGGCAACCCAGTGGGGGTTGGTGTCTCCTCATCTGGAGCTTGTGATACTGCTGGTCATGAGTATCATTCTGTTATATCTGGCCAGGGTGTCATTGGATCGCATGGAACGCATGGGCAGGTCAAAAGGAACCCTCACCATGAGGTGGCAGTGATGGCAGTAAGAAGCTCCATGTGGCTGGAATACCAGATTGAGGCAAACTGGACATCACCTGTAATATTTATATTATACAACACGTTAAAACCTGTGGGGGGCTCATTGCTCCTCCTTGCCATGTATTATGTGGTCACTGGCGGGTTTCTGGGAGGTGAAAGCCTCTATTTCTTGTATATTGGCAATGCATTCTACATGCTTGTGGCTCAAACGTTATTTAATGTGGGCTGGATCATCCACGATGACAGAGAACACTATCAGACTATGAAATACATATACATATCCCCATTGTCCTACTTCATGTATTTGATGGGGAGAAGTGCCATGAGGTTTCTCCTGAGCTTACTGCCCTTATCTGTCTTGATCTTCCTGGGTGTTTTTCTGAAGATACCATATCACATTGAGGTTCTGCTGTTACTTGGCACCTTCTTTCTGGGATGGATATTTGTCATATCATCAGGGCTTCTCCTGTCAGGGATTAACATGCTTACAGCCCGTCACGGGAATTCAGTAGGGCAGGCCTTCTCAGGGATATTCTACCTCTTTTCGGGCGTTGTTTTTCCCATAAATGTTCTCCCAGGATGGGCAAGCAAAGCAGCCTTGGGGATGCCTTCTACGTATTGGTTCTCACTGGTGAGAAGGAGTGTCCTGGGAAAGGAAGTTGACAGTATCATGAGTGGGTTTACCACGGGAGAAGTTGCTGTCCGGTTGATTATCATCTCAGTACTATTCTTCGTGATTTCCTATCTTACGTTCAGACTGGCTGATTACCTTGCCAGGAAAAAGGGTATCCTGGACATGACAACTACTTACTAGGGAGTCCAGGATTCTGAAAATGTGATTGAACTTACCCCACCAGTGATAGTAATACACCTGCAGCAATTGCTGAACCTATGACTCCAGCAACATTGGGCCCCATAGCATGCATCAACAGGTAATTCTTGGGATTTTCCTTCAGCCCTACTTTTTGCACCACTCGTGCAGCCATGGGCACTGCAGAAACTCCTGCAGCCCCAATTAATGGATTAACCTGTCCTTTGGTGAGAGAACACATGAGCTTGCCAAATAGTACACCTGTTGCAGTTCCAAAGCAGAATGCTAGTAATCCCAGAATAATGATCTTGATAGTCCCCATTGTCAAGAACTGAGATGCCGTCATGGTGGCTCCCACTGACAATCCCAGGAATATGGTGACCAGGTTAGTCAATTCATTCTCCGATGCTTTCCACAGTCTGTTGACCACTCCTGATTCCCTGAAAAGATTCCCTATCATGAGCATACCAATCAAAGGGGTAGCTGAAGGTAGAAGTAATGCAGTCACTATGGTAATGGCAATGGGAAATATAATCTTTGTTCTCTTGCTGACAGGCCGCAATTGAACCATCTCAATGCTGCGTTCCCTCTTTGTGGTGAGTGCCCGCATGATAGGAGGTTGGATGATGGGAACCAAAGCCATGTACGAATAGGCAGCAACTGCGACAGGTCCCAGAAGATGAGGGGCGAGCTTGCTGGTTAAGTAGATGGCAGTTGGCCCATCAGCTCCCCCAATAATCCCGATGGAAGAAGCTTCCTGCAAGTCAAACCCAAGATATAATGCACCCAGCAATGTACCGAAAATCCCAAACTGGGCAGCAGCTCCCAGCAAGAAAGTCTTGGGGTTTGCCAGCAAAGGACCAAAGTCAGTCAAAGCTCCTACTCCAAGGAAAATCAAAGGAGGGAATATGCCATATTTGACTCCCAGATAAAAGGAATAGAGCAGCCCACCCTCTTCCATCAATCCAGCCAGCGGAATATTGGTCAGAATAGCACCGAATCCGATTGGCAGGAGAAGCAATGGCTCATATTCCCTGCTAATGGCCAGATATATGAGAATGCAGCCCACACCAATCATTATGACGTTTCCAAGCGTCAAGTTGCTGAACCCTGTCAGCTGAAGGAACTCGCGCACTACATCTTGCATTGAATCACCCCTGAGAAATGACTGCCAGTGGATCCCCTGTGTTCACAGCCTGTCCTTCCTTCACCAGAATTTTCTTTACAGTACCTGTGATGGGGGAAGATATCCTGTTTTCCATTTTCATGGCCTCCAGTGTGAATAGAAGATCACCTGCTGAAACCTTCTTCCCTAGTGTGACATGGACTTTGAGAATTGTTCCCGGCATGGGTGATGGTACAGACCCTAGAGAGGAGGGTTTGGACACAGGTGTGGAGGGTGACGAAACAATTGCTTGTTCCTGAGAGCGTGACTCTTTCTCTCCCTTATTGTCTTCTTCCTGGATTGAAACCTCATATGAGACACCATCCACAGTCACTGAATAGGAGGGACCTTCTCCTTCTATTTCCACTTCGTAGGGGTTTCCTTCAATTTCGATTCTGTATTTGGTCATAGTATAGTCTCCCTTGTTGTATCCACAGACTCTCTCTTGCTGCGTCAAAGTGAATGGAACCTTTTCTCTTTGTGTGGTAGGCTAGAGAGCAGGCTATTGCAGCCCTTACATGTGGCTCTGGTTCGTCATGTGCAACTTGCTCTGGAGGCTCAACAGTCCTGAATATTCGTTCCAGTCCCCAGGCGATAACAGCCAACAACCCTAGAGCCGAAAAGACAACTCCCATGCCCACAACTGTCAACATGTATCCTGATACCATGCACAATCACCTATAACGGGATGTTCCCGTGCTTTTTCCTGGGCCTGTCTTCTCTCTTCCTGTGTAACATCTTCAGTGCCTGTATGAGATGGTATCTGGTCTTTCTGGGATCAATAACGGAATCTACGAACCCGTACCTGGCTGCTACATATGGATTTGCAGACCGTTCTCTGTATTGTCTGACTCTCTCTTCCCGTGCTTTCTCGGGATTCTTTGATTCACTGATCTCCCTCCTGTATGCGATGTTGACAGCACCTTCAGGTCCCATAACAGCAATTTCTGCCTGTGGCCAAGCCAGTACCAGATCAGTTCCCAGCTTCTTACTACACATGCACACATAGGCCCCCCCATATGCTTTCCTCACTATCAACGAAATCTTGGGAACACTGGCTTCCGCATAGGCATACAGCATCTTAGCACCATGACGGATGATTCCGCTATGCTCCTGGGAGACACCAGGTAGGAACCCAGGAACATCTACTATGGTTACCAGAGGAATGTTGAACGCATCACAGAATCGGATGAACCGAGCCCCCTTGTCGGACGCATCAATATCCAGACACCCGGCCAGGACGGAAGGTTGGTTAGCCACGATTCCCACTGCCTTCCCGTTGAGGCGAGCAAATCCCACCACAAGGTTCCCGGCGAATAATGCATGAACCTCCATAAACTCGCCATTGTCAACTACAGCATGGATGATGTCCTTAATATCGAAGATCTTCTGGGGATCCTCGGGGACTACTGCCAACAGGGATTCATCTTCCCTGAAAGGAGAATCAGTAGCCTCTTTTTCTGGTGAGTCTTCCACATTATTCGAGGGCAGGTACTCCAGTAGTTCCCTCACCCGGGACAGGCACTCCTTTTCAGTTCTGAAAAAGAAGTGGGCAACACCACTGCGGGTGCTGTGGGCAGCTGCACCCCCAAGTTGTTCAGAAGTCACTTCTTCACCTGTGACTGTTTTGGTCACATCTGGCCCGGTAATAAACATGTGAGAAACTGTGTCCACCATAAACACGAAATCAGTAATTCCAGGTGAATAGACAGCTCCCCCTGCGCAGGGACCCAGAATAATCGAAATCTGGGGGATCACCCCTGAAGCCAGGGTATTGAGCTTGAAAATCTCGCCGTATCCTTCCAAAGAAGCCACACCCTCCTGGATGCGGGCTCCTCCTGAATCATTGATCTGTATGAAGGGTACTCCATTCTTAACAGCCAGCTCCTGGGCATAGACAATTCTTCTGGCATGCATTTCTCCTAAGGAACCTCCCATGACAGTAAAATCCTGGCTTGCAACATATACCAGTCGGCCATTAATGGTTCCACAGCCTGTTACCACGCCATCTCCCAGGAATTCTTCCTGATCTGCCACGAGATTGTAACATCCCTGGACAAGAAACATGTCGATTTCCTCGAAGCTTCCTTCGTCCAGCAGGAGCGAAATGCGCTCTCGTGCAGTCAGTTTTCCCTTCTGGTGTTGCTGCTCGATCTTTTCTCGTCCTCCACCGAGGCGAGATGCCTGCAGCTTATCCTGGAGTTCCTTCAGTTTTTTTTCCATTAGAGTTCTTTTCACTAGAGCTTAAAATAACTTTCTCATGCAGTGAAGCATGAAAGCGTAAGATTCAAATAATGAACCTGACTACCAGTAGTATGCATTTAGTAACTGCAGACGTCCTCGATGAGTATGGCCTCCCCCCCGATTTTTCTTTTATCATTGCTGACCCGGAGAACACCCGTTACGTGAGAGACCTGGCGC
>JACVGW010000148.1 GCA_018992565.1 Theionarchaea archaeon
TCCGCATTCACGCATGAGATCCAGGCGTTGCCCCCCTGTAGACCCCATAGGATTTTATGACTCCAATTGAACGAGTACCAGTGATATAATGGACAGACGGCTCGTATTGATAAACCCAGTGAACCCGAAGAAACGTGGACTCACTATGAACGTGAGCTCCCGATTTCCCCCTCTGGGACTGGGAATTGTTGCAGCACTCACGCCTTCAACCTGGGAAGTACATATCATTGATGAGAATTTTGAACCCTTCCAATATGTGGACGCGGACCTGGTAGGGTTGACAGCCTTCACTGCCTCAGCTACAAGAGCATACGAGATTGCAGGTATCTATCGTGAAAGAGGAACAAGGACAGTGCTGGGAGGAATTCATGCTTCCATGCGTCCTGAGGAAGCACTCCAGTATGTAGATACGATTGTTATTGGAGAAGCGGAGAGTGCGTGGGAGAGCGTCATCACTGACTTTGAAGCAGGCAACATGAAGAGGATATACCAGGGAGAGAGACTTGATCCTGCTGAGATACCATTCCCTCGTCGCGAGCTCTTCCATCCAGGTTACACGTTTGGTTCGATCCAGACTGCCCGGGGATGTCCCATGGATTGCGAATTTTGCTCTGTCACTGCTTTTAATGGGCGCACATACCGCCAGAGACCAGTAGAACGTGTACTGGATGAGCTGGAGACTATTTCACAAAAGAGAGTCTTCTTTGTGGACGATAATATTATCGGATATGGTAAAAAGGCTGAGAAACGAGCTCTTTCTCTCTTCAAGGGGATGATAGAAAGAGGAATTGAAAAAGACTGGTTCTGTCAAGCATCCATGAATGTTGGGGATAATCCAGACGTGTTGAAATATGCTGCTCTGAGTGGGTGTCGAATGGTCTTCTTGGGAGTGGAGGCAGAGTCTGCTGCTGTGCTCCACGAAGTGAATAAATCCTTGAACATACGGATGAAAGATTCATATGACGAAGTTTTCCGTCGCATCAACAACTATGGGATTGCTGTTTTGGGAGCGTTCATCTACGGCATGGACTGTGATACTCCAGAGACGCTGCGTTATCGCACTGATTACATCCTCAAGAGTGGCGTAGATGTGATGCAGACAACCTATCTTACGCCACTTCCGGGGACTCGATTGTTTACCAGGCTACAGAATGAGAATCGCCTTCTCTACAACATGTTTCCTGAAGACTGGGATCATTACGATATGACTGAAGTCACCTTCATGCCGCAACTCATGACCCCTGAGGATCTGAAAAGTGCAATGGATGAATCTTCTTCCAGACTTTACAGCAAGACCTCCATATACCGGAAGTTCTTCAAGACCTGGCGCGCTACGAAGAGCTTCACTACTGCCATGTGGGCCTACACGTCAAACATGAACTACAGACATGTGGCGTGCACTATACCAGAATAGGAACTCTCTGAATCTCAGGAAGTCTTCCTCCTCTCAATCAATTTGGCCACCAGAATACTGACCTCAAATAGAGCATACAGAGGTACCCCCACAAGAGTCTGTGATACCACAGTGGGATCAGGAGTGATAATACCTGCCACTACAAAGATGATCACTAACGCATATTTCCTTTTGGCAGCCAGGACCTCATGGGTAACCACTCCCAATTGAGTCAACACAGCAATAACCAGAGGAAACTGGAAAACTGCCCCAAAAATAAACAACATGGAGAAAACAAATGAGAGGGTATTGTCCAACCCAAAGAGAGGAGTCGACATTTTATACGAAAAAGAAAAGAAGAACCTCAGAGTCACGGGTAGTATGAGAAAATAGGCAAAACAAGCTCCTGCCAGGAACAGGAAAATAGTGGGTATCAACGCAGTGATAACCATTCTGCGTTCTTTCCCTGTGAGGCCTGGTGACACGAATGCCCACATCTCATAGATGATGAGAGGAGATGATATCACCACGCCACCATAGATGGATGCCTTAAACGTGACAAATACAGCTTCCATGGGGGAAAACGCATGCAAGGTAACAGTGATGAGGTCCTGCCTCAAGAGCTCTATCAGGCGAGGCATGAAAGGGAATAACCCAGCAGAAGAGACAACAACAGCAAGGATTATGATAATGACTCTCTTTCGTAATTCTTCTAAATGATCAAAAAAGGATAGTTCTTTCTCAGCCATTGTCTCAATCTTCGTCTGCTGGTTCTTCGATTTCCTTCATAGCTTTCTTGAATTCTCGCACTGATAGTCCCAGGGAACGGGCAAGTTCCGGGAGCTTGCTGGACCCAAACAGCAATAGCAGAATGATGAGAATTAAAACGATTTCCTGAGTTCCAAGTCCAAACATGTGATCACCTGTTGTAATTTTCTAGTGGAACCTTAAATAGTTTATGAGGGTGAGAGGATGAGATGTGCGAACTGGAACGAGTATAACAGCGCATGTCCAAAAGCATGCAGGGAATGATGGAACTGAATTGAGGTCGAAAGGCTTAAATAGCCATCACTGGTAAGAGAATCAGGGACCCGTAGCCTAGCGGATATGGCGGCAGCCTTCTATTGTGCTACAGAAGACAGCTGCAGATCGGGGGTTCGAATCCCTCCGGGTCCGCCACAGCCGGGTAGGGTAGGGGACAATCCTGTGGGACTCTGGATCCTGCGACCGCGGTTCGAATCCGCGCCCGGCTACCATTCTCATGTGAATCCATTATCTGGATGCTGTGAGATGGTTCACCTGACTTTTCAGAGTATCCTCCCAAAAAAAAAGAGGAAGAAGAGAGCCCCGTGTTTAAGAAGTCAAGGGAGGAGGGTTATGGGACTCTTGAGGACTCAACTTCTTCCACGAACCGTTTGTTGCCAAAAAGAGTGAGCAGGAGTTTTCTCCTGCCCATATCTGTGGAAAGCTCCAAAGCCATCACCTGATTTCAGTATTTGCATAAATCATAAAAGGTTTAGGTGTGTTCAGAATCCGGCAGACTGAGACAAAAACGCTATATATACTCCACCATACCCTATATCATGGACATAAAAGGAACTCTGGTTAATGTGTTCACAGGAGACATCTACCCTGTTCAGATGGAATTCTCCAGTAAGATTACTGCTGTGAGAGAAATCAATGAAGAATTGCCTGTGTACATTCTGCCAGGGTTCATAGA
>JACVGW010000073.1:0-5336 GCA_018992565.1 Theionarchaea archaeon
TTTCTCAGATTTCTCCTGATCTTTTTCTTCCTTTTCGCTTCCTTTTTCACTGCGTGCCATGTATGGTAGAGGATGTTGATGCATATAAAGGTTCTTTTGCGAACTTACGGTTTCCTTCATTTACCAGTTGCTGACAGCAAAAATCGAGGAGGATGAGACACAATCTCCTTCCTGAACCAATCACATGCTACCTCTACCCTCCCCCTCCTCGACTTTACAAATGAAAACCTTTATAATCTCACTCCAACACTGGTCACCGGTGACTCCATGCGCTATATCCCAAATGTATCTGAACAGGAACTCATGCTCAACCAGATGAACATGACTATGGAGGATCTCTTCAAGGATATTCCTGACCATCTCAAAGGAGAGATCCCACTTCAACCCCCCATGTCTGACCTGGAGGTCTCACGGAAAATTGAGGCCACAGTCCAGAAAAACAAGAACATGCTTTCATTCCTGGGATCAGGCTGCTACAACCATTATATACCTTCTCATATTAAAGAATTACTCTCCAGAAGTGAGTTTTATACTGCATATACACCATACCAGCCAGAAATATCCCAGGGAATGCTGCAGGCTCTGTTTGAATACCAGAGCCTGATTTGTGATCTCACTGGCATGGACGTGTGCAATTCCTCCAACTATGATTGGGCAACGGCCCTGGCAGAAGCAGCCCTGCTCTGTGAGAGAAGTACAGGTTCGAAGAAATTTGTGGTACCTGATCTCCTATCCCCATTCAGAAAGAGGGTTTTGACCACACTGGCCCCTGATCTGGAAGTAGTCACAGTATCCCATGATGAGAGGGGCCATATTGACCTGGAAGACCTCAAGGAAAAGGTCGCTCACGCAGGAGGTGTCTATGTTGAGCAGCCCTCCTTCTATGGGTTCCTGCATGAGAATTTGAGTTCAGTGGGTGACATAGTACATGATGCATCCGCCCTGTTTGCAGTTGGTGTTGATCCCATCAGTCTCGGCTGCATCAACCCAGAATCCTCAGCTGACATCATTATTGGGGATGGACAGGGACTGGGACTCCCCCAGAACTTCGGAGGGCCCCTGTTGGGAATATTTGCCTGTAAGAAAGCACTACTGCGGAAGATGCCGGGACGGGTCATTGGCATGACAGAATCAGAATCAGGTGAGAGAGGATTTGTTATGACCTTACAGACCCGGGAGCAGCATATCAGGAGAGAAAAAGCTACGTCCAATATCTGCACAAACCAGGCGTTGTGTGCAGTAGCAGCTGCCATGTACCTGGCCACCATGGGGAGGCAAGGCCTCAAAGAAGTGGCTGAACTCTGTATGAGAAACGCCAACTACACTATGCGTAAAATCAATGATATACCCGGATTTGAGTCACCGATTTTTAATGCTCCCCATTTCAAAGAATTCACAGTCTGCCACCCCCAGTATAAGAACGTGCACACGCACCTGTTGCGAAATAACATCCAGGGAGGCTTCATGGTTAATGATACTACAGCCATATACTGTGTCACAGAAATGCATTCAACCCATGATATAGATGCCCTGGTAACTGCTCTGGAGGGATTCCATGTATAGGCAGGCGAAATTTTCTGAACCACTGCTGAGAGAGAAATCAGTCTCACAGAGAGTTGGTTACTCACTACCCGAGCCCTTGGGAGAGCCAGTTACTATCCCTCACTCTCTTGTGAGAAAGGAACTGCCGCTTCCCGAACTCTCTGAGGTGGACGTTGTACGCCACTTTACCAGGCTATCTGAAATGAATTTTGGAGTGGACACAGGTACCTATCCTCTGGGGTCCTGCACCATGAAGTACAATCCCAAGATAACAGAAGAACTGTCCACACTCTTTTCAGGGTTCCACCCCCTTCAGGATGAATCTACCATCCAGGGGTGCCTGGAAGTCCTGTATAACCTGCAGGAGTATCTCAAATTGATATCAGGAACAGCTGCTGTCACGTTACAGCCTGCAGCAGGAGCAGGAGGCGAGCTGACGGGTGCCCTCATCATTAAAGCATGCCAGAAAGGACGGACAGAAATGGTGGTCCCCGATTCTGCTCACGGGACAAACCCAGCCTCAGCCCACATGGCAGGCTTTGATGTGGTGGAAATTCCCTCAAATGACCAGGGGACAGTGGACCTTGAAGCCTTGAAGAGTGCTGTCTCTGAAAAGACTGCAGGGTTGATGCTTACCAACCCCAATACCCTGGGCATCTTTGAGAAGGACATCCTGCAGGTGGCTGATATTGTCCACGACGCAGGGGGACTGCTGTACTACGATGGTGCAAACCTCAATGCAATTGCCGGTATTTGTCGTCCTGGAGATATGGGATTTGATATTGTCCACTTCAATCTGCACAAGACCTTCTCAACTCCCCACGGAGGTGGAGGGCCTGGATCTGGCCCGGTAGGAGTGTGTGAAAAGCTCAAGAGCTATCTTCCTGTGCCTTTAATAGGCTTCAACGGGAAAGACTACTCCTTTGACTATGATCTCCCCAACACTATAGGAAAGGTTCACGGGTTCTACGGCAATTTCCAGGTGGCAGTCAAGGCCTATATCTATGCTGTCATCATGGGGTCAGATATCAGGACAGCCTCCCAGATGGCTGTGTTGAACGCCAATTACCTGGCTGAAAACCTCAAGGATCACTATGAAATGCCATACCAGCCCTTGAGAAAGCACGAGATAGTCCTGTCCTGCGAAAAGATCAAGAGAGAGACTGACTGCAGAGCGCTTGACATTGCAAAACGGCTGCTGGACTATGGGATACACGCCCCAACTATCTACTTCCCTTTGATTGTCCACGAAGCATTGATGATCGAGCCCACAGAATCAGAATCAAAAGAAGACCTGGACACCTTCATCGAGGTCATGATAAAAATCAAGAATGAGTGCTATACCACTCCAGATATAGTGAAAGAAGCTCCTCACAACACTGCGGTAGGGCGGCTGGATGAGGTAAAAGCTGCACGAAATCCAGTTTTAGCCTGGAATCAGATCTAGAACCCCAGAATATCCACACCTACAAGTCTCAGGACAATCTCAAGGACAACAAGCGCTGCTGCTGCAATGATAATGTAAAGAGGCTTCAATTTGAACCCTCTGGTATCTTCGTCGAAATAACGAATTAACCCTGCACCAGTGGGGGGGAGTGCACCGCCTTCTGCACGTTTTCTCTTTGGCATAGAAACATGTGCGCCACACGATTTATAAACCTTTTGCATCGTTCCCTTTCTGTTCCTACTGGTAGTGAGTACCACATTGCATCAATTTTCAGCCTATTATTTATTGTTATTTGTGAGAATAACTTTTTTACCCAAAAATATTTATATCTATTAGAAATCGAAACATTTATATAGATGAGACAGATGGGAAGAGAGAGGTGAGATTCAATGAAATCATTTCAGCCTGAATTCCTGGTAGACAGCGAACAGGCCGTTATTGTCAAGAAATGGCCCATACCTTCAATAATCGTACCGTGAGTTCTCAGAAAGTGAACAGGGTCGTACCCCTGCTTTCTTTCTTTTTTCCGGGCTGCATATGTTGTCGATCATTATTCGCCCTCTCCGAATTCCTATTCCTAGCCCTGCTGCAGAGAGGAAAGATGTTCTTTTTACTCATATCTCTGACATTTGTTCAATTTACAAAACATTTATATACTCTCAGGACATACCGCAGTGAGGTGAGACCATGAAAGATGTGTTTATGCCTGAATTCATGGCACTGAACATGCAGTCTACTACGGCTATGATCAAGCCACTACCTTCGTTGCCTGCATACTAAGGTGGATTGTACATGAGCGAAGCTATTGATTCTCAGGGTGTGCACCAGCATGCCCTGAGGTTTTTTGAAGAGAAAGTGACCTTCCTCTTTCATATTACTGACTGGTGTAACCTCAACTGCCAGCATTGTTTCATCAATGCTCATCATACCCCTGTCCATCAGTTTACTGTGGAAGAGGTTTCATCTATCATTCGGGACATGAAAAAGTTGAAGACAACCCGAATAGCGTTTTCAGGTGGAGAACCCACGCTGCACCCGGATCTTCCTGGTATTCTGGAGGTAGCAGTTGAGGAAGGATTTGCCCCTGATTTTGTATCTAATGGAACTCTCATCACGGAAGAACTGGCAGAAAAGGTTCAGAACCTGGTGAGGTGCGTCCTCATCAGTGTGGACGGTCCTGAGGAATACCATGATTCTTTTCGGGGAATGAGAGGTGCTTTCAAGAAGGCCATGGAAGGTATTAAAGCTCTGAAGAAGATGGATGTTCCTTTTGCCCTTCAATTTACCGTAACAAAAGAGAGCTTTCCGTACGTGGACTGGATTGCCCAGAAAGCTTCCGATATGGGAGCAGAGAGCCTGAAATTGGAGCCATTGTTTGCAGGGGGAAGAGCCCGTGAGATTGCATCCTCCTGTCTCAGCGAGAAGGAAATTGATGAACTGGCTGAAATCACCACGAAGCTGTACGGGAAGTACCTTGCCACTACCAGTGTTTACATGGGCATCAACAGCAAGAAGGTACTGACAGAACACCCGTGCAATGCCTATGCCTGCTTCGGCTCTAAATGTCACAGGCATGCTGAGAATGATCCCCGGGAGATCATCATTCTTCCTGATGGGAATATGGTGCCTGTGGACAGCTGTCTCCATCCTCGATTGTACATGGGGAATGTCAAGGAGACGTCTTTAATGGACGTGGTGCAGGCGTATTTTGACAGTCCTCAGCAGAATGCATTCCTTGCTCTCTGTAAGAAGGTCTTTGACCAGCAGGTGGTGTCCTACCCCTATGAGGCTATCCCCTGGTCTCAAATGCTGGCTGCTGCAAGCTGGGAGGAAGAGTATGCCCAGTGAGAAGGAGTTCCTGGTGAGTTCTGGCTCTCTCGTCATCAAGAAACAGAAGGGAGGGAGCTACCTGGTAAAGGACTTGAAGCAGAGAATTCAGGGGAAAGGGAATGAGGATTTGAAGGAGTTACTTGTCATGTGCGATGGTACCAGGACGGAGGATGACGTGGTACGGGAACTGTGCAGGCTCTACAGTGAACCTGAAAAAGAGGTGGGCAAGAAGGCGTCAAAGTCAATTGCCTTTCTGCGTGATTTACATTTCCTGGGGAGTTCTCATGAGCCGCTTCACACGCCTGTTATCGTCAGGGACAGTGACATGGAGTGGCCTGTTGACGTTGCATACCTGGAGGTCACCAATGCCTGTAATTTGAAGTGCGTGCACTGCTACAAGGAAGCAGGTCTACCACGTGGTGAGGAACTGGGTACAGAAGACTGGGTCTCTCTCATTGATGAACTGGCCTCTCTGGGTGTGGTGAGTATTGCTGTTACTGGAGGGGAGCCTCTGCTG
>JACVGW010000073.1:5436-7741 GCA_018992565.1 Theionarchaea archaeon
GGTGAGGAACTGGGTACAGAAGACTGGGTCTCTCTCATTGATGAACTGGCCTCTCTGGGTGTGGTGAGTATTGCTGTTACTGGAGGGGAGCCTCTGCTGCGCGAAGATATCTTTGATATTCTGGAATGTATTGTGGACAATGTTATTGGATTGAATTTATTCACCAATGGTACCCTCCTGACTGAAGATACTGTTTCACGGCTAAAGGATCTGAACCCTGAAAAAGTCATGGTAAGTGTTGATGGCATGAAGGAAACTCACCAGAAGATCAGGGGTGAGAATACCTATGACAGGACACTCAAGGGTATTACCCGGCTGATCAACGACGGGATACCAGTTCGCTCCAACACAGTGGTGCACAGCGAGAATGTAGGAGAGCTTTCTGACATTATCCAGGTGCTGGTGGATTTAGGGGTAAGAGAGATGGTCTTTGACCAGTTCATGGAAGCAGGGAGAGGCAGAGAACACGGAAATCTCATTCCTGCTCTGGAAATGGGTGAAAAGGTATCACAACAGTGTCGGGCTTTTGAGGAAAAGACGCCTCAGCGTATAGAGCTTAAATTCACCTCAGAAATGCAGAATACAGAATCATCCTACTCCTTCTGTGGAGTGGGAACATCTATGCTCACGGTGACTGCATATGGCGATGTGGTACTGTGCCCTGTGCTGAGCAGTCCTGAGCATACTGCTGGAAATCTGAAAGACGAATCACTGGAGTCTTTATGGATGAACAGCCCGGTCTTTGACCCCTTCAGGCAATGCACGCCGGAGAATATGGTGTGCGGAACCTGTCCACACGTCACGGAATGCAGAGGGGGATGCAAGGCCCGTGTGCTGCACTATTATAACAAGGTATGCATGCCAGACCCCTGGATGTGTGCCACCCGAGGACAGCCGTGGCCAGAACAGCCAGTACCCCAATCAACATGAAGGCGTGTTGGGATCAGGTACTCATTGTCTTACAAGATGGGCTACAGGGTTACCTGTGCTGTGAACTGTACTCTACCATGTGTGCCAGAGCGCGGACTGCTCTCTGAACGCTTCTGTAACAGGGGAATTTCTGACCTTCCAGCTTCTTGAGTGCGGAAAATCCCAGTTCTCTGTCTCCTTCTACTGCAATGAGCACTGGTTTTTTTCCGTAGAACTCTTCCATGTCCGGCCATTCAAGAGGGAATCCTTTCATGCATCCCACAGCCAGGATCACAGCATCTACGCCCTCATCCTCAATGAGTGACTTCACAATGGTGGAAAAGGCCTTATCTGCTCCAGCTGACTCGATGGAAGGCCATAGATCCACGGGGTTCCTGAGGGTATGCCAGGCAGGTGTTATCCTGTGCAGGGGAACCAAGGTTTTTTCTGCAAGATGAGCCATTTCAAGTCCATGTTCCACAATACTGTCAGCCCCCATGACACAGCCTGCCCCTGTATAGTGAACGAGAGCTGTTCTTTTCCCCCTGGGTAGGGGCTGGAACGCGAATGCTTTGGCAGCTTCCACCAGTTCTTCCAGGTCGGCAGCTCTGATTATGCCTGCCTGTTTGCACATGGCAGAGAATAACTGGTCATTTCCCGATAGAGAAGCAGTATGAGAAATGGCAGCTCTTGATCCTTCTCCTGTCACTCCAGATTTTACCACCAGAACAGGTTTCTTCCGGGCTGCCTTCTTGGCCATTTCGTAGAATTCCCGTGCTTTTTTTAATCCTTCTATGTAGAAACAAATGATAGACGTCTTTTCGTCCTGAGCCAAGTACTCCATGACCTCAGAATCTTCTACATCCATCTTATTGCCCAGGCCCACGACCTTGGAAATGCCGAAGTGCTCTTCTGACAGCAAAGTCTCCAGCAGGACTCCCAGGAAGAGCCCAGTCTGGGCGACAAAAGCCACATCACCTGGAGGTATGTCCTCGATGGGCACAAATGATGTGCAAAACCTGCTCTCACTTGAGGTGATACCTGTGGTATTGGGGCCTATAATGCGGATGTGTGCCTTCTGGGCTATGGCCAGAACCTCGTCATGGAGGCGGTTTCCTTCTTCATTTCCTTCAGAAAACCCTGAAGAGATAATGACTGCATGCGTTACCTTTTTAGATTGAATGTCTCTCATGATCTCAGGTATAGCTGTAGAAGGAGTGGCAACCACTGCCACATCCACAACTTCGGGAATGGATGAGACTGTAGGGTAACATTTCATTTCAAAAACAGTATCTGCCTTGGGGTTTACAGGGTATATCCTGCCTTTGTATCCCAGGTTGAGCAAGTTCAGCAGTATGACATTCCCAGCCTTCCCAAAGGTTCTGGAAGCACCCAC
>JACVGW010000073.1:7841-13379 GCA_018992565.1 Theionarchaea archaeon
GCTGTCACACCCATCTGTTCTAGTGCCTGAATTTCTGTCACCACCGTACCCAGTACAGGGAACAGCCCGACTGCCATCCCCATGGAGGATTCCACCCGGGTGAATCCGGTGAATGTCTTGGCTTTCCGCACTGAAAATGGAACCAGTTTCTCCAGCCCCACAGGAATAACAAAGTGAATTCCTTTGGCATAGACTGCACCAATGACACTCCCTATAGTCCCGCCAACAGGACTTCCCAGCAGGATCCCTGCTTCAAACTCGGGGTCAACAGCATTTGCTCCCTTGATAAATACATCGTGAGATCCCATGTCTTTAATTATATCTTTTGAGGCTATTTCTTGAGGAACACCTTGTATGTAGGCAATTTCTGGAAGTCTATTCTCTTCTGGAACCAGACATAGTCGTTCAGGTTCAATGCACCCAATGCAGTACTCCTCTTTCTTGATTGGGCCTGAGAGCTCATCCACAATATACGAGGTGGTAGTTCCTCTGGTAATGCATACGATACCTTCTTGTAATGCGTGCTTTACGTGGGGAAGCTGGACCACAGCCTTGGCAATCAGTCGTCTGGCTTCCCAGGGGGTTAAAATGATCTGAGAGAGCATAGTTGTGGGTAATTGGAAAGGCTTTTAAACTTTTACCTGAACAAAGGGTATGCGAACTATGGGAGAAATCATGGACAAAATTGATACAATGCAGAAGGAACGTATGCCCCACTGGCTGCAGAAGAAAGAACTGCAACACGATGTGATTGAGAAAGATTTGAAGGAGTTCGCCCGCTGGCTTCTGGAAGAAGACTGAGAGTCAACCTGAACATGGGTTCTGCAACGAGATTCCTCACGACCTGAAACGTCACACGAAGGTCTCCTACGAGAATACAGTCATCTGGATCCTGGACCACCCCTGCCAAGAACCTCAAAAAAAGGAGAAAAATTAGGGGTAGTACCTCCGCGGCGTTCTGGGAAAGGGTATAACGTCTCTGATGTGTTCCAGGTTGAGCATCCACTTGAGCAATCGTTCTGTTCCCAGCCCAAATCCTGAATGAGGAACACTCCCGTATTTCCTCAAGTCGATGTACCACTCGTAGGCAGCAGGGTCCATATCCTGTTCTTCCATCCGTTGCACCAGTTCATCGTAGTCATGTATTCTCTGAGAACCTCCTATCAACTCTGAGTGACCCTCTGGTGCCAGTAGATCATCGTTCAGCACGTATTCATCGTTCTGGGGATCGAGTTTCATGTAGAATGGCTTTGCTGTTCTGGGCCATCTCCATACGAACAACGGTTTGTCCAATCCTTCAGTGAGTGCGTATTCATCCTCAGTTCCCAGGTCATCTCCCCATTCTTTCTCTATGCCAGCGTCTGCCAGCTTCTCCAGTGCTTTATCATAGGTCAACCGGTAGAAAGGAGGGCTCACGTTCTTCAGGTACCCAGGGTCTCTCCCCAGTTCCTTCACCAGGGCCCCCTGCTGATCAGCCATCCTCTGGCATACATAGCTTACCATGTTCTCCTGGAATTTCATGTTGTCCTCGTTATCATAGTAGGCAGCTTCCTGTTCCAGGTGCCAGTATTCTGTCACATGTTTCGGAGTTCTGGATTTCTCTGCTCTGAATGAGGGGGTGAAGGCATACACCTTTTCCAGCGAGAGGATCAACACCTCAAGGTAGAGCTGGGCAGACTGGGACAGGTACACAGTATCCCCGTAGTAGTCCAGGCCAAACAGGGTAGAACCACCTTCACATCCAGCGACTGTCAGAATGGGGGGGTAAACTTCCCAGAACCTGTCGTCGTTGAAGAATTCCCTCAAATATTCAAGAAGGTAATGTCGCGCCTTCATAATATTGGTCAACCTGATACTCCTCAGGTGCAAATGTCTGTAGTCCAGGAGGACTTCAAGTCCTGTATCCTCTTGAAGGGGGAATTCTTGAGAGGGGCTCAAGCTATTGAAGTTGCTCACCCGGACTTCTATGCCAGCAGGAGCTCTCCTGTCCTCAACCACCACTCCCTTCACTGTGACGACAGATTCCAGAGTGACGGCAGAGGCATTATTGAAGGGTTCCTCTCCACACTGGTCTTTCTTAATTGATGCCTGGACTATTCCTGTGGAGTCTCTGAGCACCAGAAACAGCAGACTACCATGAGTCCTCTTCCGGTGCACCCAGGCGGTTAACTCCACTGCTTGTCCAATCTTGTTCCTCAGATCTTGGATGTACAACTTTTTCATAGCTCTCACCTATTTTTTGACCACCTATTCTTCCGTCCGTAATAAAGGTTTTGGGTTCTTCTGGTTAACCCAGGCGGAGCAGGGTCTTTTCTTGGGTTATCTCCTGCAAGATCGGAACATTACTGGTGCACTTCCAGGAGTACAGGTGTTCTCCTGCGAAAAATCCAACCGAAAGTCCTTCATTTTGGTAGCATTTAAATATCACCGAATCATAAGGAATCACAGGTGACGGCACGTGAATATGTATGTGAGTATGGCAATCACAGCTATCGCAGCGGTAGGACTCCTGCTATGGACACTGCAATATATCAGGAAGAGAGAGTCTCTCCGTTTTACTGATGACCTTGGTGCTTCTTATATTGTGAAAACGAAAGATACGAGAAAAGGATTTGAAGTCTATGAGAAAATGAGGAAAAGGCAGCCCTCCAGGGGAATGATAATATCACGTACCTTCCCCGACAAGATTCGCCAGAAGTACAGGATGGACGAGGATGTTTTCTTGTGGCTGAGCCGTGAGAAGACAGAAGGCAGTATTGATCCTTCTGACCTGGAAAAGCTGGAGTTTTTTGTTCAAGAGTTTGTCTCTCACAATGAAAAGGCGGTTATCCTGCTGGATGGTGTAGAGTATATCGTCCTGCAGAATTCATTCGAGAGTACACTCAAATTCCTTCAGTCATTGAATGATCGGATTATCCTCAGCAGGGCAATCCTTATCATACCGCTAAACCCTGCAGTCCTTGACAAGAAGCAGCTCTCTCTGCTTGAGAGAGAACTGGAAATACTGCAGGTGGACTATCGGTTGAACAAATTCTTCGAGTAATCCCTGCAGTGGTGGAGTGGGTTGAAGTATCAGGATATGCAGACTCTGATAAAAAAGGAAAGGAAATTCTTCGGGCAGGGTGCCTTAACCCCAAGAATTAAAAAGGACTCCTTCATATGACAACCATGAGCTATCGCATAATTCTCCTGCCAGGTGACGGTGTGGGTCGTGAAGTCGTCAGGGAAGGGAAGAAAGTCCTGGACGCAGTTTCTGATCGTTACGGAATTTCTTTTGATTGTGCTTCATATTCCTGTGGCGGCCAGTACTATCTTGAGACTGGAAGAGAGTGGCCCGATGAGGCCTTTGAGGAGTGCAGGAAGGCAGATGCCATTTTGCTGGGGGCCATAGGGTGGCCCGGTGCAACGCTTCCTGATGGAAACCTTGCTGGAGCTGGCGTTGTTTTTGGACTGCGATTTGGACTTGATCTGTATGCTAATGTGAGGCCAACGAAGCTCTATCCTGGCGTCAGACACAGGATCTGTAATGAGTTTACTCAGGTGTGGAAGCCCGAGAGCGTCGATTTTGTCGTTGTCAGGGAAAACACTGAGGGCTGCTACACACCTACCCGGGGATTCCTCAGGAGAGGTGGAATAACAGAGCTGGCAGTGGATTCCAGAGTTATCACCAGAAAGGGCTGTGAAAGAGTAATCCGGTTTGCATTTAACCTGTGTATGAAACGAAGGGGAGCACCGAAAGATGGAAAGCGGCGCGTGACCTGCGTGGACAAGAGCAATGTCATGAATGGGTGCCAGCTTTTCAGGCAGGTTTTTAATGAGATTGCCTCCGATTACCCTGTTGAGAAGGATTATTCGTACATTGATGCTTTTACTCAGTGGATCATTCGAAACCCAGAATTCTATGATGTTGCTGTCACCTCCAATATGCTGGGCGATATTGCAACCGACCTGGCATCAGTATTGCAGGGAGGAATGGGAATGGCAGCCTCGGCCAACATTGGGGACACTCATGCCATGTTTGAGCCTGTTCACGGGTCTGCTCCCAAGTACACGGGGCAGAACAAGGCAAACCCCATAGCAAGCATTCTTTCAGTCCAGATGATGCTTTCATATCTGGCAGAGAAGAAGACCGATAGCAGGTTGAAGGAAGCTTCAGAGGCTGTGGAGAACGCTGTGGGCTCTCTTTTGAAGAGAGGGAACACACTCACCTATGACCTGGGAGGAGAAGCCACATGCTCCCAGGTGGGAGACGCAGTGGTTGAGAGTATCAATCATATTCCCTAGGTTTGATGAGCGAGGACAGCCTGCTGAACTGCCCCTGACGTATACGTGTTAGAATGGATCCAGTCATATAGAACCTCATGGAGTACCTCAATTCATGGGTGGTCTCTGACTACTGAGACATCACAATCTTTTTCAGATCTTAGTTCCTATATTCAATCATGAAAGTCATTCTGGGGATAGTACTCATATTCCTGGTCCTGATGGTCACAGATGATTACACAGAACAGAGACAGGACATGGTGGAAAGGCAGATCCTGTCCAGGGGGATTACTGATGCTGAGACTATTAGCGCTATGATGAAGGTTCCACGTCATCTCTTTGTGCCAGATGATATGAGGAGCCAGGCTTATTTTGACTATCCTCTCCCTATTGGATATGGACAAACCATATCCCAGCCTTATATTGTCGCTTTAATGACCTCCTCTCTGCAGCTTGAAGGAAATGAGACTGTCCTTGAGATTGGAACTGGCTCGGGTTACCAGGCTGCAGTGCTGGCAGAAATTGTCCACCACGTTTACACTATTGAAATAGTACCAGAATTGGCCCAGAGAGCTGAAGCTGTCCTGAAGGATCTGGAATACAGTAACGTCACTGTCAGGAATGCAGATGGATACTTCGGCTGGGAAGAAAACGGCCCGTATGATGCCGTAATGATCACTGCTGCTGTGGATCACATACCTCCTCCTCTGGTCAGCCAGCTCAGAGAGGACGGGAGACTCATCCTCCCTCTGGGCAACCCCCTCTACTATCAGGCCCTTACCCTTGTGGAGAAACGAAATGGAGAGCTCTTTACTAGGCATGTCTGCGATGTGCAATTTGTCCCGCTGACTGGATTTGCCCAGGGACAACACGTGGAAGAGGATCTCGATACCACAGGAGAGAAAGCAGAAGAAGAGAACGCTGATGAGAAGGAAAGAGCTGAACCAGGTGGATATACGCTCTGCAGCCCTGCAGTGGTGCTACTGGTGCTTGCGGGAGCAGTCATCATACTCTGGGCATTCAGTTCAAGAACCCTCAGCAAATAGAAGCAGGCGCCAGGTAATTCTTCTGAAGTTGAATTCATGAAGTCAAACCACCTGCAAAAAAAGAAACGGGGGTCGCAATAGAGGTCTCCCTCCACCTTCCGGCACGACCCCAATACGGATGAGAGACTGAGGTACTGTCTTGGGCACCCTTCCATGAATGTTTCCCTTTATATAGTTTTCGCTTGAAATCGATGTGAACTTACACATTTTACTTGCTATGCATCTTTGG
>JACVGW010000074.1:0-2604 GCA_018992565.1 Theionarchaea archaeon
GTCCCTTCTTAGCGAGGACGTGCTTGATACATGAGAGCACGAGCAAGTGAAGGGATACAGCCCGCCACAGGGAGTTATCTGGAGAAGAGAAAAGGATTCCCGTCGCGGTGAAGGATGGACGTCATGCACCCATGCGGACCGTGTAACCAATGATCTCCAGTGTTAGTGTTGCGGGCGACATTTCCTTCCTTATTCTACAGATGGTATGCAGTGATCATCTCATAGAAGGGGAGTATTTATATACTAGAAAAAGGGGTACACTATGCTTCAGGTCATCAGGGACTTTGCCTTCCTCTTTAAGTACAAGAATTTCCTGGAACTGTGTTTTGCAGTTCTCGTAAGCATGATAGGCTTCGGCTTGATTATCCCCTTACTTCCCATATATGGCAGGGAAATGGGAGCCAGCGGTGTGTATCTGGGGTTACTGACCAGTCTCTTTGGAATTACTCGTACAATAACCTCGTTTCCAGGAGGGGTCCTGGCTGATAGAGTGGGAAGAAAGAAGCTCATTGTGTCAGGACTACTCGTTTACACTGCAGTCATGTTTCTGTTCGGCCTGTCCACAGAACTGTGGCATCTTCTGGTCTTGAGAGCCTGTCAGGGAGCAGCCTCGGGCATTGTCTGGCCTGTTGCAGCTACCATGGTTGCAGATATTGTCCCTTCAAAGGACAGGGGAAAGGCCATGGGTGTTTTCTCCATGATGTGGGACTCTGGAATTGCTATCGGTCCCGTGCTGGGTGGGCTGCTTTCTGCAGCATTCACCATTGCTGTTCCGTTTTTTGTATGTTCTGTTCTGTCCCTTGTCAGTGCATTCCTCATTTTGAACCGCGTGAAAGAAACACATGTCACACAGCAGAAATCGAAGTCTCCTTCTGAGCAGGGGCTTTCACTGCATGCTTTGTCTTTGATTGGTGTCTGCATTACAGGGTTTGTGGTGTCCTTCGCCATGGGGCTGGTCCAGCCTATTCTCCCTCTGTTTGGCAATGAGGTTTTAGGATTGAATGAGGCTTCCGTTGGACTCATATTTGGTGCAATGGGCGTTGCTCGATTCATTATTAAGCCCCCTTCTGGTGCCCTTGCAGACAATATAGGGAGAAAAAGAGTAATAGCCATGGGACTGGCTCTCAATGGCATATTCACAGTGGCCATATCTGCTTCGAGGGATTTCTTGGAAATCATGGGGCTTTCTGTAGCGCGATCCCTGGGAATGGGTATGACCATGCCCTCCATGAATGCACTGGTTACCAGTCTTACTACTGCTGAAAAGCGAGGGAAGGTGATGGGCATCTTCAGCACGTCCAGAAACCTCGGACTCGTGGTGGGACCTCTCCTGGGAGGGTTCACCTTTGACGCAATTTCCGTACAGACACCATTCTACATTTGCGGGATAGTGGCCTTCCTGGGGATAGTAGCTCTGACTCTCCTGGTCACAGAGGAGTCACCCTGTGACGGGCACCCTCTCGAAGATGATTCTGAGAAATGAGAAAAGCACTATCATTCTATTCCAGTCGATCACTGAGATCCTGTACATATACAATACATAACCATGAAAACCTTCTTAAACCTGGAAGTCACTGACAGTGTGAACTCGAACCTGCCCTCTTGGCGGTTCAGTGCGGGTCAGTACTTGTGCTGCCCACTCAGAGTATTTCCTGTGTACGGGGGTTCGAGATTACAAAACATGTGAAGGGGTATTGAAATGACGCGGAAGTCAAGAGAAGGAGAAGTTTTTGGTCTTTTTGGAGCCAAGGGATTGTTATCATCGAGGACCATGATAACCCGGACACCGCAGGAGATCCTGTATCTCTACTGTACCTCATCCTTTGACGGACTTGATCTGGTATCTTCCACTACTGAACTTCGAGAAGGTAAGGACTGCTTTTTCCTTATTGAGAAGGATTGGGTAGAGAGCGAAGGCAAGTCTTCGGAGACGCCAGTGTGTGTTCTGACTGCTGGTATAATCCAGCAAGTCCTAGAATGGATTACTGGGTGTGAGTACGCAGTGGAGGAGGTTGAGTGCAGGGCCATGGGGTGCCCTGCAGATGTGTTCAAAATATCGGAAGTCCCTAGAGCCAAAGAGAGTTGACCTACGAGAGGGAAATTGAGAAGACTTCACAATGAAAAATACATAGAGGCTAAAGGATAGTTGACCTCAGCAATCTAGTAATTGCACTGGTATCTGTGGATATATAAGAACCTCGGATACACTTCCTGACTCATTTACAGTGTTACGTAATCTTATTCGATGATTCCTTAATGAAGTGAAGTAGATAATCACATAGTGGGAACTAGGAAATAGCAATACAGAGAGAAAGGATTGAAACCAAAAGAAGGTTTATAAGGACCGAATTCACTAATTGTCATGTCAAACCAGAATGCAAATGAAAGTAGAGCAATGTGCAGACACCCTGTTTTTTCTTCAAAACTGAAAAAAAGCTGCCGCAATTTCGTTCCAGTCGAGAGCATCCATTCTCGTATCGCCATTGCTGCTGTCGCATTCCTGGGACTTCTGGGTTCCCTGGGGACTCCACTCTACATGGTCACTGCAGAGCCGGGAGTCCATGTCAACATCCCGCAATCACCGCTTTCCCCGAACCAGCCAGT
>JACVGW010000074.1:2704-5342 GCA_018992565.1 Theionarchaea archaeon
TGGAAATCTCTCCTCCTGAAGCTGAAGTGGAAAGAGGAGACACAGCACATTTCCAGATACATGTGGTGTACAGCACCCCTTCATTTAGTGGAACACTCATTAACCTGGACGTGAATGGTCTTGGCCCGGGGATGCAGTGGCATTCTACTCCCGGAGGTCAGCTTTCCATCACAACGTCACATGAGACACCTCCCGGAGACTATCATATTGAAGTCACTGGAGAAGCCCAGGGTGTGGTCAGGCAGGCCATGATAATACTCTTTGTGAGGGAGGAACCTCAAGAGGAGCTGCCGCCAGAAGAGCATCCTCCTGAGGAACGACCACCTGAAGAACATCCTCAAGAGGAGCTGCCGCCAGAAGAGCATCCTCCTGAGGAACGACCACCTGAAGAACATCCACCGGATAACTACCAGCCAGAAGCACAACCTGAAGGATATCCTCAGCAGCCAATATCCCAGGAACCTGCACCCGGACAGTACGGCAATTCTCTCCTGTCAAATCCGTTGTATCTGGCAATTATCGGTCTGGTAATTGTGGTGATAGTACTGGTATTACTTCTTGTATCCAGAAAATCTCAGCCCCCACCGAACCAGCCTTCACAGAACTACTGCCCAAAATGCGGAGCACCCCTCAGAGCTGATGATTCTTTCTGCAGCTCTTGTGGAGCACGCGTGAGAGACTAGTCATTTCCATTTTTACTTCACTCCCCCTTGAGGGAGAGCTCTTGTGACCTTTGTTCCTGGCAGATTCTCCTAATCAGTCTATCCTCTCTCTTGCGATTTTCTCTTTCTGTCTTTTAACATACAGGTCCTGCTGAAAAAGTATATAACATGCCTGCTCGAGGATGGTGCATGCCCAAGATCATAGTAGTAGGGTTTGATGGTGCTACCTGGGACATTATCAACCCATTGATTGCCCACGGTGCTCTCCCCGCTTTTGAAACACTCATGAATGAAAGCACCTGGGGGTCAATGGAGAGTACAATGCCTCCAATGACTATACCCGCCTGGATATCTATGTTTTCAGGATTGACTCCTGAACAACTGGGTCTTTTTGACTTTAACAAGGTTATCGTAGGAAAGAAGGCTGTCGAAACCCGACTGGTTAACTCAAGTGACTGCAGTGGCAGCCTCCTGTGGGACATTTTGTCCCGAAGAACCATGAAAAGCCTGGTCCTGAATATCCCCGGGACCTATCCACCGTACCCCATAGAAGGGCACCTGATAGGCCTGGATTTCACTCCTCTCGAGAGGTGCACGTATCCATTTGAACTGGAACAGCTGCTGACAGAAAAGCACAACCTTGTTCTCATACGAGAGAATCAACACCAGTTCCTGAAGGGGGGGAAAGCTGCTCTTGACATGATAAGAAAGGAAGAAACAATGGTCCTGGATGTTGCCATGTCTTTTTGCCGCGCCTATGAATATGATATTGCAGTTGTACGGTTCGGAATACCTGACCATGTATCTCACCATTCACTGGATGAAAATGTAATGAGAGAGTGCCACTTCTTCATGGATAACCTGCTACAACACATACGTGAAATCCCCTGTGAATACCTGATACTGGTAAGCGACCATGGCATAAAAAAGGGGGAAAAACTCTTTCACATCAACACGTACTTGGAAGACATGGGATTTTTCAGCATGGGCACGAGAGAGCGACTGAGAGAGTTCGGAGACAAAGCAATTATTACTCTAGGAAAGAGGGTTGTGGGTGAAACAAAGAGACTGGGCACTGAACACCGTGATTTCACTTCAATGGAGACTATTCAGAGAAAAAAGAGTGCAGCTTTTGCCTATTCAGCAATCCCTACTCAATTCTGTCCCCTGTATATAACAGACAACAGCGCAAGGGAAGCCATTGTCCAGAGGCTTAAGCAGTGCGAATACGTTAAGAATATTCATGACGTGAAGTGTCAGGATGGACCTGCAGCCCTGGTAGAATCATCCTGTCAAATTGCGGCCAGGCCTGGAAAAGCCCACATAGGGTATCAGCCTCGATGGTATCATGATATGAAAGGAATATTCCTCATCCAGGGAAAAGATGTGAGAAAGGGACACCATATAGACTGCTCTATCTATGATATTGCCCCGACACTCCTCCATATGCTGGGAGTTGCTATACCCGATGGCCTTACTGGAAGAATTCTGGAAGAGGCATTTGAGGAAAGCTCTGAAATCAGAAAGAGAATTCCCCAGTATGCGAAGGCTTCAGCCCACGAGAGGAATGAGGAAGAAAGGGTTAAGGACTCCATCCGCATCCTTGGGAAGCTGGGGAGGCTCTGAACTCCTCGCCCTTTCTCTCGCTGCTGAACGAAGGGAACTGTGAGGTTTACAGGTTGCTGAGGGAGGTGAAAGATGAAAATAAACTCTTGTAGCAACCTTCAATTTCCCCGTTCCCCCATTCGTGCCATTCCTGCCGGGGTGACCTGTCCCCACCTCTTAATCTAACCCTCAACCCAAAGCGAGTTCTTTCATCCCCTTCACCTTCTTCTGGTATTTCTCCACGTCAGCACGTGCCTTTCTCTGTCCGTAACAGCGAATCTCCTGACAGTCGATATCCTTCTACCCAAAAGACTATATGCAGGTTTATCAATTTTCATCATGGGAAAACTTGAAAACCTGCAAACGTACTA
>JACVGW010000074.1:5442-13250 GCA_018992565.1 Theionarchaea archaeon
CTGATAGTGCTCAAATCGAAGTATGAGAAGGACTTCGTGAGAATCCTCAGCAAGCTGCCCTGCACCACCTATGTCTTCCCATTACAGGAGGAGATTGTTCTCAACATTTTCCATGAAGGAGCAGTTGACATGATGTTTGCTGTAAAAAAATTAGAGGAAAAAGGATATATTGACGATTACTTTCTCCTGATTCCTCTCTATTGGGATTAAGTTGGATTTCCAGGACCAGCACCAGGACCACCATTCGTGGTCAGTATCGCATCAAAGGGTTCAAATAGCCATCCTTTTGAAATCATGTTGATCACCTCGTAAGCTTTTGGGCATCTTTAAATATAAATTTCATTATGCGTTGAGATTCTTTCTTTTAAAGCTAAAAAATGAGGCAATTATGGCGATAAATGCTATAATGGTTAGAATTGGATAATTAATGACTGGAATCACACGTTGTGAGAAGAAATGAACCCTGTGCACTAATCCTGAAATGGATTTCATGACTCTATGTTGGAGAGTATTCAATAAGACTGGAAAAAAGTTTCTTGAAGACTATTCTGGAAGGTTGCTGTTCAGGTCTATTACTTCATCGCCCCATTCTGCATAAAAGGGATCATGGGCAAAGAGAATGATCTGGTTCGTTCTTTTCAGTCGAGAGAGAATATAGGCAATATTCTCCAGCCGCCTGTAATCATAACTGACAAAGGAATCATCCAGCAGGAAAGGAAGGTTCACGTTCTGGGAAAGGAGATATGCCATGGAGAGACGCATGGCAAAATACAGTTGTTCCACAGCTCCAATGCTCAAGCTCTCTTTATGTATGGAGAAATGTGTCCTGGTTGACACCAGGGGTTCCAGCGTGTCTTTCTCTAGAGATACTGATGTATACTTTCCATCGGTGATCTTTCCAAAAGCACCTGATATGAGCTTTTTTAATTCTTCAACGTATTCCCCCTGATAATCTGCAATACAGTCCTGGAGGGTGGAGATAGCCACAATGAGCGCCTTCCTCTTCCGGCTCAGATGGGTATAGGTTTCCTCCAGTATCTCCTTCTCTTCTTCCCAGGAATGAAAATCAGTGACCTTCTGTTCACCACTGATCTGGGCAACCCGCAGGGTGGAGAGCTTCTCTTCCTTGGAGGAGATTTCTCTCTCCAGAATGCCCAGCTGCTGGTTCATATCTTCCTGCAGGTTCAGAAGAGCATCCACAGTTGACTGGGCAAACACAGGATAAAGCTCGCAGATAGACTGTTTCCGGAGGGTTAAATTGAAATGGTCTTCCTGGAGCTGTGTCTTCTTCTCTGTCGCTGTCGTGTCATGCTCCGGGTGGATGTCAATGCTGACTTCTTCATGTGGGGTGCTCGTGGTAAGGACATAGTACATGGCAGCAGCAAGTGCTATCCCGGAACCCAGGGCAGCGATGCTCAACACGGTATTCTGCAATGTCAGCTGCAGCAATAATGAGATGGTAATTCCCACGACAGCAATTACAACAGGAGCCACGGTTCCCAGGAGAGCCTTTCTTGATTCTAAATCGTCGATCTTCTTCCTGAAGTCCTGGATTGTATGTGATTGACCGTCCAGTAGCCTGAGACTCATCTGAATACGAGAAATCTCCTGTTCCAGCATGACATAGTCCCGTAGAGCCTTCAACGTTGTCTTCCTGGCATTCAAGTCATTTTTCAGTTCTGATATATGACTCCTCAGAGCCTGGATCTCTCTGTCTGTTGAGAGCAGTTCGGCAGTCGCGTTCCGGGTCTTCTCAATAGCCTCCTCAAGTCGTTCTATTTCTTTTTCGATTTCCTCTAACTGCCCCTCTTTTCTTTTTTTCCTCCAGGGGATATCCCTGGTTATCGTCTCCAGTTCCTGTTCCAGAGATTTGGCAATCTTTATGTAATCTGCTTTCTCAGTGCCAGAAATAAGCTGTCGTATCTTCTGAGAAATCTGGGTCTGGCTCCTCATCTGTTCTACAAGGGTGGTCAGTCTGAAAATGTCAGAGCTGATAAATCCCATATGTTCCCTGATGAAATCAAAGTACTGTTCCCTGTCAGCGCTACTTCCCCGGGGATTTGCTGTTCCCTCAAAGAGCAGTGTGGAGTCCTGTCCTGATACATCCCACACGCTGACCCTATCAGTTTCAAAATCCCGTTCAATGCAGAATAGGCCTCCTTTTGAGGAGAATGTGACAGCTGCTGAGTATTCTGATGGTGTATCCCACGGTCTGTACTTTTTCTTCTCATCAGTAGTCTGAAATCCAAAGAGTGTAGCACAAATCGCATCTTTAATAGTTGTTTTTCCTTTTTCGTTGTCGCCCACTATAACGGTGACGCCGTCTGGACTGAAATCAAAACGGGTCGGAGTGTAAAACCTACCAAATCCCTGTATGGTGAGGGTGTGTATCTTCATGGGGATGCCTCCATGAAGCTGGCCACCCCGATTTTGAGAGCTTCTTCCAGTATAGCTTTTTCTTCACCCTGAGCCTGGGCGATCTTTCGGAGGAGCGTTGTGACATACATCCCCCTGATGGTACGTTCTTCTTTCCAGGAAGACACGATAGTGCTGTCCACTATGGTGGTGGAGTCTTTCAATTGGAGATAGAAGAATGAATCACCAAGCGCCTGACGTACATATTCCAGGTCCAGTGGGAATTGGCAGCGCCCCTGCAGATTGAGGCTGACAATGGAGGCGGGATCTCTGTAGTTGCGAGCGATGTGGTCAATGACATCACTCACAGATTCCAGTGGCTGGTTCTCAAGGTTGATATCAATGGCCTTGACAGTACGGGTGTTGACTGCTATGGGGGTGATATGGGGAGTCTTCCCCCTGAAATCCACTACCACCATGTACCGCTCACCACTTTCAGAGAAGTCTCTGCCCTCAAGGCTCCCCGGGTAGACTGCCAGGGTTGTGCCGCACTGGATCTGTTTGAAATTGTGGAAATGTCCGAGTGCTACATAGTCCAGGTGAGAACGGGCAATATCATGTTCTTCAAGCTGGAAGTCCTGGCCTCTCCGTTCCCAGTGCGCAGGCAGTCCCACTGACCCATGGATAATCCCTATGTGAATTCCTTCTTCCTGGAAAGGAGAAAAAGACTCAAAGAGGGTTTCATTGCCACCAGGAATGTATGCTGCTCCATAGAAGAACACTTTTTCCCCTGATACTTCTCTGATGAGAGGTTCGTTGAACGAGGTCAGAATGTGCATTCCCTCAAGCTGCCCTTTTCTGTAAACGCAGGACTTGTATCCATATGCATCATGCGTACCAGGAACAGCCACCACCAGGATTCCGTGCTGCCTCAATGAGGAAAGAGTCCTCTGCACGAATCCCACCAGGGAAGAGGGGGGATCGGCCATATCAAAAAGATCACCCGCTATGACAAGAGCATCGACATGGTTTGCGGGATCACAACAATAGTCTACAACATGCTGAAAAGAATGTAAAAAATCCTGTTCTCTGCCGGTGGACTTGTCGCCCACATTCTTGCATTGATATCCCAGATGAACATCTGCTATATGAACAATTCTTACCATAGAGTCTCTCTCCGTTATTCCCCTTGGACAAAATCCTTCAAAGTTCCCATATGAAGAAGCGCCTCTTCCCTTTCTGAGGGGTTATACGTGAGGAAGCCAGTATGCACGTTACAATCCCCACATACCTGGCATCACTTGTTTGCGATATGAGACTGTGTTTGCATCACTACCTTTTCAGAAGTTTATAAATGTTGCTTCTCTTGAAGGTCTGCACATCTGGAGGGATTCTGCATGCACATTGAAATGGAGGAGAGAACCACAAACCTTTTAACTAAAGACATCAACAGGGCTATGGAGGTGAACCAATGAAAGCACTGAGAGTGAATAAGAAATTATGGACGGAAATTCTCATAGAAGACATTAGCGAGTCTCCTTCCATATGTAATCCGATTATCACTCCCTATGGTGTCTGTGGTGGCTGCTGCTGTCCATTCCTGTGCAGACCTTTGATATGTTAAGCTTTTCTGAGTAATAACCCTGAATTAAGTGGTAGATATTCCCTGTCGGCAAATGGGCTCGTATTAGAGTGATACAGGTATGTTAATGGGAAATAAGACCATATTTCTCTGAGAGAATGCATACCGTGAGGTTAATGTTGAGCAACATAAGTGAGGTGACTTCTTGAGGATCAGCAGATACAGTATCTCTCTCAAAATAGATGAGGACCAGTACCTCCTGATTAATTCTCGTACTGGAGCAGTTGATCTTGTGGACAGAGATGTAGTTGACCTCATAGAGAATGGCTTTTCTCAAGGAGATTCTTCCATAGGTGAATTTCTCAAAGAGAGGGGGCACCTGACGGATTTGTCGCCTGAGGAAGAACTGGAATACATGGAGGAGTTCTGTGGTCGTCTCCACAAGCGCTTCTCACAGACCAGGACACACATTATCATTCCCACCTACACGTGCAACCTGAGGTGTACCTACTGCTGGGAACAGCTCCTGCATTCCAGAGGGAAGGAGTGGATAAACAGGACCCTGTCTCTTGAAGAAACTGATCTCTTTTTTGCTGCACTGGATGAACTTGATGAAAAAAGCACCAGGAAGAAACCACTGATTTATTTCGGGGGAGAACCTCTGCTCCCTGAGAATGAAGAGCTCATTAGCTACATCATGAAAGAAGGGTCGAAAAGAGGATATACTCACTATTTTGTCACCAACGGGACAAATATACCACATTATCTCCCGCTCTTCCGTAAAAACGCTGTTCATGGTGTCCAGATTACACTGGATGGAACGCAGGAGGTGCATGATGCACGCAGGAAAGGACCGGGGAATGAAGGTTCTTTCCAGAGGATTGTAGAGGGAATTGCATTATTAAGTTCGCATAGGATCATGACTCATATCAGGGTGAATATTGATTACTCAAATGTTGACTGTCTAGAGAGTCTGGCATCCTTTTTGAAAATGAAAGGGTGGCATATAAATCGCTACACTGTACCGTACCTGGCCTCTGTGTTCAATTACGGGTGTGGTGCATATGCGAAAGCATACAGGAGAGAAGAGTCCATGTCACATCTCCTCTCCCTGTGGAAGAATGAGAGTATATGGGAGGTTTTCAAGAGAGGTGTTTCAGGGTTTCATTCACTGGAATCTGTATTGAGAGATGAAGTGTGGTCTCCTCAATTCTATAACTGCAGGGCCCACTCAAACCAGCTCTTTTTCGACCCTCATGGAAATATCTACCCCTGTTGGGAATCTGTGGGGGAAGAAGACCATTGCGTGGGACAGTTTATTCCCTCTCTTGAGTTCAACAGAACGTATGAAATGTGGAGGAAGAGAACTGTGATGAACATGAAAGAATGCAGAGAGTGCTCCTATGCTTTTGTATGTGGGGGAGGGTGTGCCTATCACGCACATGCGTCAAAAGGTTCCATTTTTGCCCCAGTTTGTCAGCCCACCAGACAAGTGCTGGAAGAATACATTCCTTTTTGTTATCGTAAATTCCTCAGTGAAGGCTGGGTGCCTCCAGCGGTGGAACAGAATACGGCACAGGGCAGGTACTAGAATATATGTGATAAGATAGAATGATATGTGATAGTATGAATGAATCCACAGCCCGGAAGAGCAGCTACAATGTTGTGATCCCTCTTTCAACATCAGCATCGGGAGCTTCAGAAACAGAGAGCTCATACATTATTGCTAACCCTCTCTATGGAAATGCATCACTTGTGAGTGCAGACGAGCTGGAAATACTTGCCACATTTCCCCGCTCGCGTGATGATGTTGTTGTATTTCACTTGAAGGATGAAGGGTATATCACAACTCTCACAGAGGGAGAAGAAAAGGAACTGATGAAAAAGAGATATGAAGAACAGAAGAAGCCCCGAACCCCTCGAACTGCCATCATTGTAACCTATCAATGTAACTTGCGCTGTACGTACTGCTGGACAGACCACCTGTTTACATCTGATACCATGGGGAGAGTCATTGATGAAAGAACAGTGGATAGAGCCTTTGACACCATACCGCAGATACCCGCTCTAGAATCTGTGAAGAGCATGTCATTCTACGGTGGAGAACCGTTTCTACCCTCAACACGTTCGATAGTGGAATGTATTCTGGAAAAAGGGTCTGAGAGAGGTTTTACCTTCCATGCCAATACAAATGGGTACTACCTCACAGAGTTTGTCCCCCTCTTTTCACAATATGCTATGGAAGGACTGGGAGTTACTCTGGATGGGTGTCAGCCGGTGCATGATGCGCGACGCAGGAGAAGTGATAGAGGTGGTACCTTTTATAAGATCGTGGATGGCATAGATAGTGCTCTGGATAACGGGATACCCATAGGAGTAAGGATCAATGTAGATTCACAGAATATTGAGGGACTACCCGCCTTTAAGGACTGGATTACGGAACACGGCTGGGCCAATAGGAAGGATATTTCTTTTGCCTTCACTCCCGTCCTGCCCGGGAAAGGGAATACTCCTCCTGGCCTTCTGACCTATTCTGAAATGGCAGAGAAGATTATAGTCATGGGGAAGGAATCACCCTCCCTCTTTAAGATGATGCATTACACCTGGGAGTACTTTGTGGAAGGATATTTATCCCGTACCATACTGCAGGGGACGGAGTTACAACCCCGGCCGTTTTACTGTTCTGCTCATTTCCAGACTTTTTCTTTTGATCTGTTTGGTGATATATATTGCTGCCCCCGGGCCGTGGGAGACAAGACCTTTTCTGTTGGACAGTTTGTCCCTGAACTGAGATTCAACAGGAATTTTGAGGAGTGGATGAACAGAGATGTGCTGTCTATTCCGCGGTGTAGGAAATGTGATGTTGCGCTGCTGTGTGGAGGAGGATGTGCATATGAAGCATACCTCCAGTCAGGGACACTCTTTGAAGGATACTGCCAGCAGTACAGAGCTTTCCTGGAGTATGGGGTTCCTCTCTTTGCGCGACAGAGAATGCAATAGGGAATTGAGTTGGACCATGAACGAAATGGAAACAGCCGAATGTAATCTCATATTACATACTGAGTTTAGAATTCTTTTACGGAGATATACCCACTTCTGCCTGCTTGCCTTCGAATTTCTCTATGATCTTCACGAAAAGCTTCTCAAAGTTGTCCATAGTGTCTTGCATCAGTTCTTCATGTATCTTTTCCTCGGTAAGGAGTTCCTTGATTTTTTGAGCAACTTTGAGCTTGTCAAATCCACCCAAATTTCTGTCTTTGAAAAGCCTCGAATATCTTTCTATTGTTAGCCCATGCTTCGGAAATTCCCCAATTTCAATTTTAGAACAGTCTAACTTGCTCCGAAAAATGTCTTGGTATGCATCATTGACTGCTTCAAGAAAGAATTCTTCACCAAAAAGATCCTCTATTTCCAACTGCGTTCCCTCTAGACTCTCGTCGATTTCATTAAGCTTCAAGATATCGTTATTCACATCTACATTTTGAAATTTTCTTTCGATTGCCGAAATAACATTATGCGCTTTTCTGTCGCTATCAAGTACTCCTATCGTATTGTACTTCTCAGCCTTGTGCCATGCCATGAGGGAGGGAATCTTATCAGCTCCTCCAGCTCCAATAATCATCAACTTGTCAAGGTCTATCGTCTTCCTTTTCCTGTTCTTCAGGTAATTTGCTAGTGTCTCAAGGTATACCTTATCGCAATACCCCTCTACAACTATGTTATTCTTATGTCCAAACAAAGAATCTGAGATTTCTGCCCCAATCGCAGCCCTTATTACTTGAAAGCAATCAAACATGGAATCCCAAAACTTCTCATAAACTTTCGTTCCAACATCTTTCTTTCTTTCAACAATTCTGATTCTTTCCAACTT
>JACVGW010000012.1 GCA_018992565.1 Theionarchaea archaeon
AAGCTCGATGAGCGACGGCGGAATTCTGCAACTGCGTACTGTCCCGACAATGAACTCTCGTCCCTCTTGATCTGCGGAAGAAGAGGTCCCTTTCGGAGGGAAGTGGATCAATCTTCTTTATCTTGTGAACCCCGTCAGGTCCGGAAGGAAGCAGCGGTAGTAGGAACGTTGGATGCTTGAGGGGTAGCGGGGAGGAGAAAGGCTGTACTGCAAGTACAGGAGGAAACCCCCATCATCGAGCATGTCTTTTCCCTCGCAGTGAGAATAATCTGGGGTTTCCAGTCTATTTCCTGGCTATTCCCCCCATAATTTTCTTCATGTTGTCGTAATCATGAAACTTCTTTTCATCTCGTTTGAATTCGAGTGTGTGAGCCCAGAGTCTCCCTCCCCTCTCCTGAAGGCCGTGTTTCTTGTGCAACAACTCATGATACATGATGAAGTCCAGAAATTCCTCAGGGACTTCACGCGAATCCAGGACAGGAGAAATAGACACTACATCCCGCTGTGGGTCATACCTGCCCAGAGTCCGCCGGGCCTGGGCTCTCCCCCAGGTCACGGTTGGCTTTTTCATTGATCCACCAAAATACGTTGCGTTAACCCGTTGAAAGCTGTCTGTCAGGCTTCTGTGATTTCCTTCAACAATGGGTACACTCCTTCTGCGCCCTGAAAGCAGGGTGGCAGCCTTCTCCTGCAGCTCCTCACCTGCAACGTACCTGCTGTATACAGCCCGGTCTTTCTTCGAGACTGGATTTCTTTTCAGCTTCGCCAGTAAAATCCTCCCCAGAGCCAGTAATACATCCTGAGGAGCATCATAGAATGTGTCACTTATTCTGATAAGGATTTTCCCTTTTCTTTTGCGAATTGAATGCTTTATTCCTGCATAAGGATAAAATTCAACTTTGATATTCTCTTTTGCTTGCAGCGGCCTGAAAATCTTTTCGAGATCACGGGTCATCATCACATGCTCATCTCTCCGCTAAAAAAGGTTTCCTTCGACTCTCATGGTCTTCCCATCTCTTGGCTTGAACCCGGGTAGGTAGCCAGGAACCATTTCTCTGGTTCCACTGGGCTGCCCATGGTGCCCGAACATGCCTGTATCCAGGGCCCTCAGCAAGGACCTTTTTCTCCACGACTTACTAGTGGAATTGTCTCCGCAAACCTTTAAAAGTCTACGAAACCACAGACTCACATGCCTCACAATCGTCGTACTCTTATCATTATTGCGGCATTGTTGGCCGTGATGTGTCTGGGCCTCTATGTTAGAAGTTATTACATTAGAACAGAAGGGAAGTATCTTCTGGCTTTTGATCCTTACTATCACTACAGGATGGCAGAGACTATTGTTGAACAGGGCTCGCGTCCCGAATGGGACACCATGGCAGTGTACCCATCTGGTGCACCTGTAAGGCATCCCCCTTTTTTCCATTACTATCTGGCATACTCCTATCTCATGGTTCGCGCAGTCTCCGACATCTCACTCTTTCAATGGACTGTGTATGCCAATGTTATCCCGACTATACTGGCTATTCTCTTTGCGTACCTGGCAGGGAAGACTCTGACAAACGATGTTGGTGGGCTGTTCACTGCTCTCTTCATGTCGGTGAATGGATCCATAGCTTCCCGCACTGTTATTGGCTACACAGATACTGATATCTGGATTGTCATGTTTTCTTTTGCAGTAGCCTACTTCTTCTTCAAGAGCATCAGGAGTGAAAAAGCCAGAGAGAAGGTAGTCTATCCTGTTCTACTGGGATTCTCCTTATTCCTGTTTTCGATCACGTGGATAGGTCACTGGCATCTATTTATTTTGGTAGTGGGTGCTTTCTGTCTTTCTCTGCTCATAGATGTTGCAAGGAGGAATATCAGCAGGGATATACCCCTGGCTGCGACCGTGACTGTTTTTTCATTCATTCTTCCCTATGCACTGTACAAGGAATACTTTGCCATGGCAGGGATACTGGGGGTACTGGCAGCAGTATGGATACTCTCATCCCGGATAGGAATCCCACGCGTGCAGAGAATTGCGATTCCCGCAATAGGGCTGGCTGGAATTGCAACAGCTGCAATCACCCTGGTATCTGACGGAATGGTCAGTAGAGTCACACAGGTATTGAAAGCCCTGCTGGGGCAGTCTTCACCAGGAACCTCTCCACTGGTTCTGCCCGATATTTCTGTTTCTATTGTGCAGAGATTTGAGGTCACATTTGCCAGTGTCACCCAGTTGTTCAGTGCACTGCTGCTTATTGCACCTCTGGGCGTAGTGGTTCTCCTGTGGAAGCGGGATCGCTTTTCCCTGATTACTCTGGGATATCTCGGACTGTATTATGCTGGCACTGGTGTGCTCCTCCTGATGGGAGGACGATACCTCATGCTCTTTGCCATACCACTCGTTCTTGCAGGCGGCATTTTCTTCGGGAAGTTGCCTGAGACCCTGGGAACCCGTGTCACAACCAGGGGAATGTGGGCTGTGGGATTTGTGTGTGCGCTGAGTATTGTTCCCTGCTACCTTGGGGCTTCAGATGCCAGTCAGGCAGAGGCAGTCATGGACGGCAACCTGTGGGAAGCACTAACCTGGATCAGGGACAATACCCCTGAGGACGCGGTGGTAATTTCGGGGTGGGATTCAGGATACTGGATCGAGTCTATTGCCAAACGGAGAACAGTGATGAATGGATCGCACCACGATATCTGGTGGAGGATAGTCAAAGCTGGAAAGATCGTAGAAACAACAGATGAGGAAATCGCAATGAAGGAAATTTACGGGTTTGACAGCCTTTCTGAAGTCCGAGGGCTGAGAGAATTCCCTGAAGGAAATACCAAAGCTGTGACAAAAGAAATGTCTGGGTTCGCAGAGGATGATGCGTACATCCTCATCAGTGAGTGGACAATTTTGACTTTTTACTGGCTGTCCTACTTCGGTAACTGGGACTACGTTGCTGGAGAGGGCGAGGGTCGGATATACAACCCACTGTGGATTCAGGGCGCACGAAAGCTGTATGTGGGCACTGACTATGTATACGGAGACCAGAGCATTGCCTTTTCTGTCATCAGAGAAGGTGAGAATTACCACAGTTACATAATTGACCAGAATTCAGGTTATGTGCCGACCATAGGAACTCTATTCATCAAGGATGATGTCATGTACTTCTTCAGTAGAGAAAATGGGGAATTTGGCGTAATTTTTGTACCTCCTGAAAGCTTGCAGTACTTCGAGGTCCAGAAAACGTGGGAGGATATGCCCAACCAGGTTTTCTTGATAAAGGAGGAAGACCTGGGATGCATGCTCACAAGGATGTTTTTCTTTAACGGAGAAGGACTGCACTATTTTGAGCTGGTGAAAGACTGTGGAACATCAAAAGTATTCAAGGTGCACAAGGTTCCTCTGGACTTTGATCAGGGTGTCATAGCAGTAGAAGACACATACACGCCCGTGTAGCGATGATACCTGAACTGAGATAGGAGAACACTTCAATTCGCTGTATCACCTCAGATTCCAGAGGGCTGAGTTGTCTGTCTACTACAGACTGTGGCAGCCATGTAATCACAGATATGAAATATGATTATGAAGAATAACCCAGCACAAAGGTGATCATGTGAATGAGCTCTTGGAGAAATTACGAGGGGGGGATCTGCGTTCAGACGGGCGAGCCAATGAGGTAGTGAAAGACGTCCTGGAATCCCGTCATCTGCTGCCCATGGTGATCCAGGGATTGGATGAACCTGATGATGTGGTGCGTCGAAGAACAGCTGATGCTCTGGAGAAGATTTCTCGGATAGCTCCAGAATTGCTGAAAGAGTTCATGAGAAAACTCACGGATTTGATGGTGCATGATGATGTCCCCATGGTACGATGGCATCTGGTAATGATATGTGGGAATGTTGAGTTGTCTCACGAAGAGGCTCAGGAAGTGGTGTCAGTACTGGTTCACCTCCTGCAAGACAGGAGTACCTTTGTCAGGAGCTGGACAGTAGCCACCCTCTGTATCCTTGGATTGAAACATGAGGGCAACCGCAGAGAAATCACAGAGAGAATACGGACCCTCACAGATGATGAGAGTATTGCAGTCAGGTCAAGAGTCGCCAGAGCACTTGATGTTCTGGAGTTCAAAAGTGACGTTCCAGCAGGCTGGCGCAAGGGTCAAAAAGGATCTTCTTACCGCATGGACAAAGGTGTGTAATCAGGTTGCATCAGGTAGACTGGGAGTTAGACAGTGCCCTGTATTCTTTCATTCTCTTCAGCAGAATGTAAGGGACCTTCATGCACCCCAGATCAATGTGGGGTTTGTGCGATCCATGGAAGTCAGATCCTCCTGTTATGAACAACCCATGCTGCTTTGCCAGGAATTTAAAGTGATCAACGTTCTCTTCAGTGTGCGAGGGGTAGTAGACCTCAATTCCTTTGAGCCCTTCTTTACACAGTCTTTCTACAGTCTTTTCAACGTCAAAGACTGTCACAGGGTGGGCAAGAACTGGAATCCCTCCTGCCCCTATAAGTGACCGTATTGTTGCTCGTTCCGACAATTTTTCACGTTCTACATATGCGGAAGCTCCCCTTTTCAGGTATTCTTCAAATGCTTCGTCAATAGTGCTGCAGTATCCGGCTCTCACCAGAGCTTGAGCAATGTGAGGCCTTCCCAGATATGCATTGTGCAGGAAAAGTTCTTTCTCAATAGACATCCCCATGACCTCAAGAGCTCCAATGATGGAGATATTTCTTTCCCTCCTCTTTTTCTGGAGAAAAACTGTTGCTTCTGTGATAGAGTAACTTCTGGAGTCGACAAATAGCCCCAGAATGTGCAAGCTTCCTTTTTCACACTCTGCAGAGAGTTCGACTCCTGGAACGACTTCAATCCCTGTAGATACTCCTTCCTGGATTGCCCTTTCATTTCCAGCTACAGAATCATGGTCAGTAACAGCAATAGCTTCCAGGTTTTTTTCTCTGGCATACTGGACCAGAGCTTCCGGGCTCAAGGTTCCATCTGAGCAGGTAGTATGAGTATGGAGATCAATTGACATGGTGATACTTGGTCACGGTCTTTTTAAGTAATAGGTTATAGTATTACTCAATCCTTCAATAGCCGTGCATTTCTTCCAACGTGGAGAGAACATGTTTCTACGCCCATATCTCTGATTCTTTGCTCAATTGTTTCTCTATCCTCAGGATACGAGTTAATGTACAACCCAATCCAATCAGCGTTGAAATAGGCTGTTACCCCCTCCTCACGCAGCACCGTCACTTCACGGAGAACTCTCAGGACATCAGGTGACCACAGGACCTGGTCGCTTCCTGCAGCAGCAGCGTGAAGCAGTAGTGAATCTTTTTCTGCCAATTCACCAATTCCCTCTATATCATGATTCCTGATGGCTCTCTCCATCTCAATGACACCAGTACGGCATGTTTTCAGCCGCGCTTCGGCAAGAGGAGACTTTGCTATTTCAAAATCACTCATGAACAGGTCCACAAACACACGGACCATTCCTATTTCCAGTTCTTCCTCAATGACTACTGAGTGAGAAAACTCCTCCTGCAAGCCAGCCGTCCACTTCGAAACCCACCCCACGACTGCCCCAGGTGCAGATTCTGAGCCCTTGGAAGCAATCCGTGATAATTCCTTGTGGCTCAAATCCAGTCCACAGGCTTCGGCAGAAGCTGCAGCTACGGCAGCGATGAACGAAGGTTCATCAAGGGTAGTATCCATGGGCAGGTTGCTCTTCCCCAGAACAGAACACTCGCTCTCAATCCCGGATAGCCTCTTGACGTGAGAGATTACTGCGTCAACTCCGCGCCTCACTTTCCGGGTTACAGCACGCCCCTCAAAGATGATGTCTCTCGCTTCTCTTTCTTCCTGAAATTCCACAGTAACCATTGTCTCTAAGGGAGCTGTGCACACTGAAATACTGCCAAGAAAGGGTATATGTGCACCTGGCGTGGCCAATGGAAGTGGGCCTATCCAGGTTTGTACTGGGTGAGCATGTGCTGTGGCCTTCATATTGGTATTCACTTTTCGGCAATTATAAAAGCTCTCCAACGATGCTCTCACCCTTGTCTTCAAAACCTATTTATGCGTCAAATTCACATAGTCTTTATGGATATTGAATGGGTATCTGGTGTGGCTTTCGTTGTAATGTTCGTGGGTTACAATCTGGTCTACTTCAGATACACCAAGATCTATCCCAAGAAAACCCAGAAAGGACGCCAGAACATATACAGGGAGTACTGGATTGAAAATGTTCTCAAGGGAGAAAGAGGGATGGTTGCAGTGCAGCAGATCAGAAATATGACCACCATCACCACATTCCTGGCTTCTTCCACTCTGATCTTTATGGGTGTTGCAGTGAGCTATGCCAGGGGATCTCTTCCTGGCCTGCAGGATTACTACGACTACAAATTGTATGCTCTGATAGGAATCATTGCCCTGGCTTTCTTCAATTTCCTCTTCACTTTGAGGACAGCCAATGAGATTACCATTCTGATAGAATCGTCTCCCTCGAAGATTGAGGAACTGGAGGGAATTCCAGCTGTGGAGTACCTTACTAAGAAAACAAACCAAGCCTTTCTCCACCATACTTTTGGAATGCGGTGCCTGTACTACAGTATCCCGCTGTTTTTCTGGTTTTTCAGTCCTGTAGTCTTTGTGGCACTGACTGTAGTCATAACAGCGGGGATTGCAAAGTTCCTGGATTTCTGACTACTCCCGGAAGCTTCTCCTGTTAGGGGAAGTTCTCTCCTCCAGACAAGAAACCTTTTTTATGTGGATTCCAACCCCACCATATGTTTGAAGAAGTTGTGGCCCAGCTCAATAGCCAGTACTCACATAAACAGACGTATTTTGTCACTCCAATCTCGGGTGAAGAACCAGGGACCTTAGCTGCAGTAGATGGAGGAGCTGCAATCCTGTGGAGCAACACTGTCCAGAGTATTGGAGTGGTGACTGCAGGATACATTGTATATGATGAGAATCACCGTATTGTGCGTCATCAGGTGCGCAGTAAGGCGATCCTCCTCTCTGGAGAGGATATTGATGTGTTTCGATTTGACTATGAGCTTGAGCATCTTGAGGCGGCTGCCTCTTTCTCTGACTGTGTTTTGTTTGATGGAGCATTACAGGATATACCCAAGACATCATTCAGGAAGGTCATTGAAGCCTTGGGTGACACCACAACTGTCATAGGGATTTCTAAGAAGACGCGGCTGGATACTCTGCAGGAAGGTATTCCTGATACTCAGGTTCTGGACTATCCGGGAACGTGGTATTACAGGCTCTCCGAGAAGGCGTGTGCATCAGTGAAGCCTCTGGGAGACATTTACATTGCCAGGCTGCATGAGGGTGGACCATCTTTCAGAGTTGATGTGAAAGGAATCCCCTTGTTTTCACGGTTGGCCTATTTTTCCCGCTATCTCTTCTGTTTGGGGTATCCATATCCTCTAACGGAAATACACAGGGCTACCACGCTGAGGGACAAGAAAGAATACTACCAGAGTGTCCTGCAAAATGCCATGATTCAACAGGGGCTTGAAAAGGAATATTTCTCAGGAATCTACTATCTTGAGAGGCAGAAAGAGGAATTCCACCATGTTCTGGATGGATTGATCTGAAAGTTGTTCCTGATTCTCGCTATTGACGAAACATGAAGAATCAGCGTATGCATTCTGAAAGACCCCTTGGTAATTCCTTTAAAGGCCCAACTGAACCCAAACATTTAAAAAGCAGGCAGACTTGATACAATATAGAATTCTCAAAGGAGAAAGGAGGAAATGGATATGCAGAAGTCGACCAAGCTCGTAATGGCTGTAGCACTTGTTCTGCTGCTGGTAGGTTCAGGTATCACCTACGAAACCAAAGCCAGCGGACCCCGACCTGTAGAGTTACAGGTCAACGAGAACAGTGTGCTCCTCCGTTCTGCCTCTATCGATGTCAGGTTTGCTGATAACTTGAGAGGGAACCAACAGCTGCCGGTGGACGGCGGATACTACCTCGTGCATTTCAAGGACATGCTGGGAAAGGATACGGCATCCCGGTTTGTTCTGGCTGTGTCACAGGGAAATATCAAAGAATACATTGGATACAGTACCTATCTGTGTCGATTAAGTAGTTCTCACATGGCAGCATTGAATTCCATGAAGGAAATTGACTGGATAGGTCCGTGGAAACCTGAGTACAAGATCAGCCCTGATGTCTATGAGACTGCCAAGACAACGACTACCTCAGAAGGGATGCCCTTCGATGGGGATCAAGCGCCGAAGTTCAATGAGCTTTCGCAGCCTGAGAATGAGTTTGCGATTACGTTTTTCACGGGAGAGAACTCCGCCAACTATATACCTCAGATCAGAGCAATAGGTGGTTATATTCACAATTATACTGCTGAAAGGATGTATGTAACCCTGGACAGGGAGAAAGTGGTCCAGCTTGCTGATCTGAATGGTGTGTACTTCGTGGAGAGACGATACTTGATGGCACCTGTAAACGACAATGACACCTGGATCGTACAGACCAACCAACTTGGAAACAGGAAGGTGTTTAGCAATGGTATTACTGGTTCGGGGCAGGTTGTCGCAATTTCCGATACGGGTATTGATGCAGACCACCTGATGTTCTGGGATTCTGTACAGGGACTGCCCTCCCACACGTATAATGCAGCTCAGAGGAAGGTTCTATCATACTACAACTGGTATCAAACCGGAGTCTATACCGTGGCTACTCCTTACAACTATTACAATCCTGGAGACGGATACTACCCAGGAGCCGCAGATCCCATGTACAACGTGTACGACTGGGATATTGAGAATCCCATTGGGACCAACTACGCCGCAGGCCATGGTACACACACATCTGGTACTATTGCAGGTGAGTGGGTGACTGGTAGCGTGTTGCCCACATGGGGTATAACTCCTACTGCCGGATATGACTTCTACGAGGGAACTGCTTTCCAGGGCAAGCTGGTATTTCAGGATTTGGGACGGTCTGATTCACCGTATGTGTATGGACCTCCAGATCTCAATGACCCGACACCTGCAGGGACGCTGAATGGTGTCGCATTCCCTGGGACTGTTGGATTGTTCCCCCAGGCCATGGCAGATGGTGCATACATTCACTCTAATTCCTGGGGAGGAGGAGCGTATGGAGCATATGACCCTTACTCCAGGGATGTTGATGAGATGATGTGGGCCAACAAGAATTTCCTGGTGGTATTCTCAAACGGGAATGACGGGCCCGGTACTACGACTATCACTCCCCCCGCCACTGCCAAGGACTGCCTGAGCGTTGGAGCCTCTGAAACCTCAAATGACGGGTATGGCGACAATTCAGAGGACGTGGCTTCATTCTCCAGCTGGGGACCTACTGGAGGCTGGGGAAGAATAAAGCCTGATGTGTGCGCCCCTGGACAGATCATATTCTCAGGAGCCAACAACAATGTTACAGATGGCACATCACCCAACGATGGATTGGTGGGCCTTCAGGGAACCAGTATGGCGGCCCCCGGTATTGCAGGATGCTGTGCGTTGGTACGAGAATACTTTATGACTGGGAGTTACACACCTGTAGGTTCATCAACAGGATTCCAGGCTGGAGGAGCTTTCACTCCCTCAGCTGCCATGATGAAAGCAGTCATCATCAACAGTGCCCAGCCCATGACTGGATACAACATAGGTGGGACTATCCCCGGTGATGGCCAGGGATGGGGCCGCGTGCTACTTGACAATGCACTGTACTTCTCTGGAGATACCCAGTCCCTTCTGATAGATGACAACACTGCAGGATTGGATGGAGCTGCCATCGTACAACCCTTCTTCAAGGCGTATACAGCTGTTGTTGGACCTGGAGGATATCTTGACGTCACTATGGCCTATACCGATCCCCCAGGAACAGCAGGTTCCGCTTTCCAGATGGTCAACTACATGTACATAGAGGTAGATCATCCTAACGGGATTACATACTACTTGAGCGGAGCCGGCAACTTTTCCGGCGGCTGGACAGTGCCCAATACTGCCTTTATATACCCTGATACAGTGCAGAAGGTTCGCATCAACAACCCAACACCCGGTTTATACACCATATTCGTTGTAGCGTTCCAGACGAATCAAGTGACTCCTGGCTGGAATGTGCAGCCCTATGCTCTCTCTGTCTCAGGGAACATTGTTCAGTCACAGGGCGTGGTGCAGTTCGATCAGGATTACTACGGGACTACTGATACGCTGGGAATAACACTCACAGATGCAGACCTGGCAGGAACAGGTACAGCAAGTGTCACAGTTTCCAGTGCTGCCACAGGAGACAGTGAATCTGTCACTGTGAATGAAACTGGCGGTGCTACTGGTATTTTCCAGGGGACACTCGGTTGCCTCCCGGGTACGGCAAATCCAGGAAATGGTCAACTGGAAGTATCAGATCCCGACACTCTCACTGTGACCTACAATGACGCCAGTCCTGCAGGAACAAGGACGGATACTGCCCAAATTGATGGAGTGCCTCCAGTGATCACCAATGTGGCGGCCAACACCTGTAATGGGTCAAGTGTCGAGATTACCTGGGACACTGATGAGAACGCCACAACTGTGGTCAACTGGGGAACAACTACCGCATATGGGAACACAATCTCAGACTCAAACCTGGTGCTCAACCACTATGTTGAATTCGACGGGCTACAGATGGGGACTACCTACTACTACGAGGTATGTTCAACAGATCAAGCAGGGAATTCCGGGTGTTCCGGACCGCACACTTTCACTACACCCATGATATATACGCCACTTCAGTACCACGCAGGCTACGTGGCAGAAACAGATTATGGTGTAGTCCTGGACGATGATGACATGTGGACAGGACACAATACCAGCTATGCAGGTACACGAAACGGAGTATTCCAGTTCAATTTGAACAACCTTCCCCCGAAATCCTACATCCAGAGTGTGCAGGTGGTTATCTTCAAGCAGGCAGATCAATTAGATAGTGGCCAGGCTGATACCTGGAGTTGTAACCTCATTGATTTCAGAGGAGACCTCTACCTTATGGGTACTGTAGGCAGTATCATGAATGCCCCCGTACTTGTAACGTTGACTCCCACCTGGACTACTGCACAGCTTCTGTCAGATGCTTCAGGTACAATGTATACCTTGACTATCAGCGACCCCTCGCAGCTCAAATTCTTCAACAAGACTGGTTGTGCCAACAGTCTCTTGACCTTCAGGTTGGACGGTGCAACGACAGGAGACACCATCATGAGCTGGGATACAGGATTCCGACAAGATCTGGGCAGCCTTGGTGTATGTTACAAGCCACAGCTGATCATTACCTACGATGATTCGGGCACCTGCGAAGATGTCTTTACCACTCCTCAGAACCCTTCACCTTCACTGTGCCCCCTGGCCAAGTACAATATTCGGCAAACACAGAACCTCAAAGAAGAAGCAGAATCTCTCCTTGCAGAAGCTCAAGGGCAGGGACTGGATACGTCTGCTGTGGAAGAGCTGATGAACGAAGCACAGAAGTTCCTAGAAATCGCTCAGCAGTTCTGCAATGAAGGTTCCAACTGTGTTGCTGGAAATTGGAATGTCCTCAAGGCCATGCAACTCTATAAGGAAGCCATTGACGAGCTCAACGAAGTGCTTGGAAAATAGAATCCTTTTCTTTTCTCTTTCTATTTTATTTCACCTTTTCTTATTGGATCTTGTTGGCTATGTGTTACGCTCCCTAATCTTTTTGTAGGCTAGTCCATCCACCAGATCCGCCAGTAAACCTTTAAAAATGCAGCTCTCAACACATATACATGCTTGGCAAGGTAATCTCATCCTCTACCCAGACAGTACAGTTTCGGATTCATGACGCAGAGGAATTTGAGAACGTGAAAGTAGGCGATCTGGTAGTTATTGAATCAAAATATATATATCTGGCAAGAATAAACGAATTGGAAGCCAGGCACCTGGGTGAATCTGTTCTTCCTGACAAGATTGCAGCCCTCACCTTTTCTGACACTGTGGATTCTATTCAGGGAGTGTATGGTCCTCAATTCTACTATACGGCTCTTGCCAGTCTCCTGGGCATCCTGGATGAGAATTCAAGGCGCATCAGGGGAGCAAAATCCCTTCCTAAATACCTCGCGCCTGTTCGCAGAGTGACAGAAGAAGATCTCGCCTTCCTGCCTACAGGAGTGTCTCAGATCTGTGTAGGAACAGTGAGAGATATGTCAGTTCCAATTCACCTGGATGTTGATACCTTTGTTTCCAAACACGCAGGTGTTTTTGGGAAAACGGGTTCAGGTAAGTCCAATGCAGTAAAAGTCATTCTGAGAGAAGTGAAAGCTCGATCCATTGCAACAGTTGTATTTGACGTCCACTCTGAATATGGATACCACCCAGTCGGCCTGGGGGGACTGGAAAACGTATTTGTTCTGGGATTGAGAGGAGCTGAGTGTGATGTTTCCTTGCATATCCCCCGTACTCTGATTAACCCTTCAGAATTGGCAGCTATTACAGACATCACATCAGCACAGCAGGATGCACTTGATTTGATCCACAACAGGGAAAGAGACTGGCTGGACTACCTTGCCACGCGGGGAGCAGAACACATTTATGAGGACTTCGAGAAGGAAATCCACCTCGAGACAATATCTGCTCTAAAGAGGAAAGTGTCCCGCATCACCCATTACGAATTTGTTGGAGAGCAGTTCGATTCTCTCACTTACATATTGAAGAAGATATCTCAAGGGGGGACAGTTATCATTGATTTTGGTGAATACGAGAACAATGACTGGGTGATCCGCCTGGTGTCCAGCATTGTGGGACGGTATTTACTCAACCAATTCAGAACAGCGCGCAGGAAAAATAACCCCTTGCCAAAGACCCTGCTGGTTTTGGAAGAAGCCCACAAGCTCTTGAGCAAGGAACTGGCACGTGGGACTGTTTTCGAGAAAATCGTACGAGAAGGCAGGAAATTCAATTTGGGATTATGTATTATTGACCAGATGCCCAAGAAAATACTGGATGAGATAATTTCACAGTTGAATACTATCATTATTCTCCTCTTGACAAACCTCAAAGACAGGGAGCAGTTGATTAATTCTTCAGAGAATGATCTCACTGATTTAAAAGAAGAAATGAAAAGACTGGACATTGGAGAGGCTATCATCACTGGAATTTCAGTTCCCATACCCATCCCAGCTCAAATTGATCTATTTGACAGGAGAACTCTGGAGAAAAAAGAGGAAAAAGAAGAGTTCAGGGAATTCGACTGGAACTAGGCTGGCACTCAGGACTCGCATGAGATGAGAAGCCCTGGCAAACATTTAAATGTGCTTTCTGGAAATGATGACTATGAAAGTGTTTGATTATACTGAAATTCCAGCCCAGAAAGCTGAAGAAGGTGCCAGTAGCGTAACAGTGCGCTGGCTCATCACCAAGGATACAGGCGCACCTCATTTCGCCATGCGGCTTTTTGAAATGGGTGTTTCAGGATACAGTCCATACCACGAGCACGATTGGGAACATGAAGTGTTCATCCTGGAAGGAGAAGGCATTGTGAGAAGTGAACAGGGAGATCACCCTTTCAAACCTGGTACGGTGGTTTTTATCCCACCCAATGAAAAGCACCAGTTCCGGAACACGGGGAAGACTCCGGTGCGCTTTCTGTGCTTGATCCCCTATAAGACGTGATTTCATGGCTGCAGACATTCATCTGGCCCGGATGGCCAAGGTGCTGGTGGATTATTCTGCAGAGATCAAAGAGAAAGACAAGGTCATGATACAGGGCACAGTACTGGCTGCCCCCCTCATAGAAGCACTCTACAAGGAACTGATAGTGAAAGGAGCGTACCCTGAGTTGCTCCTTCTGATGGACAATATTGAGACAATCTTCTACACATATGCGCAGGACCACCAGCTCACCTATGTGTCCCCTTTCAGAAAGTACTATGTAGAGAATGTGGACATCATTATCAGCATTATTGCAGACTACAATACAAAATGTCTGACAGCTGTACCTCCAGCAAAGATTGCCCAGAGAGCGAAAGCCAACCAGGAGATCAACACTACCATCTTTGAAAGGACATATCAGGGGCAGATGAAATGGACTCTCACCTTGTTTCCCACCCATGCTCTGGCTCAGGAGGCTTCCATGTCGCTCATGGAATATGAGGAGTTTGTGTACAAGGCATGTTTTCTGGACAAAGAGGACCCTGTGGCAGCATGGAGGGAGCTGTCCAGAAACCAGGAAAAGGTGGTCTCATTCTTGCAGGGTAAATCAGAGCTGCACATCCTGGGAGAAGACACCGATCTCACTGTCAGTGTCAAGGGGAGAACCTGGGTCAACTCTGATGGTCGTCGAAATTTCCCCTCTGGCGAGGTGTTCACCAGCCCTGTGGAGACCTCTGCTGAAGGTCGTATCCGCTTCACATACCCAGGGATCTATATGGGGAAAGAAGTTGAAGACATCACCTTAACCTTTGAGAAGGGTCAGGCGGTTGAAGCTTCGGCTCAGAAGGGTGATGACCTGTTGCAGGAAATGCTCAATACAGATGAGGGTGCCAGAAGACTGGGAGAGGTTGCCATTGGCACTAATTACGGGATTACGCAGTTTACCAAGAACATCCTGTTCGACGAGAAAATTGGGGGGACGATGCACCTGGCAGTTGGCCGCTCTCTGCCCGATGCTGGAGGACAGAACAATTCAGCCATCCACTGGGACCTGATAAAGGACATGAAGCGGGACAGCCAGATCTATGCAGATGGTGAATTATTCTACGAGAATGGCGTTTTTGTGTTCTGATTAACGCTTTAAATCTGGACCAGTTCAGGAGCCATACCACTCTCAATGCAGAATTGGCGTTGAAGGTTGTCCATGATACAGAAAACCATTTAAATGGACAGGGGAGAAGAGGGTCATGGATTGTAAGTATTGCCGCATAGCTGCAAATCAATATCCTGCTCATATCCTCTATGAGGATGAGAATGTCGTGGCATTTCTGGTAGAGAACCCTGTATCCAAAGGACATTCTGTGGTAGTCCCCAGAGAACATGCAGAACGGTACACTGAGATACAGAATGTATCAGGGTTTGCTCGCGGATTGAAGAATTTTCTGCTGCTCATGGAGGAATATATCTGTCCTGACCTGCACATTGTAGTCAATCCTGGAAGGAAGGGAGGACAGAATAATCTCCACTTCCAGATGCACATTATTCCTCAGTATGAAGGTGAGAAGATATTTGAGTGGACCTGGCACCAGCTGACAGAGGATGAAGTGGAGGAAATAACCCGAAAAGTAAAAAATAAAAGTAAGGATTAACCCGTGGAAAGAGCCTCAATGACCTTGTGAGCTACTTCTATTCCAGCCTTCTCCTGGGCTTCTTCAGTTGAACCTGCAATGTGAGGAGTCAGCACGATATGTGGTGCAGTGAGCAGCGGCGATCCAGTAGGAGGTTCCTGTTCAAATACATCCAGAGCTGCCTCCACATCCCCTGCGATGAGGGCAGCACAGAGTGCTTTCTCATCTATGACTCCTCCTCGAGATGTATTGATAAGAAGTGCTCCTTTTTTCATGGTTCTCAGTTGCTGTTCAGATATCATATTGCGGGTGGATGGGAGCAAGGGTACGTGGAGCGTCAGAAAGTCGCTTTCCTGAAGCAGGGTCTCCAGCGTAACCACTTCAGCACCAACCTCCTGTGCCCGCTGCGAGATGTCAATCACATCGTACGCCAGCACCCGCATCTTGAATCCCTTGGCAATTTCTCCCAGGCGTGACCCTATTCTCCCGAACCCAATGATGCCCAGAGTCTTCCCGTACAGCTCCCGCCCCATCAGCTGCTTCTTGATCCAGTTCCCCTCTCTCAAGGCCTGATCCGCACGGGGCACATCTCTGGCCTTGGACAGGAGGAGTGCAAAAACATGTTCCGCCACAGATTCAGTGCTGGCTTCGGGAGTGTTGACCACGTGTATCCCACGCGACCTGGCATACTCCACATCGATGTTATCAAGACCAACACCTGCCCGGCCTATCACTTTCAAGTTGGTAGCCGCGTCAATGATCTTCTGCGTGATCTGAGGTTTTGACCTGACGATCACAGCTTCATATTCAGGGACTTTCTTGAGGATTTCTTCTTCTTTAAGGTCGTAAGCCTCTTCTACTTCAGCATGCTCTCTGAGTACACGTAACCCCTCAGGGTGCAATTTTGCCAGTACCAATACTTTCATGAGTATCACCCATACGAACCTAGGGAAAAGCTGTAGTCACAAAAAGGGCATTTGAAGGGTTCTGTTGTCACATAAAAATCCTTGTCACATTGGGGACAGTGGATTTTCTTGGCATTTCTGGGCAGTTCCAGGTCTTTAGGGAACATTCTCCCTCTGCATCGCGGGCAAAATGGCTCTTCCTTGCCTTCAACATACACTACCGTATGACAGCTTTCACATTCATGCGCAGTAATCATACTGTTCACCTTTACTCTACTCTAATACTGCGTGTCTCGCCTTCATATCCTTTTCGCCTTTCTCAAGCACTTCCATCAAGGAGGCTACAATGCCTTCCAGGAAGATCATGCAGCAGTCCTCGAACAAGGTACCCATGGGAGTGAGTTGTTGATACGGATGGAGCTCCCGCTCAATATAAGAGACAGGTACATCGTCCTTGGTTCTCCCTTTGACAATGACCAGGCAATCTGCAGTCTTACCCAGGGATGAACTGGGATACGAGGTGATGGTTACCACCTTTCCTCCTCGCTGCTTGGCCACACGGGCAGATGTCAGCACTGAATTGGTTTCCCCTGATCCGGAGATGGCTATCAGGACATCCTGGTCTGTGAAAGCAGGAGTCGTCGTCTCTCCCACCACAAACACATTCAGATCCAGGTGCATCAATCGCATGGCAAATGCTCTCCCCACCAGACCAGATCTCCCGGCTCCCATAATAAAGATCTTGCGAGCCTCCAGAAGCGTCCTGATCATCTGGTCAATGTCTTCATCTCGGATACGGTCTATGTAGGACCTCACATGATCCAGAATACTGATCATGCATTGCTTGACAGTCTCGGCTTGTTCTCCGTAGTTCATTTCATTTACCTTTTTTGTCTCAATCATGCCTTTCACCCATTGCTTTGACGAATCCCACAAATGGCGGAGACGGATTCTCCAATCGTGACTTGAATTCAGGATGAAACTGGGTTCCCAGGAAGAACGGATGAGTTTTCAATTCTCCGGCTTCCATTTTCTTGATGTCTGATGATCTGGCTGAGAAAGTGAGACCTCCATCTTCTAGGAAAGGAATGAACTCGGGGTTGACCTCGTACCGGTGCCTGTGGCGTTCCCGGATCACGTTCTCATTGTACAGTGAGTGAATGAGGGTGTCTTTCTCCAGAAGGATGTCAGTATCCGCTCCCAGCCTCATGGTACCCCCCATGTTGTCTATACTACGCTGTTCAGGAAGAAGATCAATAACGGGCGTACATGCTATTGCCAGTTCACGGGCCACCTCCGTGCTGTTGGCGTCCTCCATTCCCAGGAACCGTGCATACTCCACACAGGCCAGCTGAAACCCATAGCACAACCCCAAAAAGGGAATTTCATGCTCGCGAGCGTACCTGACTGCCTGTATCTTTCCCTCAACGCCGCGGGAACCAAATCCGCCTGGAACCAGAATGCCATCGACATGGGCAAATGATGAATCTTCCACTGTCTCAGTATCCAGCATTTCGATTTCCACGTCGATTCCTGTGGCAAATGAGGCATGCTTCAGGGCTTCTTTTATAGAGATGTATGAATCCGGCAGGTCAACGTACTTCCCCGCCAGACCCAGGTGGACAGTTTTCTCCATCTTTTTGGAGATAATGGATTTCCAGCGGTTGAGATCGGGTTTTCGTCTTAATCCAATGGTGCGAATGATCTTTTCTCCCACTTTTTGCTCGTTAAGGACCAGTGGGATCTTGTATATGTCATCCACATCATGGTCACTTATCACCTGGTCTTCATGCACATTACAGAATAGGGCCAGTTTCCTGCGGGTCTTCTCCTCCAGCTCTTGATGGCATCTGCAGACGATCAGGTTTGGGGATATTCCCGCTTCCCGCAATGTCTTTACTGAGTGCTGGGTGGGTTTCGTCTTCTGTTCCCCCACGACGTCCAGGGAGGGAACCAGCGTGACGTGGATAAATATGACATCTTCCTCCAGAGAGAGTTGTCTCGCTGCTTCAAGAAAAGGCATTGACTCAATATCACCCACTGTTCCTCCCACCTCTATCACGGTAAAATCCTGTTTCTCAGCCACAGAACGTATTTCTTCTGCAATCTCATTGATGACGTGGGGGATAACCTGCACCGTTTTCCCCAGATAGTCACCTCTCCTTTCCTTCTCGATAACCTGTAAATATACCTTACCTGTTGTAATGTTGTGATCACGGGTCAGGTTGACATTCAAGAATCTCTCGTAATTACCCAAGTCGAGGTCAACCTCACCGCCATCTTCCATGACAAATACTTCCCCATGTTCAAAAGGGGACATAGTACCTGCATCAACATTCAAATATGGATCAATTTTGATGGCAGTGACTTTGTATCCCATGCTCTGCAGAATTTTTGCGACAGAGGCGGTGGTCACCCCTTTTCCTAGGCCTGACATCACGCCGCCTGTGACCACAACATACCTCATGTCAAATGGTATTGGATCATGCTTAAATAGGTTTTGGTTCTCTGTCATTCTGCCGACTGGCATGATCACTATCTGGGGTCATTGAACCTGTGTAGATCACACATCCTGGAAAGCAACAGACATTGTGAGCTTGAAAGAGACTAAATTCTGATATATATTTCTCTTTATATTTTAATATTGTGATTCGAAATACTCAATGTGATTTCGCAAAATACTATGAAGTCGTCTGACCTCTATTTATAGAGTATACTTGCTTTTTCTGCAGAAATTTGCTTTTTTGTACTTTCGAGTTCATTGTACTGGATAAGAACGGCAACATACTGTGGACTGATCGGAGTCTGGACAGTATTTATGCAGTCGCAATCAGTCCTGATGGAATCTATATGGCTTACAGTAATGGTCTTGGGAAGTCATACACATTCTCCAACCCACCAGAACAGAAGAGCTCCTGATGACAATCGAATGCTGAATCTCAGTGAGAAGAGAAGGTTATTGTTTCTTCTTTTTCTCTTTTGCCTATTATGATATGTCGCTGCATCACCTTGGGATCTCTTTGCTGAATCAGGAACTCACAGGGATAAATCTTTTATATAAGAAGAGTTTAGGTACTGCAGCTAACCACCCGGCAGAAAAGAGGAGGAATAGCATGATTGAGATAAAAATCCGTCCCTATGCTTCAGAAGACTTAGAAGAATGCAGAACCTTATGGGAAGAACTCACCCAGCATCATCGAGAAATCTATGATGATCCCTCCATTGGTGGAGACAACCCTGGACTGTACTTCGACAAGCATTTATCAGATGTGGGTGCTGATCATATCTGGGTTGCAGAGTTCTCTGGTGATGTCGTAGGAATGACCGGACTGATCATAGAAGGTCAGGAAGCGGTAATAGAACCTGTCATAGTCAGCCGTGAATATCGCGCCCGGGGAATCGGCAGGGCCTTAGTTGCCCGTGCAGTACGGGAAGCTCAAACCCTTGGCATCTGCTATGTATCCGTAAAGCCTGTGGCAAGGAATGTACATGCACTATCTTTCTTTCATGAATGTGGATTCCAGATAGTGGGTCACATCGACCTATTTGTGGACCTCTCGATAAAAGGCAAATGGAAAGAAGGGTTATCCTTGTTTGACAATGATTTCAAGTATTAAGAAGAACTACTCCATCTCATGAGAGTACAAGACGAGAGAGTCAATATAGAAGGAAGATGCATACGGAAAAAGGGATATCCTAATGTCCTCACCAGGAGGCAACACAAAAAAGGCCACGAAGTGATTGTCAGTGTTGAACCTAAAAATTGTCCCCGCGTATACATCATTGATTTCAATGTCCACATTTCCCTTTCCAGTATCTGCATAATGAATGCCCAGGAGGACAGCCTCCCCTGCAGGAAGACTGAAATAAGATCGTACTCCGTGAGGTACTGATCCAGCACTCAGGTAAAGAAGGGGCGTATACAGAACTGGGTCTTCATCTGTTACTGAAAGAATGTAAATGTCATTTTGATGAAATTCAAGGTTATACAAAGGAGAGTCTTCAACCATTTCAGGATCAATCCCGTCCTCCTCTTGAATATACACATGCGTAATCCCATACTTTTCCAGAATGCTCTTGCTGAACTCCGAAGAGGGTAGTGTCTTCAGAGTAGCCAGGTCGGTAAACCGTTCAGGAAGGTTCAATTCACTCATGGCATTGTCTCCCTTGTAGTAGAGATGATAAGGTAGTAGCACCCGCCTTCCAACTACTGCTGGAATCCAGGTAGAGGAATCTCCAGATGATTGAAAATTCAGTATTGTGTCCTGCGGAGTGGTATTATTTGATAACCACCTGTATGCAGCGAGGGCGTCATCACTGATAGTGGGTTGCTGCTGCGGTAGTATGAAGAAGGGATCACTGACGTGAAGGATACAGGCTACCAGGACAAGCCCAGACAAGAACCACGTCATGTTCCTTTTTTCCAGTATCTGAGCCAGGAATAATCCTGCGAGCACAGACAATACTATGATTACCATTCTCATAATGAAAACAGGATCAAAGACCCACCATACTGGCACTAGTATACTGCTCAGGAGTGGAATACACAAACATACCGTATACAATCCTCCTACAGCCACAGGGAAAGAAACCACCTGTCTCACCCTGCGAACGGTGCATACCTGAAAGAGCGCAAATATCAGTAACAAGGGCCCCATGGAAAAAAAGAATGTATTAAACTCCTTTAAACTATTCAAACTCTGGCTAAACCACTCTCCAGCAAACATGACCTCTAGGGGCTCGAGTGGGGGAAAGACGATTCTCGCCAGGGGGGGAAGACTGAACAGCAAGAAAGAGGCCAGAATATAGAAGGTAGACCGATAGACAATCATGAATCCCACCAGAAAGACAGCAAGGGGAAGAAATGCATTCAAATCAACGCAAAAGCAGGCAGCGCAGGCTAATCCTGCCACTGCAAATTGAGAACGCGATTTCTGGGTAACGGCCTGAATGACCAGCGAAACAGCAAAGACCTGCAGAGTGATCCCTATGAGAAGAGGGTAGCTACCTGACAAGGCAACCTGGTGGAAGAGAAAAGACAGTCCTGCAAAGGAGAATGCAGAAGTCAGCCCCACTTTCTCTGAATGTAAGGTCTTCCCCAGCATATAGACAGCAACACATCCCAGAGAGGCTGCAAGAATGCCTACCATAGTACTGACTGGAACAAGGGGGCTGCGTGATGCCTGTGCCACCATGACAGCCATTCCATGGTATCCCAGAGGCTGGGTTACATGATGAATCTCTGGATATAATGGAGCGTAACCGGAAGGAAGATTCATGGACTCCAGGATAGTACTGCAGTGCAGAAGGTGAAGCTTCATCTCATCCCCTGGTGGGAAAAATGCCACGTAATCTGTCCAGGGGTATACGTACGTCAACATGAAAAGGATACACCCCAGGAGATATACTGTTTTTCTGTCTATCAGAGGAAGAGGCGTATCTCTCTTCAGTAGTATCATGGCAGAACCAAGGGATAACCCCAGGGGGATGGGGGCCCACACAATCCATGCACAGTAGTACACAACAACAGTGAGGAGTGCTGTACCACACAAAACACACACCAAAGGCGTTTTCTCTTCAAACCCCGCATACTCCCAGATCAAGAACCCGGGGAAGAAGGTCATCAGCAGCAATGCAGCACCAATTCGGATGATACCTACAGGGATCAGTAGTGCACCTGCCAGTACAGCCCAGGCACTTAGGATAGAGACTCTGTTTCTGGTGAGATGTTCTCTCATATACACACCACAATTCTGGTTGGAGTCTATAAGAATGTTGCCATCCTCTCCTGCTCTGTGCACCACATAATTTTCTTTCTTTAAGCTACTATCATAACCGTAAGTTTTATAAGGTATTGTGATATAGTACTGGCATGAGAAGAGTGCTGGCTGCAGTACTGGTGCTGTTGCTTCTTTCGGGAAGCCTGGAAATGGAATCCAAGAAAATCGTGGTAGTCTCAAACTCGATTGACTATTCCTCAAGTCTTATCACGTATCTGGGCCAGTCATTTGAGGTTATATCCATTACCGCACAGCAGCTCCCCAGCTACCAGAATTACCAGCACTACGTCATTCTGGGTGGTCCAGATGCCCCTGAGGGGGTTGGCGAAGTGGTGCGCACATTGCTTGACCCTACTGAACAGGAGTTTATCAGGACCCCAGGTGCATCTAATCTTTTCATAAGAGAGATCAGGGGAAAGACCTTTTTCATTTTCGCGGGAGCGACCCGGGAACTGACAAGGGAAGTCACAACTTCCAATAAGCGCCGGATTTTCGAATACATTCCCCGTGGCCCTGTATTGTGGCTGAAAGACCTGGATATCCAGCGCGTTACAGCCATGGATATTACAGATCTCGACCGGGACACCAGGTATGATTACGTTTTTGGCTGCCTGCGAGTCGTTTCAGACCCCTGGGACAGGGGCGCCATCTATGTTTACGAGAATAATGACCTCATGTGGTACTACCACGTGTCCAGAGAAATCAAGGCCTTAACCTGTTTTGATCTGGATCACAATGGGAAGGAGGAGATTATTGTCGCCTGCGATGTCCTCCTGGGTAATGAGGGTGATCTTTACGTTTTCGATCACAAAGGAATCCTCAAATGGAGGACTCATGTACCAGGATCTCCTCGAGGGCTGTACTGCTATGATCATTATGTAGCAGTAAACCTGTATGGGGGGGGAAACCGTGTCTTGATCTTTGATAATGAAGGGACCCGGGTAGCAGATTTGCCTGTGAATGGGCGAATTTCCAAATTCATAATATCTGACATAAACAAGGATAGAAAGAAAGAGCTCGTGGTCAGTGGCATCGTGGATGAGAACTGGGAGCATTTCTTGACTGTGTATGACATGAGGGGGAATGTTCTGTGGAACTACACCACGTTCGAACATATCAATGATTTCCAATTTCATGACGTAGACAACGATGGCATGGAAGAAGCGCTCTTCATTTCCTATGACACGCTGTATGTGACCAGGGGAGGAGAGCTCCTGGGAAAAGTACATTTGCCCCCTGCCCTCCTGCATATGGAGGTTATGGGTGATCAAATCTTGCTGGTTAACAGTGCCACCATGTTTGTTATAGAGGTACAGGCAGTAGCATCTCTGGAAGGAGAGAGTATTCCTCTTTCCGACTTCTCCCAAATGGTTACGTCATCTATTTCCCTCAGTTCTCAGCCGGAGTTTTTCATCGTGGAAGACATCGATCTGGACCATGTAGATGAAATTGTGGTTGGGAATGGTCAGGCGCTGGAAATCTACGTTCTGGAAGATTTCGGGCCTGGCATCAGTGGGTTCGTCACTGCGGCTGAGAGGATAATTCAGGGAGTGGCTGAAGAACGAGAAGAACTTCCTGATGCTGACTTTATAGTATATGAGGATTCGAAATTAGGGTTCAGAACAAAGTACTACAACCAATGGACAGAAGAACAGGTAGAGGGGGCAAATGCAGTTGTCTTTTACAGTCCTCTTGAGAGCGAACAGGATGTACTTCGAGAGAATGTGCTGGTATCAGTCTACAAGCTTCAGCCGGGAGATCCTACAGATATTCATGAGTATGTTGAGCGAGAACTTGAAGAAATGAGAGAACAGAGTCCCGATTTGCGAGTCATTGAATCCACTGCAACTACTATGGGGGACAGCCCTGCTCGCAGGGTTGTCTACATTGAAGGTGAAGAAATAGGCGGTGAACTGATTATAACTGTGCAGGTTGGCGCTATAAAGGAGAGCAACCTGTATCTTATGACGTATATATCTGTGATCAGCACCTACAACCGATATTTACCCATTTTTGAGAAGATGGTATCTTCCTTTGAAATAATTGAACAGGTTCGACCAGTTGTTATTTGTCAGGTTCAATTTGATCCTGAGGGAGATGATAATGCAGACCTCAACAAGGAATGGGTGAAGGTCTGCAATAACAGTGATACTGATGTTGATCTGTCGGGATGGACTCTGGAAAACGACGTTGGGGGGCTTTTTGAGTTTCCCCAGGGATTTGTAATCAAGGCAGGAAGCTTCGTTTTTGTATACACCGGTTCAGGTACCAACAGTGACGTTGCACTGTACTGGGGTTCTCCAGTGGAGAGGTGGAACAATTCAGGAGATACAGCTGTCTTGCGGGATGCAGAGGGGAATGTGATGGACGAGTATGAATGGACTCCTCAGTAATGGAGAGCGCTGCTGGGCACTGAGAATGAGGAGCCTGTAGGGTCATACGAAACGTACTGCTGAAAGAATTCAGAAATACTCGTTCTCATGGATATATCTTTCAAGATTATCAGTTGTTTTCCTGCACGGTATGGAGCAGTCGAGATCAGGCTGCATTAGGAGGTTCTTTGCCGAGACAACCCATATCTTTATATACAATACTAACCCCCTTTTTTTCATGGAAGATCCCCGAGGGAAGTACATCAGGTGGAGTGAAGAGTGTGTCTGGCAGCCTTTCGGTTCATCACTGGTTATTCTCAACCCTTCTCACTCTCACACAGAACTTGTGGATCCGTATGTGAGCCTCAATGAAACGGCAAGAGACATATGGAACTGGTGTGATGGTACCAGGACCTTTGAGACTATTGTTGCCCTCATACAGCAGGAATACGAGGGAGATCCCGATCACATCAGTGCCAATGTGCAGTCTGTTATTTCTCAGCTTCACCAACAGGGACTTCTCAGCTATGAAGATGTCCCGTGCGTCCCCTCAGAACTTACTGTTTCCCCTCACGATTTCATCATGTGGGCAGATACTGTCCTGTGGGAAGAAGTCGAAGGCAAAATCATTGTCCTGGACAATCATACAGGAACCTCTTACACTCTCCCTGAGGAAGCAACAGACCTGTGGAAGCTTCTCAATGGACAGGCTGCGCTTCTCATGGTTTTACGCACCCTGAAAGAGAAGGGGACTATTAATGAGGATATGCCCTCAGCCAGATTCAAGCTGCTTCTCAAGGAGTTTATCAAACTGGGATTACTGACAGTAAAAGACGAACCCTGGTGAAATACATGCAGTCCCTCAAGAGAAAAATCATCATCAAAGTGGATGAACAGAAATATCTTCTCGTGAACCCTTACACTGGGTTGGCAGATATAATTGATGAAGAGACCTGTCAGCTCCTCCAGCATGATTCTATATCCGTAGACAGTGATACAATCCGTACCCTGCAGGCCAGGGGTCACATAGTACATGAGGGAGATGAGGAAGACCTCCTGGACTATCTTGAGCAACAGGCAAAGAAACTACACCAGGAGGCCTTACAGTACCACAATCACTGTCTCATCCCCACCTATGGGTGCAATCTTCGCTGTCTTTACTGCTATGAGAAGCACATGTACAAGAACGAGGTAAAACTGACACCAGTCATGAACAAGAAGACTGTTGATGCCTTTTTCAGCACCATTCTGTCTATGGATTCTGATGGTCCTCAACGGTTGATAACTCTGTATGGAGGGGAACCTCTTCAGCTCAAGAACAAGGAGATCATCCAGTACATTCTCTCCTTGGGGAACTCTCATGGATACACCTTTGAAGTGGTAACCAATGGAGCTGATTTCCAGCACTTCGTCCCTCTTCTCAGCACTGTTTCTGTAAAATCTGTTCAGATTACTCTGGATGGGCCGGAACGTATTCATGATGCCCGCAGGTTTCGTCCTGGCAAAAAGGGAACCTTCCAGGATATAACCAGGGGAATAGACATGGCTGTTGACCATGATATCCCCGTAAAGATACGAATCAATGTGGACTCTGACAACCTTGATCATATCCCTGAATTTGCTGACTTCTATCAGGAAAAGGGCTGGTACCCGGCTGCGAAGGCGTATGCCTGCAGTGTGCGTTCCTCAAGCTGTTCACCATATACCCGGGTCATCCCCCCAGAGGACTTTTCCAGGAAAATGATTGACCTTTTTGTGCATGACAGGAGAATGGAATTATTCCCTGGCACATTTGGGAGTTTCAACTTCGTGTTCGGTCATCTCTTTCTAGGAACACCTCTCAAGAAACGATTCTGGGGATGCAGTGCGCATACTTCTCTGTTTTTCTATGATCCCTTCGGCGATATATACGCCTGTGGGGAGGCTGTAGGGCATAAAGAACACCGAATTGGCACATTCCTTCCCGAACTCACTCTTAATGAGAACTATCATAACTGGAGGGGCAGGACCATCCACACAGTACCTGAATGCGCAGACTGCAGCCTGAGTCTCTTCTGCGGTGGAGCGTGTGCATTCAAGGCATACCTCAAGAATGGCTCTATATACTCCCCGTACTGTGATCATGCCAAATCATCCGTGGAACATGAAGCGAAATATCTGTACCATCTAATGGAGACTCGAGGTACAATGCTTTCACATTGATAATTGGCCGCACTTTTTGCAGGGAAACTTCGAATAAAGACAACATTTTTAAATCCGCTCGCTGAATGTAATATAGAAAGATATTTAAACCTACAGAGAGAAAGAGTTCAGAGGTGATTCAGTGGAAGTCAAGCGACTCAACAAGAAGACCTGGGCTGACGGTGTTATAAAGCCCCTTGGCGCTCCTCCCACTCCTGCTGCCATTGATGGCTGCGGCGGCAGCTGTTGCAGCTGCTTCGATTATACCTGTGACCACTGGTAGAACTCAATGGTTCTGGTGTAGAGAAGGAGTAGCTCCAGGTCAAATCTTGAAAAAGAGAGATCAAGTCTATCAGGGCGGTGGGGTGAACCCAGCATTCGCGGGTTCTCACTGCCTCCCTTTTTTGTGAATGTCATCCATTCTGGGTGGGAGTATATGGGCACTGGGGATCTGGCTGGAATGGATCATCATAGACTGCATACGCAATACAGGTGGCACCTCCACTGCAAATGTTGGGCGCTCTCTTGCAGAAGTAACAATCTCGACATTTTCCTTTGACAATGAGATGTTTCTGGCGGAGGTTCCATAGGACTGGATGACTCCAGATCGTAACAAAGTCCTCTTTGAGGAGGTTTCCCAGGAAGACAGGCATCCTCCGACAGGGATAGACATCACCGTTCTCCATGACGCAGATGTGGGATAGCCCAGCACTGCACCGGTGGCCATTCTTGGTGAGAGCATCAGGATGGGAAGGGTCGAAGATAACTGGCCAGTCGCACCTGTCCCTGGCAATGTGCAGGCCAGATGGTTTTTTCGTCGAGAGTTCGTCGAAATCATGGCTTAATTTTGTATATAAGGTCAAGATTTGTTCTGGAGAAAGCATCAATTCTTTGAGTGCCTTCCCCCTTCCCCAGGGGACAATCCGCGTGACAGTGAGAACATCTGCCCCCATAGCCACTGCAAGGTCTGTTATGTTGAAGGCATCTTCATAGTTGTCTTTGTGGACTACATAGTGCATGTGAGTGACGATCTTGGACTTGCTGAGATGGTTCAGTGCTCTCAGTGCCTGGAGAAATGTGCCTCTTCCCCGTACTGCGTCGTGGATTTCTGAAGTCGCACCATCAAAGCTGATTTGAACATCTATGCGCATGGAGTATTTCTCAAGGCGGTGCACCATCTCTTCAGTCATGGTAGTCCCGTTGGTCAGTATGGCTGCATAGCAGGGAGACGAGGGGCTCTCCTCAATGTAGTCAAGTATATCCCAAAACTGAGGATGCAGTGTGGGTTCTCCTCCTGTCAGCCAGATGACAGGCATCCTCTCAAACCTGGAGCAGTAGTCCAGAAATGCACGTATCACTTTCTTACAGTCCTGAAACCCCATATGATAGTGGGTTTCTGCATCATCATAACAGTGGATACACCGCAAATTGCACTGGCCAGTGATTCCCACCTGCATGATGAAGGGATGTTTTCTGGACTCAGGATCATCTCTCACGGTATCACCTTCTTTGCTTCCATGATCCTCCACAGGAGCGGGTAATATATGGTGCGGGCCTGCTTTGAAAACGTGCAATCAGGCCTCAGGAGCGTGCCTTTCTCATGATACACATAGTGGGCACATCCTCCTCCGCAGATCATGGCATACTTGCACGAGTGGCAAGGGTTCATGGTGAAGATCGTTCTCTCCTTCCACTGGTGGTAGTGTCGATTCAACACAAGTTCAGGGTAGTATCTCCCCACAGCATGCTCCCTGTCACCCAGAGTATCAGTGCACATGTAGATATCTCCATGGGGGTCCAGCCATACTTGAGAAGGATTCTGTCTGCAGTAGGTAGTACAGGGAATCCAGGTGTCAACTCCCAGTCCAAGTTTCTTCCGTATAGGTTCCAGCCCAACCCAGAAAGCGTCCCGGACTGACTCCTCCTCAACCAGAAAATCCAGGTCTTCCTCATGAAGGTTACACACGAAATTAAAACATCCCCCCTCTGTATGATGGCGCTGCGGAGTTAGGAACACGGATACGTAGGCGCTGTTCTTCCATCCTTTCTCTTCTGCAAAGTCCATGAATGAGGGTAAGTCCCTTACCGTGGAATGGTCAAAGACTACACGCACATATACGCGTATCTTCTCATCTGCCAGTGCATCAACTGATGCCACAATTTCCTGAAAGGATCCCGTTCCATCCAGTTTCTTTTTTCTGGAATCGTGAACAGGTGGTAGCCCATCCAGGGTGACCTGCACTGAGGTAATGTCATGCTGCGACAGAAGAGGAATGAATCTTTTTGCTTCCAGCCCATTGGTGACTATAATGAATGATTTTTCCTGAGATGATCCTTTTTCCAGTACATATTTGACCAGATCATAATTCCGGTAGAGGAGAGGCTCCCCCCCAAACAGATGAATGGGAGTATCAGCTTCAGGGTTCATGGTTTCCATGATTTCAAATGCTTTGTCTACATGGTCAAAACTCATGGTGTTCTCAAGCCAGTTCTTCTCTCTCTCAAAAACATAAGACTCAAAGCAGTAGTCACACCGCATGTTGCAGGCATAGGTGAGGATCAGCACAAAGAACAAGTTGTCTTGGACAGGGTTGAAGGATGTGAGGCAATCGTATGCATGGATGATTTCCTCTCTGGGGGACATGGTAGTCAGAAACCCTGACTCCTGCAGTATTTTCACAGCCTCGGCGTCACATGCTTCTGGATTCTCACTGTCCAGAATCTCTTTCAGATGGTTCTTCCCCTGCAGAATGTGACCGGTGAATGTATTGACGAACAGGTAGTCTTCATCAGAGACCGGGATGACCACAGCGTATCGGCTACGGGTCAACATGGCTCTTTTTCACCGCCCTGTAGAGGTGGGGAACCACACTTGAAAACACTTCTTCGTAGTTGTAGCACACTGGCCTACACAGGGTCCCAAACCGCGTCAAGGCTTCATACCCACATCCTCCCCCGCAGAATAAAGCGTATTTACATGTTCTGCACTCGGGGATGGTGAAAATAGTCCGATTCCTCCACTCGCTGTACATGTCATTCCACACCAGATCCGGGTAGTACCTCCCTACTCTAGCCTGTTCTTCCCCCACATGTTCAGTGCATACGTATATGTCTCCAAAAGGATCAAAAACAAACGTGCCGCTCTGTGCATCGCAGTACCAGAAGCGGGGAGGTCCCAGTTCTCCTTTTTCAAATACCTGTTCAAACAATTCTGCCCCTTTCAAGTCGAACGATACGTGCATAATATCAGGAGATTTCTGTGTTTGGGCTATGACTGTATCATACACTGTACTCCTGGGGACAATGGGGGTGTACTGGATTCCCGGTTTCTTGAAGACAGGTGACACATGCATTGATACCTTTGGATGGTGGAGCCAGCCCTTCTCATGGTAGAGCTGCACTACTTCAGGCAGGACAGACAGGTTGTCTGCATCAATGTTTGTGCGCAGCAGACAGGTCAGCCCTGCTTCCAGAGCAGCATCAATTCCTTCTATGATTTCTGAAAAAGTCCCAGATCCATTTTTTTTGAACCGTCTCTTGTCATGAATTTGCTGGGGCCCATCTATGGTGGTCTGTACGGCTACCTCATAGGGCTGGAAGTCCTCTACAAAATCGCGGAGCAAGACACCATTTGTTAGAACCAAAAAGGAATACCCGAGATCATCTCCTGTCTCCAGTATCTTCTTCACAGCATCTCTGTTCTTCCTAAGGAGAGGCTCTCCTCCGTACAAGATGATTCGGTAGCGAGATTCATCCAGCCGGGCGATTATACTGAAAATAGTGTCTATGTGGGGACCATCGATAACTGTGGATTCTCTCTTTGACTGTATATCAGAAAGGTAACAATACGGGCACTGTAAATTGCACTCGTACGTGAGAACAATGAAATGCTGATGCAATACAGGGTGCCCCTGCACATATGTGTCGTACATGGTCTTTATGCACTCTGACTCCTGATAAGGTGTCAGTTCTGTAAGATGCCCTCTCTCGGTGAGAGTATCAAGAATTGTTTCATCCGGAGGAATTTCATTCCTGAGTACTCTCAGGACTTCTTCATCTACCAGATCTAGTGCACCTGTTCTTGAATTGATAAGAAGGTACGTGTTTTCGTCGAGCTGCAGCGGAATGCTGTACACACTCACGTTCACCAGACCACCTCCTTGCCAGTCAATGCATCCTGGAATGGGTTATCATATAAATGTTTGCTCATCGTGGCTGGCTCTCTGAGCCAAGGAAGCATCGGCATAGAGACTGAAAACCTTTTTAACAGTACTGATTGACAGAAAATGATGGATCATGATGATTTTGTCAGGTATGTAGAGGATTCACATACGGTATTTGTACTATATTCCATCAAGGAACGATTGGTAGGTATAGATGAGACCACAGACGTTGCTATCAAGAAGATAGGGTATCCTGGAAGGATGGAGAATATTCTGAGGAAGCTCTTTTTTGGAGAAGGGATTCCTGGAATTGTGACAAGGAAGACCCGTCCGTATTTTCACAGTCTGATTTCCATTCCTTTGCGGAAGATCGACATATGTGCCTTTGCTCATGCTTCTCTTGAGACTCAGCTGGAGGAGAAATGGAAGGTTGAAATGGAGCAAGCACACGGGAGGAAAAGGATGTTGTTTGAATTTGCTGCATCACTGAGAGACATTTTTATGAAGCAGGAGATTCTGGCATCAGCTATCAGGGGTTCAACTGTCATTGAGGGAAGGTATCCCTCCCCTGTGGATGCTGTAAATTTCGTCATTTTCACCGAATTCGATTTGAAAGAATATTTTGAAAGGGAAATCACTCAACATAAAGAGATCAGCTTTTTTAAATGGATTGACTGGGGATTTAGGGATGTTGTCGCAGGGAACAGAACAAGGAAAACACTCATAGAGCAGAAGACTGTTTTGTTCGAAAGGAATGGGATGTACAGGATTGATGTGCGATCTTTCAACCCTGAACAGTGGTTCTGGCTCAAGAAGGCTCCCAGAGTGACCCGGCTGGTATACCTCAAGAGCCTGGAAGGGATCTACCCTTTCAAAGGAGAAGAGCTCTTGCAGGAGTTCTGCAGTCTCATCACATAAGTGGAAAGGATTTTAACTCTGAAAACAGAGAGGAATGATAGTCCCATGTATGCCAGTACGTACAACAGCGTGATACCCATGGACTCGGGTGAAGCAGTGTTATTCAATTCGCTGAGCGGAGCTCTTTTTGTGCTGGATAGAAGAATTGCATCTGCTATAGGGAGGGGGGATTGTGGATCAGTGGACAATTCAATTCTTCAGTATCTTAAGAAGGACAATATCCTGTATGATAGTATTGACGATGAGAAGGCTCACGTCAGCTTCACTGCAGAGATGGTGAAGAAGTCTCAGGAAAGTGAACGAATACGGTATCATGTGGTTCCCACTCTCGGGTGCAATATTTCGTGTTCTTACTGCGATAGAGGAGGGGACAGAGACAGTATGTCTGCCAGCCAGGCTGCAAAGGTAATTGAGGCTATAGAGTATGTTGAAGAGTTGACTTCTGGTAGCCATGCACCCCTTCTGATTCTGGATGGTGGTGAGCCGCTGTCTCTCCAGGAAGAGGTGAGAGAGAGTTGTTCCACTTTGCTGGATCTGGCCGACGAAAGGGATTTTCACGTAGCTTTCAGGACAAATGGAGTCACCTTGTCCGAATATGCTGCAGACCTGACACAGTACTATGTTGAGTACGTGGATGTTCCTGTAGATGGCACGAAATCATATCACGATAGGAGACGAAGATCCCAGAAAGGGGGAACCTTTGACGATATTGTGACAGGCATTGAGACAGCTCTGGATTGTGGGTTACAGGTGAACCTGCGTCTGCAGGTATCATCTCACAACCTCATGGAAGCACCTGCAATGGCGGAGTTCATCATGGACAAGACATGGCACCTGGCCAGGAATTTTCGTGCACTTCTTTGCCCACTTGAGGACTTCTCCTGTTATGGGTTTCGTACATGTAGGCCAGACTATAGTATCCTGAAGGATGTTCTTGAGTTGTACCAGGCGCATGCAGCAATGGAGCTTTTCACGCTAACTGGATTCTTTGAGATTTCAAGCCTGTTGTACCTTCTGGAGAGTGGAGTGAGTCTTCGCCCTCGGTTGTCCCCCTGTGATGCAGGAAAAGCACTGTACTGTTTTGACCCTTACAACACCATCTACCCCTGCGTGGCAGCCTGCATGATGCGGACGTCACCTGTGGGCATGTACCAGCCCGAAATGACAGTATTTCCTGCCCTGGATCAGTGGCGAACCCGTAGCGTCTTCACTGTGGATTCCTGTCTATCGTGCCCCTTCTGCTTTGTATGTGGTGGAGGGTGTACTCTGCAGGCGACGACCCATGGTGCTGTGACCAAACCTCAATGCCGTCCTGTAGACACGGCCTTACAGCTAGCATGTGCAGAATACTTGAGTGAGAATAGAGCAAGAGAGAGTTCTTTCATCTATTTTGATAACATTTTTATCCCAAAAAAAGAAATAACCTTCCCATGATACGTTATGGAAGAAAAACAGTCCTATCCATATGTTTCAATTTCGGGATGAGATCTGGCTTTTTCTACTATAGGGCCTTCCACGATGAATCCGAGAGCAATGCCGCTGCCACGCACTGAAAGAAGGCAGTCATTTGGTTTAATGGAATATCTCTCGAGGGTCACCACGGGAACTGTGAACTCTCTGTCCCGTATAGTAATAGAGCAGCAGGGCTTTCCATCAATCTCAATGAGGGTTCCTTCAGGCACAGACGTGCTCAGAACCGCATCTACCATGCGTCTCATGGGTGAATCCCTGGCCAATGACTGGGTGGTCACTGCAAATCCTTTTGATGATCTGCTTCCTGGCATGAGAACACCTGGACCTTCCAGCCTGTATTCTTGTGCTGCCTCCTCAGGGATGATGATTCTTCCTTCTCTTCCCACCCTTGACCATCCAAATATGTACTTACCACCCTTTGCAATTCGGGGCATGATGTAGATTGAACCTCTACCTTATATAATGAGTGCGTGACAGCAGGAGATGGCTACGTATGGGCCTTCTAGGATTCGTTGTCTCATTCTTTAAGTCTACACGGAACAGTCTGTACGCGAAGAGTTCAGGGATCAGAAAAAGCACAAACAAGGGTTGCAGATTTATATACTGCGCTATTGGGAGATGATGTCATGAGAAGGAATAAAACGAAATGCTTATATATAAGTTAACCTATAGAAAAGTTCAGGACAGAAGAGGTGATAATCATAGACAAGAAACAGAAGTTGGGAATTGTAGTGATTCTTGCAGTCCTGGTGTTTTCTACGGTCACTTTCACTGCAGCTGATTTCTCAACGTTCTTCACGCCGCTATATACTGTGAGAATGGAGCAGGCAAGCAGCAAAATGAACTTCTTATCCACTCCAGTAAACGAGTTCACGTATTCTACTGAAGGAGGGCAAACATTTGGTTACCATATTACTGGCAGAACATGTGCTTGCTGGGGCGATCAGACCCCTCAACTGCCGCTGACATGCAACACCTGTGATGATTACTATTGCGAAGAACCTACGCATTGTGGCACCTGTGTTACCTGCTACAGCACATGCCAGGACACATGCCCGAATACGTGCTCCACATGCTCCACGTGCAGTGGTTCTACATGTGAGCCTGCTACATGTCCATGGACGCAATGGCCCTACTGTGCAGAAACCCTGAGCTGGCCGACGTGCTACTGGGCAACCTGCTACTGGTGCTAATCTCACATCATTTTTTTCTTTTTTTTCCTGATAGGCAGCAGCTATCATATGAAAGAAGAATATGACTGCAGATGTCTCAGGGATCTTCTTCTGCGTCTCGTATTTCACTTCATGAGAGGTTACTATATTTGCACAAGGAGAGTCTGTTTATTCATCTCAGTGATCCTTGGGGTGGCTCTTTGTGTGTTCATCTGTCTTCCTTCAGAATTCCCAGAACTGGCTGGTCTTCTTGATGAGGATTCTCTGGTGAACAAGATTTCGCATTTCTTCCACTTCAGGATAGAGATATCTGTCTTCTTCCAGAAATGGGATGTGTTGGCGGGTCATGTCATAGACTCCGCGACTTCCCGCCCCCAGGTCATCGGATGAGAATCCCTCATTTTTCCTGAGATCAACACCCTGTGCAGCACACAGAATTTCAATCCCGGTGATAGTCTCTGTATTCTTGATAATCTCCCTTGCTTTCCGGGCGGCAATGGTAGACATACTCACATGGTCTTCTGCATTGGCTGAGGTAGGTATGGAATCCACACATGCGGGATGAGACAGCACTTTGTTCTCCGATACCAGAGCTGCTGCTGTATATTGGGCAATCATGAGCCCACTATGTAGCCCTTCTTTTCCTTTTGGGATAAGAAAAATCGGAAGCCCATCAGAATGATGAGAATCGACCAGCTTTGCTGTGTGCCGTTCTGAAATATTCCCTATTTCTGATACTGCGATCCCCAGAAAATCCATTGCCAGGGCCAGGGGTTGCCCGTGAAAATTCCCGCCTGAAATTGGATACTCATCAATAATCAACGGGTTATCTGTGGCAGAATTGATCTCTGTTTCTACAATATGGTGAACGTACTCAATAGCGTCAAGGGAACTTCCCAGTACCTGTGGGAAACACCGAACAGAGTAGTCGTCCTGCACCTTCTTCTCCATGGAATCAATGATCTTACTCCCCCGGGTAAGGTCTCTAATGTGTCGTGCAATCCGTATTTGCCCCTCATGGGGTCTTAACTGGTGAATTCTCTCATCAAATGCTTTGGAGGTGACCTTGAAAGCTTCAAAACTCAACGCTGCTGCCAGTACTGCACTCTTGATAAGTGCTTCTGCATCAGAAACAGCCAGAGCCGCAATTCCTGCAGTGAATGTGGCTCCGTTGTTAATGGCCAACCCTTCTTTAGCTTTCAATTGTAACGGCAAAATACCCGCCTTCTCCATGGCCTCTTGTCCAGTCATTCTCTCTCCCTTGTGGTAGGCTTCACCTTCACCGACCATGACCAGTGCCAGATGGGATAATGGAGCAAGATCTCCACTTGCACCCAGAGAACCTTTCTCCGGGACGAAAGGGGTGACATCTTTGTTCAACATCTGCAGCAGGGTCTCCACCACAGTGGTCCGAGCACCTGAATATCCCTTGGCTATAGTGTTGGCTCTGATTAGCATGGCTGCCCGCACCACTTCTTCAGGGAAGGGATCTCCGGTACCTACAGAATGGCTTCTGATGAGGTTAACCTGGAGCCTGCCTACTTCCTTCCGATCGATCTTTGTGTCCCGAAGAGGGCCAAATCCCGTATTAATACCATAGACGGGTTCATCTCTTTCTACAATTTCCTGGACAGCTTTTTCAGTGACTTCCATCTTGGTTCGTGCTGCAGGGTCAAGAGCAGTATTCCAGTGATGGCGGGCAACATTCACCACCTGTTCTACGGCAAGATGTTCACCATCAATCACGACTTTTTCATCCATGTAATTCCCGTTTCTTCATGGAGTTCGATTTTAAAAAGGTTGGTGCTCCAGCGAAGTCCATCGCATGGTGGAAAGAAACGATGCACAACGAGGGCTCCCAAATGCACTGGATTGGCTCTTTTCTGAATCGAATGAGATGCTAACCGAAATCCTTATATACCCTTGCCTGTCTATGAGGCCAGGTGACAAAAATGCTCAGAAGGGATTGCCTTCACCCGGACTAAGTCAGAATTTCTGTTGGAGGTAGTTGGACCTGGGCAGCTTTTTTTCGAATTGAGGTGGTTTTATGGTAGAATTTAGCTTACCGCGAGGTACTATGGATTTTCTCCCTGAGGAGATGGCCCAACGCCGATATGTGGAGGACATTGTCCGCAAGACCTTTGAGTCATTCGGGTTTCAGGAAGTTCAGACCCCCATATTTGAGGAATTTGCTTTGCTGGCAGCCCGGTCTGGGGAAGAAATCAGAGAAGGAATGTTCACCTTTATGGCAGATGAGGTAGAGTATGCACTGCGACCAGAGGTGACAGCAGCAGTATGCCGAATGATCGTCACAGGGAAAATAGCCCTTCCCAAGCCGTACAAGGTCTACTACCTTGGTCCCTGTTTCAGATACGAGGAACCTCAGGCAGGTCGGTACCGTCAGTTCTGGCAGGCAGGCATTGAATTGATGGGCTCTCAGTCTCCTGTGGCAGACGCAGAGGTAATCTGTGTGGGAGCCAAAACCCTGGAAAATGTGGGTATTACTCCTTACAGGCTAAAGGTGGGTAATATTGGCATTTTTAGAGGTATTCTGGAAGATGTGGGGCTCGATCTGGAAGATCAAAACCGCATCATTGGCAACATTGATGGAATCATGTCTAACAGGGAGAAATGTGCACTCATTGCAGAGAAGAAGGAACTGGGGATAGACGATCAGAATTATATCAAGACGTATCTCAACCTGCTCTACGACATGCAGATGGGCCTAATCAATGAAGGGATAGAGGTTGTTGGTGAATATGAAATCCTACCCTCTGCCCTTGAGAATCTCTCTTTATGGGTGGATACGTTGCCCACCGTTATGGAACAGACGTACCGGGCTGCATGGATTGCAGAAGGGATGCCTGAAAAGACTGTCGACTTGCTGCTGGAAGTGTCAAGGGTGAGTGGAGCTCGTTCTGATGTAATGCCCAGAGCACAGGTTCTCCTCAAGGGGAGTGCAGCAGAAACTCCATTGCAGGAACTGGACAAGGTTCTGTCAAATCTCGAAGCCTTCGGGGTTACCAACTATGAGGTGGTCCTGGGTGTGGCGAGAGGGCTTGACTATTACACAGGGACTGTCTTTGAGTTTGATGTTCCCCTGCTGGGTGCTCAGAAACAGGTGTGCGGAGGAGGACGATATGACAGGCTTGTAGAAGAATTCGGAGGACCTCCCACTCCTGCCACAGGGTACGCTTTTGGGTTCGACCGGATTGTCTTGTCCCGGCTGTTGGTTAAAGAGATTCCCGTTCCCCGGAAAGTGGATGTATTCATTGCAGTAGTAGATGAGAGTCTCGGCCAGAACGCAATACAGATTTCCCAGGGTCTGCGCGAACGAGGATATAAGGTAGAAATTGAGATGACCCAGCGGGACCTGAAAGGGCAATTGGGGTATGCCTCCGAAATCAAAGCAAAATACTGTGTTATTCTGGGACCGAGAGAACTTAGAGAGGGAAAGGTCATGCTTAAAAACCTGGATACAGAGGAACAAGCAGCCGTTCTCCTGGGAGAACTGACTGAGGTTATTGGGAAGGAAAAAGCAGGGATTGAGGATTGATACTAGATAGAGGAGTAAAATTGAATGAAATGAGATGATACTATGGAAAAACCGATGATCAACCTGATCATTGCAGGACATGTGGACCACGGCAAATCCACCTTGGTCGGGCGCCTTTTTGAGGACTTGAACCTTGTCTCCAAGGCTGAAAAAGACAAAGCAGAGCGCGACGCCAAAGACCTGGGGAAAGAGACCTTTAGATATGCATTTGTCATGGACACCAGTCTCGAAGAGAGGAGACGTGGGCTCACCATTGAATTGGGATTCAAAGCATTTGAAACCCAGAACAGGAGGTTCAACATCATTGATGCTCCGGGGCACTCTGACTTTGTGAAGAATATGATCACAGGTGCTGCTGAAGCCGATGCAGGTGTTCTGGTGGTAGACGCTCAGGATACTCTGGAAAAGATCATGCCTCAGACAAAAGAACATGCCATACTCATGTTAACCCTGGGAGTTGACCAGCTCATTGTTTTCATCAATAAAATGGACCTTGTCTCCTATTCCAAAGATGCCTTTGAGACGGTCAAAGGAAGGATAAAGGAGTTCTTGTCTTCCCTGGGCTTCTCCAAGATGGAAAACATAATGTATATACCAGGGTCTGCTTTCCACGGAGAGAATGTGTCCCGCCCTTCATCAAAGATGGATTGGTATAAGGGTCCAACCTTTCTGGAAGCTCTGGACACGCTTGAAGAACCACCCAGACCAGTTGATAGACCCTTCAGAATGCCTGTACTGAGGACGTTTACGTCTCGCGGTATGGGGAAGATCATTGTCGCAGGGAAGGTGGAGAGCGGTGAAGTGAAAGAAGGAGATACCATACAGGTGGTCCCCTATGGTGGTACTGGGAAGGTCCTCTCTATTGAGTGGCAGCACAAACGACTGGCCAAGGCTGAACCTGGATTCGATGTAGGGTTAGCTTTGTCAGGGGCAGTAAACAAGCGAGAAATCAAGAAAGGATACATGGTGTGCAAGACTGGAGAGTTGTCCCAGATGGCAGATCAATTCAAGGCCAGGGTGATGGCATGGAACAGGTATCTTGGAACAGGATACTGTCCTCTGATACACTGCCACCAGGCCGTGGTGCCTGTGCAGGTTATGAAGGTGGAGAGCACATTTGATATTTCCACAGGAGAGGTGCTCTCTGGCAATGTTGAGGGAATACAGCCCGGTCAGGGGGGGATTGTGTGGATTAAACCTCTCAAGCCGCTGGTAATTGAGAAAGCCTCTGAATTCCCTCGATTATCTCGATTTGCCTTGAGGGATGGAGTTACCACGGTGGCTGCAGGAGTATGTGTGGAAATCATGCCCAAGAAAGAAGAAAAGAAGAAGTAGGGATTGATTGATAACCCAGCCTGGCATTCGCAGCCATTGATAGTCTGCACCCGTTCAGGTGTGCTTTCAGTATTGAATTCTTCACAGTACACAGGATTCAGCTGGAAGACGGGCCATGCTGGATGGGTGGAGGATCTCTTGGTGAGGGACTGACCTGCCTGAGTAAACCTTAAAATATCATCTCCCTACCTGTACCATGAACCTGGATGATATACGAGCCCGCATTCCCGCTTCCAGACAGTACGTTTATTTGAATCATGCTGCCTGTGCCCCCCTTCCTGTAGACGTACAAGCTGCCCAGAAAGAATATGTGGAGGAACGGGCACTCCACGGAGATGTGGTCTACGAACAATGGATAGAGAAAACAGAGGCCACCAGAAGACTTGTAGCAGACTTCATTGGAGGCCATCCTGAAGAGATTGCTTTTCTTAAGAACACGTCGGAAGGCATAAACCTTGTGGCCACCATGTTGCCCTTTGCTGAGAACGATAATGTTGTCACAACTGATCTGGAATTCCCCTCCAATTTCTTGCCCTGGTATGATCTTCAGAGAAAAGGAGTGGAATTCAGGGTGGTGAAAAGCAGAAACCACGTGCTGGAGCTTGCAGACTTTGAGAAAGCAATTGATGATAATACCAGGTGCGTGGCTGTCTCTCACGTGGAATTTGCCACCGGATTCAAGAATGATATTACTGCTTTGAGTAAGCTGTGCAGCGATCATCATGCATATTTCTTTGTGGACCCCATTCAATCCATGGGTGCACTTCCCTTCAATGTAAGAGAGACTCCCATGGACTTCTTTTCAAGTGCCTGTTACAAGTGGCTGATGTCAGAGCTTGGTATTTCCATTTTCTACATTAAGAGAGATCTCATAGACCACTTCCATCCTTCATATATTGGATGGTTTTCCCTCAAAGACTACCTGGACTATGAGAAATTTAACAGAGAACATCCTGAGATTACCACCACAGCACGGAAATTCGAATGTGGGAACCTCAACTTCTACGGGGTTTGTACCCTCCACGCCTCTCTCCAGTTCTTGAATCAGTTTTCAAGTACGTGGGTGGAGGAGCGAGTCATGAACCTGGCAGCTCATGTTATTGATGCTGTGAGCGAAAAAGGGTTTGAAGTCCAGACTCCCTCAGACCATGCAGGCATCGTGAACTTCAAGGTCAAAAATCCAGGTCAGGTGGTAGAGGCTCTGAAAGCGCGCAACATCATTGTCAGCTCGCGAGCGGGAGGTATCAGGGTATCGGCACACTTCTGGAACACTTGTGAAGAGGTGGATAGGTTAGTTGAAGCTGTTGAGGACATATGCTGTTGAAGATTGCGTATGTGGGAGATAAATTCCGTGGAGTTGCCAGACAGCCAGGACTCCGGACAGTGGAAGGTGACATCATGAGAGCACTGGAAAAGACGAGGTGCCCCACTGGAGTGCAGGTAGCATCCCGGACCGACAGGGGGGTGTCCGCTCTGGGAAATGTAATTCAGGTTGAGAGCAGCAGAACCGACCTGTGCAGGATTCTGACCTGCTTGCTGGAAGACATTTGGGTGTACGCATGGACAGAGAGAGCAGTGCCCCTGCGCATGTGCACCAAGCATTACATGTACGTTCTCCCACAGGAATACGAGAGAAGTCTCGCAAAAGACTGCTGTTCTCTCTTCAGTGGGACTCACAATTTTCGTGCCTTCTCCAAGGAGAAGAAAAGAGGGGAAAAGGCAAGTACAATCCGCACCATAGCTGTTTCATATGAAGTGGAGGATGGGATGACTCTCTTTCATTTCAGAGGGAGGAGTTTTCTGTGGCACATGATCCGCTGCATCATGACTGCCATGGTGAGATACATGGAGGGCCAGTGGACAGCAGAAATCATTACAGGTCTTCTGGCACAGGATACCAGGATTGACACCACAACACAGGGATGCAGTCTGGCAGTAGGTCCCCGGAAACAAGAAAGACTCCCACCAGCTCCAGCCACCAACTTGCTGCTTCTGGATCTGGAGTATGGAATTCCTTTTTCAACCGACAATTTCAGCAAAGAAAGGATGCGAACAGAGTTTTCTCACCGTATTGAGTCTCTCCTGGTGCAAGAACGTATATTTGAGAAAATGATGACTTATGAGAAGAAATAAAAAAGAGAAAGAGTCATTTGATCTACTCCTTCTCCAACACCGACTTCAGCTTTTCGTATTCCTCTTTGCCAATTTCTCCTTTGGCGTACCGTTCGTCTAGGGTCTCCAGAGCACTTTTCTCTCCTTCTGCAGGTGGAGCAGGTTGTTCTGGTGCAGCAGATTCTGCTGGCTTGGGCTTTCTTCTCTTCACCAGGAGCACTACTACGACCACGAGAACCACTACAATGACTACCACCACAACGATAACCATCATCCTGAACTTCTCGATCCTGGCGATTTCCTGGTTGCACAGGTCGATCTTCTCCTGACAGGTGGTTTCCTTCTCTGGATCATCATATTCTTCCCACTTGGCCTTGGCCTGTTCGAATAGTGCCTTACTCTGCTGGTATCCTGAAGCATTGAAGGTACTGGGAGCTGTCTTGAGGGATTCCTCACCCTGTTCAAGTAAGAGAGATGCCTCTTCTCTGAGGGCAATCCAATCCTGGCTTTCTTCCACCTTGGCTGCACACTCCTGAGATCGTTCCGTGTACTCTATTTCTTGATATTTCTCCTGTGCCTTGTTGAACTCCTCGATAGCATTCTCGTATTCCCGCTGGTTATAGTAGTCCATCGCCTGGTCAAAGAGGCTGTTGGCTTCATTTCCGACATTGCACTTCTCAATGTAGGCGTTGGCATCCTCGATTCCATGGCTGGCATCTGTATTGGAATATATTTCGTTGGATCCCTCAAAGCTCTCAATAGCTTTCTCAAATTCCGTAATGGCTTGAGAAAACTTGTGGTTCTGATATAATGAGATTGCATTAGACAGTGTCCCCTGTGCCTGTTCATTCATGAGCTTGTATTGCTTGTAAGGACCACCTGTTTCGCCAAGCCATTCCACTGCATTGGCCAAAAGATCCATATTCTCTTTCTCTTTTTCAACAATGCAGTTCCAGAACGACTTTTGGCTTGAGAAGAAGACAGCTCTACCTTTGCCCATTTCCAGAGCAAGCAGGAGGTCCAGAGGTCCTTCTTCCTCATCATCATCTTTGGAGCCCTGTCCAGTTCCAGATAGGTCTGCGTATGTTTCATCTCCAGACGTAGCCAAAACTTTTCCTGACTCGTAACTGGCAATGGGAATTCCGCTGTACATACCAAATTCAGTGATCCCTTGGGTAATGGGATGAGATTTGAAGTCTTCGATTTCCACGAAGTATGCCGCAGGAACGCTCAAGATGATGCCCCTTTCCTCCCAGCGATACTGTCTTCGTGCAGATAGACTAGACTTTTCTCTTGCTATGGTCACTGTTTCTGAGGAAAACTGAACATCGAAGGAACGTGAGATACTATTGTTTGAGGCTGCAGGATCTGCCAGCAGCAACAGGCCTCCGCCATTCTCCACAAACTGCTTGATGGCCGATGCTTCATCAGAGCTGTAGCTGTTCTCAAAGGAAGCGATTATCAGCACATCATAGTTCTTGAGAGTATTGTAGCTGAGTTTTCCTGATCCCCTGACATCGACATAGCCCACATCCTGAATCTTCCTTGAAAGAGTACCTAGCCCCCATGCCTCATCATTGTTATTAAAAGAATAACCCCAATTGGTGGACCTGGAGAAGTCTAGCTCCTCAATCAAATACTTCTGCTCTGTATCAGAAATTGCAGATATTCGCGACTCATCCACAAGTACCTTAATGTTATCTGATCCACTTGCGATTGGTATAGTACTGAGCAGGAACAAAACTACACATGCACAAACTATTACTTTTTTCATTTTGTCACCTCCCTTAATGTGGCTTGAGATATCCGCGCCTCGGCCCAGAACTGCCCGAGCAATTATCCTGAGTCGACTGATGGAATGTCTTTACTCAGGTATATATAGGTTTCGGATGGAGAGAAAGGAAAGAGAAAAAAGGCAGGATTCTTCAAGAGAAATCATTCCTTCTCTCATCAACGGGGGATTTTAGATCATGGTTAAGACACTCTTCACCAGAGCATCTGATGTAGAGAAAAATGAGAATAAGTAAAAAACTAAATGTAGTAGATTTCCCGTCCAATCGGAGTACCTGAGCTGGAATTATCTGATTTTAGGTCATGATATTCCTTGTCGTTAAACCATCCCCAGATGTCAGGTGTGTAGAAGCTGTAGTACAAATCCTGTTCGAAGTAGTTGCATGAAGCACATGTAGATTCCAGTGCATACCAGGTGTCTCCCATCTTGAATTCAATCCACGCATGTCCACTCTGGCCTCCTGGGAAGTGGACTACTCCCAGTACTACCTTCACATCAGAGGCTGGCACACCTGCTATTCTCATCATGGCACAAAGCAGGATGGATCTATCCTCGCAATCACCCTTTCTCCACTCAATGGTCTCTCTGGGCAACTGCCAGAAGTCAAACTTGAAGGCCAAAAACTCTTTGGGATATTTCCACTCTTTGGGATTTCCTTCTGTCACATATTCTATCTCTTTACGGACATATTCAAAGATGGCCTGCTGTTTTTCTTCAGTTGTCCTGCACAGACGAGTCACTTCCTCCACTTTTTCGATGACAACGGGATCATCTGTCGTAATGAGGACCCGGGGATCTTTAGTCAGAATTTTCTTTTGAAGAGATACTTCACTTTCCAGAACAGATTTCTGGGAATCTAGTTCATCAATCTGCTGCTGGAGTTCTGCCTGTCTCTGCTGCTCCAGGGGAATACGATTCTCTGTTTCTATAATTTTCTGTTCAGTCTCCTGAAGCTCAGACTCGATGGAAGCAACTTCATCTGTCACCTTCTGGGTTTCTTCTGTTATGGAGAAGCTCTTGGTGTGCTCTTCCTGCTGTAAGGTGTAGTACTGGTAGGTTGTACCCATGAAGACAATCATGACTGTAGCCAGTCCAGCGATCAATAATACTAGTCTCTTGTTCACGATATCACCCTCTCCGGTATTGCGTGTCGTTGAACCACCACAGCACTCTGACTGTGTGCTCATCATAGAACTCATCCCGCGGAGTAGTCGTGAAGGCAAATCCCTTGAAGGGATCCAGTATCCACCAGGTGGTTCCATCGTAGACCTCCACCCAGATCCATCCATCATTCCCGTCAACTTCTGCAGCTATGAATTTCACGTGTTCAGAAGGCGTTCCCGTTATGCGCAGCATGGTTAGAAGCAATAGGTACTTATCTTCGTAGTGTCCTTTCCCTCGTCTGAGAATGTCCTCCGGATACTCCCACAAGTCTGTTCTGCCGAACCGGAAAATTGACTCATCATCTTCAATCTCATCCCGGACGAAGTTGAATAGTGCCATTTGCCTCTGCTTTAACGTGGTCAGTCCGGACGTAATCTCATCTGTCTTTGCCTTCAGGTAGGGGTTATCCACTGTCACGAACTTGTCGGGGGTACACTGTTCCAGACACTGAAAATACGAGAGCTCTTCTTGCACAGCATCCAATGACTGCTGCGAGGTATTGAACGATTCTTCTAACTGAGAAGTCATGTCCTCTTCGTCTGTCAGTTCACCCAGGATGGATTGGTATCTGGTTTCTGTCTGGGCAGCCTGTGCTTCTAGCTGGGAAAGCTGAGAATCAACCACCTGTTTCTGATGGAGGAGCGTTTCATTCTGGTTCAGCGCCTCTGCATATGCAGAGTAGTACTGGGCTGATAGCAGAATGAATATGATAATAGGAACAACCAGCAGACTGGCCAGTATGTAGCCTTTTTGGGACACATTCCCCCGTCCCTGCTTGGTTATAAACCAGGCCCCCTGTTTGTTCTCTGCTAGATTCTTCTCTTCCAAAGTGATGAGAGTCTGGGCCAGATTCTTGTTGGGAAAGTCCGCTTGCAGTCCCTCGTAGGTTCGAGGTCCCCTGCTCAGAGTTCTCAAAATATCTTTCTCTAATCCCACGTAATCACCAGAAGATTATCCTGCCGTAGAGTAATATAAACTTTTCCTCTTCCTTCCATACTGATAATGAGAGGTGTACGGTACACTGTGGGCTGCTGAATGCTGTACTTCCTACCTCCACAGGAGAAATCCTTTTATGAGGAAAGGAGAAGGTCTCTGCATGGTAGGTACGGAACCCATGTCGCGCAGGGATTTCATCAAGAAGTCTGTAGTGGCAGGAGCCGGCCTTGCTCTGGGCGTGTACGGCGTGTCCCGGCTGCTGCAGCACGAGTCCCCTTCTGCGTCCGGTGACAGTGGACAGCCCTGGAAGTGGTCAAAAGAAGGGTACCACTATATTACTCTGGGAGACTACGTCCAGTGTCAGATCTGCCCCAATCAGTGTGTACTGAGAGAAGGAGTCAGGAGTGTATGCCGCAACAAAACCAACTACAAGGGCACCTTATACACACTAGCCTATGGAAACCCGTGCGCAGTTCACGTGGATCCTGTGGAGAAAAAGCCTCTCTTTCACTTCCTTCCCTCTTCTTCGGTTTATTCTGTAGCCACTGCAGGGTGCAACTTCAGGTGCTTGAACTGCCAGAACTGGGAAATCTCTCAGAAAAGCCCGGAAGAGACCACAAATATGGAATTGTTCCCTGAGAATGTGGTGATGAAAGCAGAGCAAGCAGGGTGTCAGTGTGTCGGATATACATACAGTGAGCCTACAGCCTGGTATGAGTACATGTACGATACAGCTCGAATTGCCTCACAGAGAAGAATCAAGAATATCTGGGTGACCAATGGCTATATGAATGAGCAGCCTTTGAGAGATTTATGTCAGTATCTTGATGCAGCCAATGTGGATGTGAAGAGCTTTGATGAGAGGATCTATCATGAGCTCAATTCTGGAATGCTACAACCTGTGCTTAACACTTTAAAGATATTGAAAGAGGAAGGGGTGTGGATTGAAATGACTAATCTGGTGATACCAACGTGGACAGACGATCTGGACATGATCCGTGAAATGTGCCAGTGGCTGTACGAGAATCTGGGTCCTGACTATCCACTGCACTTCTCCCGATTTCATCCTGATTATAAACTGCAGCATTTGCCCCCCACTCCCATTGAAATCTTGAAAGAAGCGCACACCATAGCTGAAGAAGAAGGGCTGCACTACGTTTACATTGGGAATGTGCCAGGTGTTGAGGAGCAGAGCACGGTGTGTCCTTCATGCCAGAGAGTGGTGGTGGAAAGGAATGGGTTCTTCATTGTGCAAATGCATATTCAGAATGGAGCATGTGAATTTTGTGGAGAGACGGTGGCAGGTGTGTGGTCAGGATGAAGAGCGTGAAGAGAAAATACTGGGGAGTCATCATGGTGGGTATCCTGGCTGTTAGTGTGTACTGTGGAGTAAGAGTCTTCCATTCTGAAGAGTCTGGAACATCTGGAGTGGAGGATGAGGTACGAATAGTGCGACCTCCTGCTGTGGCAGGCCAATTCTACCCTTCTTCTGAAGAAGAGCTGCAGCAATCTGTAGCTATGTACCTGAATCAAGTTCCAGACCTAGATATATCTCATATTCGCGCCCTGGTGTGTCCCCATGCAGGATACGTTTACTCGGGACTGACTGCAGCGTACTGTTATAAGCAGCTTGACGATGTGTACGATACTGTCATATTGATAGGGCCTTCCCATTACGTGTGGTTTCAGGGAGCATCTGTCCCTGATTATACGCATTACAGGACACCTCTGGGCCTGGTCAGAATATCTGATATTGTGTCTGACATGAAAGAGAACGGGTTTACTACAGTTCCTCATGTACATGTTGAGGAGCACTGTCTGGAAGTACAGCTTCCTTTTTTGCAGACTGTGCTCTCTGATTTTGAGATTGTTCCCATCGTGGTGGGTGATATTGATCCTCAGGAACTTGCCTCCGCACTTCATCCCTACATTGATGAGCGGACTCTGGTCATTGCCTCCACTGATCTCAGCCATTACCACCCATATGGGGAGGCGCAGGAGCTGGACGAGGCCTGCACTGCAGCTGTGCCTGCCCTGGATTTTGATAGAGTGTCGCACTGCGAAGCTTGTGGCATCAGGGCTGTGGAAGCTGTCATGCACCTGGCCCAACAGAATGGATGGCAGGGGAATCTCCTGGATTACAGAAATTCAGGGGATACTGCAGGAGGAAGAGACCAGGTGGTAGGGTACATGGCTGTGGCATTCTGCGGAACACTCTCAGAGGATAGCTCCTCACTTCTGGATGAACAGGAACAGGCATGTCTGCTGCAGTTGGCAAGGCAGACTCTTCAGCAGTACCTGACTGAGGGCACCTTTCCTGATGTTGATGAATCAGTGATGTCACCACGGTTGAAAGAGAACAGAGCATGTTTTGTGACGTTGAATAAGGAGGGAATGCTTCGAGGGTGTATTGGAACTTTCACTGCAGAGACAATGCTGTATCAGGCTGTTATGGAGAATGCAGTGAATGCTGCGCTGAGAGACCCTCGATTTGTTCCTCTTACCAGCGATGAGCTTGAGGAGGTCACTATCGAGATATCTGTTCTCACGACACCGTACCGCATATGGTACAGGGACAGTGACGATCTCTGTGAAAAAATACGAGAGAAAGGTGTGATTATTACCTGGGGGAGGCAGAGGGCAACCTATCTTCCACAGGTGTGGGAACAGCTTCCGGATCCTGGGGAGTTTCTTTCTCATTTATGTGTCAAGGCGGGCCTTCCTTCCCTTTACTGGAAGCAAGGGGGTCTGGATGTCCAGATATACACAGCTCAGGTGTTTGGAGAAGAGTGAGGTAGTCTTCAGCCTCTGGTGGGTGGGCTGGAATAGAAACGGTCTACTTTCTTAGAGCTGCGATATAGGCCACAAGTTAAACTGTTTCTTGACAAATCTGATTTCAAATGAAACATCGGTCAAAAGAGGTTACTAGAGAAAAAAACAGAAGAAAATACAAAAAAGAAAGAAAAATATGATTACAGCTGGTCAATCAGGTCTTGAGCTGCTTCTCTGGTGGCGTCTCTGTCAGCACCTGCGATGATCAGGATGTCACAGTCACCGTATGGGTCGGTGATGTACTCCCATTCACCTGGTGAGGTGGTCCAGTCAACTGTGGATACTCCCTCGTCAACCAACTGCTTGACGACGATGTTAGCCACAGGTCCACCAATCAGGACCAGGTTGTATTCGCAGGCAGCTTTCCAGCCAGCAAAGTCGAGCTCAGTGTCCAACATGACTATGCCGATCTCGTCTATATCAGCCGGAGCAACTGTTGTGAAGGTTGTGGTCTGGACTGCTTCCATGATGGTGTCATAGTAGATACCATCAAAGTCAGGACATTCCATGCCAATAAGTCCACCAAACAGCACATCAGTTACTTCGATGGTGAAGTAGGGTGGGTCTCTTGGGTAGGGTCCTGGGATAGGCCACTTGTACTCACAGCCAGGGGCACACATCTTGTCACACAGAGCAATGTTGATCTCTACAATGGGCTGCCCAGCGCCTGTCCAGAGGACTGGGTCCTCAATATCGTAGAGGTCGATTGCACCTGCCTGTAATACCCAGTTCATGTCTCTACCATCGTTGAAGGTAGTGACACCTGCAACATCGTCCCTGTCCAAGTTGTCCTGTTCTGGGAAGTAGAATCCGGCACCATTCAGAGCGGTCCACTCGTATCCGATGTGACCGTCATTGTTGTCCAGGAATCCATCTCCAATGAAGTTTGCAGGTCCAACCTGCAAGGTCCACCAGGCAAGACCTATCTGTGGCCAGGATCCAGTTCCAGGGGGCTGGTACAGGTAGTAGCCATTGACATCGTATGCGTCCCATCCAGACTCGTATGCGTCCAGGTACATCTGGTAGTTGTTGGCTTCTGTTACCCATGGGTCGCAGCACAGGTGGTTGTAGAACACTTTCTTGTTCTCCAGCCAGTATACCTTGATCTCAATACCAATCGTACCCTGGGCACCAATGAAGATCTTGACA
>JACVGW010000075.1 GCA_018992565.1 Theionarchaea archaeon
AATAGCCACTATCCCCAGGCCAGTGGTAACCCTGCTGATGGGCACACCTATTCTGGAACGACCATAGTTCAGGGCCAGCCATATTATTCCCACACCAATAGGAACTGCCCCTTCCAGGTTCACGTGGTATACGTTCTGCACTGTCCACACCAGGCCAACGACTATGAAGAACGCAGCCCATGCCATGCCCTCGAGGTTTTTGCCTTGAGAACGGTCTACATCAACTCTGCCATCGGAGATATTCAGGGGTCCAATCCGCACTTTCTCTTCTCCTTTTTTGCCTTTCACTTCAATTGGCCCTACCTCGACATATGAGCCTTCTTCATCTTCCTTCACTTTGAGGAAAGGAAGATCAATGTCAGCTTTTTTCTTCTCTGCCACATTCTCACCTGCCAGAACATTGATCCAATATATAAAAGCTTTTCACTTTCAGCTTTCCACCCGGTAGAACCCTGAACCCACATTCATTGGTTCAGGTTCTGACAGACTGCTGAACTCCAAATCGAGTTCCAAGGATGATATACCCAATCGGCAGCACATGCCATACTGAAAACCTTTTAAGTCTCCATTGAATTGACACACATGGAGAACTACCTCGTCCTCCTTGTATCATATGTTGTTGGTACTCTGATTCTTTTTCTGTTCATAGTATGGGATGAATATGGTGGATCTCATGAATGAATTCACAGCAGCCCTGGGAGTGTATTTGCTGGTTATGGTCTTACTGGGGGCGATTGCCTCAAGGAATTTGAAAAAGGTGGAAGATTTCCTGGTTGCGGGGAGGAATTTGAACCTTCCACTCACTGCAGCCTCTCTCATGGCCACCTGGACGGGAGCCGCTGCCATCACGGGATATACTGCCTGGATCTATGAAGCCGGGTACTCGATGATGTGGATAGCTGTCTTTACTACTACGTCACTCCTGTTGATTGCTCTTGTTCTTTCAAAGAACCTGCGGAACCTGGGTCTTCTCACTGTGTGTGACATATTGAAAGATCACTATGACGAAAGAACAAAGATGGTAGGAGCAGTCCTCATTACAATATATTGTATCGGTGTCGTATCAGGAGAATTTCTGGGTGGGGCCTACATCCTGCGTACTGGACTGGGGTATGACTTCTCTCTGGCTCTCCTTCTGACTGCGGGTATTGTCCTGAGTTACTGCCTTCTGGGAGGTCTGTGGGCTGTGGCCATGACTGATCTTGTGCAATTTGGCCTGGTGGCTGTGGGACTGGTGGTAGCTGTTCCCATGGTGCTCAGGGGGGCAGGAGGGTGGAGTGCTCTGCATCATGCAGTGGTTGAGATTGATCCCCTGCACCTGGATGTCTTTGGATATGCGCCATACCACATGATTCTGGCCTGGGCAGTGATAATCTTTGCGTCGAACTTTATTGCTCCGGATATCTACCAGAGAATGTATGCAGCCAGGTCTGGCAGGACAGCACGAATGGCCATGGGTATAACTGGGCTATGGGATTGTTTCCTGACAGTGGCTGCCGTAGTCCTGGGGCTGTCAGCATTCGTCCATTTTCAGGGGGAACAGCTGGGAGACATGGTCCTCCCCCTGCTCATCAATGATGTCTTCCCTCAAGGATTCACCTGTTTTTTCATGGTGACACTCATTGCTGTCATAATGTCCACAGCTGACTCCCTCCTGGTGGTAGCAGGGGGGACACTGTACCATGATGTCCTGGGGAAGGAAGGATCGTCTGTAACCTGGCTCAGAGCGTTGACTCTGGGATCTGGGGTCATTTCTCTGGGGTTGTGTTTCTACTTCGAGTCCATCATGGACTCCATTCTCTTTTCTTCTTCTGTCTATGCTGCAGGATTATTCATCCCAGTTGTCAGTGCACTTATATGGAAAAGGGGAACAAAAGATGCAGCATTTTATGGATGTATCTGTGGTGGAGGAGTAACCATAGTGTGGAGGATACTCAATCTATGGCCAGACCCTGTCCTCCCCGGTATTGCAGTATGCTTTGTCCTCTTTGTGACGCTTTCATATCATGGTGGCTCCTGTGTGAAGAAATGAGAAAGAATATAAAGTCTCACACGTTAGTGTAAAGGATGGCCAGTATCCCCTTAAGACTATTCGGTATTTGCGGGAGCCCACGTCTTCAATCTACTGATTCTGCAGTTCGGAAGGCGCTGGAATACGCTGAGGAGACGTATTCTGTTGAAACCAGGTATTTTTCATGTCACAAGAAGGAGCTCAACTTCTGCATTCATTGTGACTACTGCGTAAGGAAAAAAGAAGGCTGTGTATTCAAAGACGATATGGAGGAGGTATATTCATCGCTGGAATGGGCAGATGCACTTATCATGGGTACTCCTGTATATCAGGGGACGGTCTCTGGTCAGATGAAGGTAGTCATGGATCGATGCAGGGCATTGCTAGCCAAGAATCCTCACGTTCTCTCTCAGAAGGTGGGGGCTGCACTTGCAGTCGGTGGTGATCGCATGGGAGGACAGGAAGTGGCACTCCAGACTATTCTGGAATTCTATGTCATCAATGAAGTCCTTCCAGTGGGAGGTGGCTCTTTCGGAGCAAACCTGGGGATGACGTTCTGGTCAAAGGACATGGGCGCATCAGGTGTAGAACGTGACAGAGAGGGACTGAGGACACTGCACAAGACAGTAGACAGGCTGGTATCAGTTGCTCAGGCCATCAGGAGGATGTAGCATGGAAAAAGTTGCATGGGGTATCACGGGCTCTGGGGATTATATGAGAGAGTCTCTGGACCTGATGAAAGAGATACATGAAGCATTTGCAGTACGAATAGATGTATTTCTCTCACGAGAAGGTGAGGTTGTCCTGAAGCATTATGGGTACATGCAGGAGATTGAAACGTCCTTCGAAAACGTTCACACAGAAAAGGGGCCCAATATACCGTTCCTTTCTGGAAAACTACAGATGGGCAAGTACAAAGTCTTCATGATCTGTCCGGCCACTGCTAATACGGTAGCCAAGCTGGCTCACGGGATTGCAGATTCTCTCATTACGAATTCTGCAGCTCAAGCAATGAAAGTGGATTGTCCTGTGTACATTTTTCCCGTGGACCAGAAGCTGGGAACAGTGGTCACCAGGCTGCCCGATGGCAGTGATCTAACCCTGCACGTGCGGGAAGTAGATGTGGAGAATGTGGAAATTCTCAGAAAGATGAGAGGAATTACTGTTATGGGTCAGGTGGAAGACGCAAAGGACATCATCAAGAAGTGCTGCAGCTGGTAGCCTCATTGACTGCAATCTGAGTCTTCTCCTGTGGACAGTGACCGGGACATTCTCCATCATGCTTGCCATTCATTCACACCTGCCCCACCCCGGAGACTCCCACAAACTATAAATGCTGTTAGACCAAATAAAAGCCAATGAAAGAAGCTCGCTTTTATGAAACCCTCCCGAATGAAGCCGTTCAGTGTCATTTGTGTCCCCACGAGTGCGTTATTAGGGACGGAAAGCGAGGAGTATGTGGAATTCGCGAAAACCAGAAGGGAATCCTCTATTCAACCATATATGAGGAGATCACGTCCCGGGGAGTTGACCCTGTAGAGAAGAAGCCACTGTACCATTTTTACCCTGGTAGTGAGGCATACTCTGTGGGGACGTTAGGCTGCAATTTATCATGTTCTTTCTGTCAGAACTGGGAGATTTCCCAGGGGAGTGTTCCCACGTATCGGATGACCTCCCATGAGATCGTAGAAGCCACAGAGTACAGGAAGTGCATGAGTATTGCCTACACGTATAACGAACCCTCAGTGTGGTATGAATTCGTCTATGATACTGCTGCCCTGGCCAGGGAGCATGGTATCAATAATGTGCTGGTAACCAACGGATACATTAATGAAGAACCCTTGAAAGAGCTGCTGCCTTTCATTGATGCCATGAATATTGATGTGAAGGCTTTCACTGATTCATTTTACAAAGAATTATGTCACGGAAAGCTGGATCCTGTGCTGAAAACGGCAGAGATGGCCAAAAAATCCACCTGGGTGGAAATAACTACATTAATAATCCCGGGTAAGAACGACAGCGATAGGGAAATTGAAGAACTGGTCAGCTGGGTGGCATCGTCTCTGGGAGAAGATACTCCCCTCCACTTCTCCCGGTACTATCCCAGTTACCACCTCCACATTCCTCCAACAGACATTGAAACGCTGGAGAGAGCCCGTTCTCTTGCTCTGAAGGAATTACGCTATTGCTACATTGGCAATGTGTGGAACCATGAGGGAGACAACACCTATTGCTACAACTGCGGGAATACCCTCATTACCAGACGGGGGTTCTCTGCGTCAATTGTAGGAATAACAGAAGAGAGGACCTGCTGCAACTGTGGTGCCAGAATAGACATTGTGTTGTGATACTATGGATAGGAAGACAGTCACCGACATGCTGAAAAAATACGGGTACATAACCTCCCCCGAGGTGGAAAAGGCCTTTTTGACAGTGCCCCGGGAATCATTCGTCCTCCCCGGATATAGAGACCGTGCATATGCTGACACCCCTCTGCCCATCTTATGTGGACAGACCATATCAGCCCCCTCTATGATCGCCATCATGCTGGAAGTCTCCCAGTTGGCCCGGGGGATTTCCGTGCTGGAGGTTGGATGTGGCTCCGGGTATAATGTAGCATTAATTGCTGAAATTGTAGGGGAAGACAATGTCTTATCTATAGAACGAATTCCAGAGCTGGCTGAGTGGGGAAAGGAGAACCTGAAATCAGCAGGATACAGTGTTACAGTAGTCATTGGTGATGGAACGCTGGGATATCCTGAAAAAGCCCCTTACCACAGGATTATCTCCACTGCCGCAGCCCCCAGAATTCCTTCACCCTGGGTGAACCAACTGGAGCCAGATGGTCTCATTGTATGTCCTGTGGGTTCAAAGCACTGGTACCAGGAACTGGAGGTGGCGCAGAAGACTGAAAAGGGCGATCTCGTCATAACCCATCATGGTGGATGTGCCTTTGTTCCTCTCATTGGAGAGGAAGGGTTCAGGCAGTAATCCTCAGCGAATCTACAAGAATATATCCTGTATCTGTATAGGTGGGATAGACAAAGGACCTGTGAAGCTCCCTTTCTGTGCTGATTAAGCTCACTCTGGGAAGTAAATCCTCGAATGCCAGCCCAGAGATCATGCATCCTCTAACAGGAGTCGTTAACTCACCATTTTTGATGATAAATCCTGAGGTCACCCCGATGGAGAACAGGCCCGACTGTGACTTGGAGGCGTGAGAATTCGTTTCCTCCATCACAAAGATACCATCCTGGACTTCAGTGATGAGCTCCTCCAGTGGTGCAGTCTCCCCTTTGACATCTAGTGATGTGGCACAGGGCTTGGGAGGATCCCTGAGATTCCGACCGCGATAGCGGCTGTATCTGACGCCCCCTGCTGTTGTTTCTCCATAGTAGGTGTCAAAAATAAAGGATTTAACACAGGCATCAGCCATGAGGTCCACTGACTGGGAGGGTATTCCTTCATCATCAAACTGACGTCCCTGAGGTCCTTCCACCAACGGATTCTCTCTGATGGTGAGGTGTTCTGCCGCAACTCTCTGTCCTATCTTCAGCGAAGAACGTCCCTCCTCCACATTATGCCCCAGGAAGGAAGGGACTGCTGCACACACCAGGAGGTTCGCAAATACCCGGGGAGCAAGCAATACTTTTTTCTCTCCCGATTCTGGTTTTACTTTTCCCAGCTGCCTCACAGCCTGCTGTTCTGCACGTTTCCCCATATCGTAAAAATCGAAATCATATCCTAGTGAGTATCCGTACGTATAGCCCATGCCAGAATCACCATCTGCCGCTCTGCACATGACCCTGAGGGCAGCCAGTGAATCAGCACTCTTTTTTGAAATCCCCGATGTATTGGCAATTTCTATCTGAGAATATCCAAGCTGGCAGTCTATATTGGAGGCCACAATTCTCTGATCGTCTATAGCATCACAGACACCCTTCATATCCTGAATAACCTGGTCTATTGATGTGTCTGCAACTGAGGTTCTATACAGGTTCAATGAGGGTGCGGGTCTTTCAGGGGGAAAAGATTTCCATTTCTCATTCTCCTCTCGCTTCCTGGCCAGCGAGAGTGCTTCCTCCACTGCTTCTTTCCAGGATTGGGTGAAGTAAGAGAACCCCACCCTCCGGTCAACAACAACTCTCAGTGCATACTCAGTAATCCTGGCCTGAAACACCTGCCTGGGCTCCCCCAGTTCAAACCTGGCATACGCATAGTCAGATTCTTCGCGCACCACCTCTGCTTCATTGGCTCCTTTCTTCTCAGCATACGCCAGTATCTTATCGACCTCGGCCACCTATCATCACCTCCCGCAGTCTGATCTTGGGTACCAACCTCCCCTGGTAGTCCATCTGTCCTTTACCGCATCCCCCAGATGCCACATCCACCTCTTTTCCCACTGCATCCACCTTTTTCATGGTCTCCAGGATGTTGCCTGAAAGGGAACATCCCCGTAAATACTTGCCCAATTCACCATGAGCAATCTCCCGCGTGTACTGTGTTCCGAATGAGAAGGTACCCTCGCCCACATTGACCTGTCCGCCTGCAGAATCTCCCAGGAAGAGACCATCTCTCACATCCAGGAGCTCTGAAAGGGCATACTCACCCGGATCAAGAAGAGTATTCCCCTGGCGCACAATGGGAGTCCTTGAGAAGTATTCTGCCTTGCAGTGGCCTGTCAGGGGGGCATCAAGAAGAGCAGCAGTCTCCCTGGAATGCAAGTAGGACTTAAGGATTCCTTCCCTGATTACCGTGGTAGGCCGGGCAGCAACCCCCTCGTGGTCATATGGGCTGAACCCCATCAATTCCTGCGTGGGGTCGTCCCTCATGGTGATACAATCTGCTGCAACTCTTTCCCCAATCCTCCCTGCCAGTATAGACTCATTGGAGACTACCAGATCAGCCTCCACTGCGTGACCACATGCTTCATGCAATAAGGTGCCAGTCAGCGTGTTGCTCAGGACGCAGTCCATGACTGATGAAGGAGAATGTTCTGCCTCAACCAGGATATCTGCCTCCCGGGCCAGCTGCGCTGTGGTTTCCATAATGTGGTTTTCATTGGCCAGCAGATACTCCATTCCTCCCACACCTCCCCAGGTTTGTGCCCGTGACTCAATACTTGCTCCTTCCTTGCACGTCATGCTGGCCCTGAGATAGATGCGATCTATCCTGGTGGTAACCCTTCTTCCTTCTGACGTTGAAATATGTATGAACCGCTCAAAGGCAATGAGACTGATACTGAGAGAGGAAATTCTCCTGCTCTGTTCATAAGCTCTATCCTCCATGGAAGCCAAGAATTCTGTAACATCTTCATCAACAACCCTCTTCCTGGCCTTTTTCTCCACAGTGACTGTTCCAGCCTCTGTCTCTTTGACAGTAACCTCGTTCTTCCGGGTTTGAGCCCTCGCCGACTTCATTACCCTGTCCAGAAGAGAAGGAAGATCAGATTCAGATGTTACCATGCCAGTCCCCCAGGACCCATTGACCAGGCATCTCAGGCAGAACCCTTCATTTATCTGTACCTCAGTGCTGTTGGTCTTTCCATTTTCCCGAATCACTGTATAGACTCTCTTATTATCGTGACGAAGATCAGCATAGGTTGCACCCCGTGCTGAAGCTTGATCAACAATACTCATTGCTGCCGTTTTCATTGCAGCATTAAAAGGGTTTGCTCATTCCTGGACAGTTCCTGTGCAGGCTGATTCTCAGGCACTTCAACTATTACGAAAATCAGAAGAAAGCTCACTCACCATATAAATAAGTTACTTTGAGAAGATATCAGAGAGTAGACTAATCTGTCAGCAGTGGACACCATAACAGAAGGAACCAGTAACCGTACCACTGTCAGAAGACTGGTCACTGTTCAGGGAGCCTCAACTGTCTTGAAGCCGGGATTTCGCCTTCCACCTCACATGCAGATGTCCCTATCCCCTTTTTCTCAGCCAGCACCAGGTGCGAAATCGTCTCTGGATCAATTCCCACTGCTCTGCAGGCACAAGAATCAACAGCTACCGGGTCTTTCCCTGCCAGCACCAGATCCAGTTCCACCATATTCCCTTCAAGAGGGCCCTGCCCTTCCATAGCATAAAACCCATCCAGCAGGTAATAGTGGCAGGGGAATATACTATTTGCATCTACAATTATTCTGTCCAGGAACTTGTGAAAAATTCTCTTATCAGGGAAAGGTATCAACCCATACTGGTTCTTCACCGCTCCTGTATAGACGGTAAGAACATGGGTTTTTAGTTTCGCAAAAGAAATCAGTACGCTCTCTTTGAGAATGTCAGGATATGCAAACGACTTGAAAAAGGTGGTATTCTCCGGATAGATAGTGGTACAGTGGGTCTCAGATGTATTGATGAGTTCTACGTCCAGGGAGTGGTACCCAAAAGCATCATATGTGTCCCAGATACGTCGCATGTCTGTGTCTGATTCTACAATCATAATCTTTCCCGGAGAGAACTCAGCAATGTAGTCAACAAGCCATGTCATAAACTGGAAATCTGTACAAGCTTCCTCCTTCTGGATGCCCAGGTTAGGTTTTATCGCCACTGTCGATCCTTTTTCAATATACAAGTCTGCAACAGCCTCTGTGAAAGCTTTTCTTTTGTCCTTTTCCTGGACAACGGTGACCATCAGGTAGTACTCTGATAGTGATATAAAAAGGTTAGGTGTGTGGGTATAGCCTGGCCTGTCTCCATCGAATGGGTACAGTGCTAAGATTATGGGCAGAGCTGAGAAAACCTTTTTAAAACTCCAATTGCGAGATGAATCATGGAAAATGAAGCGCAGATTCTGGGGACTGCTTTAGAATTGGAAGAAAAGGGATTCAAATTTTACTCTGAAGCAGCGAAAAAAACAGAAAATGAAACTGGCAAGAAAATATTTGCTCGATTAGCCAAAGAAGAACAGGAACATATTGAAAGCCTCCGGGAGAAGTTTTCTACGTTGTATCCAGAAAAAAAGCACAGAGATATACCTGTCTTTGAGGTTAAAGTTTCCATGTATTCAGGAGAAGTAGAAGCCCTCAAGACAGGGAGAGATATGGAAAAAGAATCCATCGCATTCTATTCTGAATGGGCCAGAGGAACCTTACAGCCGCTGTTCGCCTCATTGATTGAATTCGAGAAGAACCACCTTGAGCTCTTAGAGGCAGAGCTGGATTATGTATTGAAGACTGGATACTGGTTCGACTATTTCGAATCTTCACTTGAAGACTAGAACCCGAAATGAAACGTGAGAGAGTATGAGCTCTGTTCTTGTCCTTGATGCGGAATATCCTGTCACCAGAAGCACAATGGAAGCTGTTTTTTCTCATTTTACACCTCCTGTGAGCAGGACATTGGTAAAGCCCAACCTGCTGGGAGGATTTGAATCCCACCGACATGTCACCACGCACCCATCGCTCATTCAGGCATTAGTTGAGTATTTCGAACAGCATGCCATTCCTTTTACAGTGGGTGATAACCCTGCAGGCAAGAGAAACCTTATAGAACGGGCAAAAAAAGCAGGTATCTACCAGGCCAGTAAAGGCCATTTTGAGGACATTTCAGAAGGTAAGAGAATCACTATTGAGTCAGATTTCTTTTCTGAACTAGTCGTGTCAAGAAAAGTGCTGGAATCCCCTTATATTGTGAATGTCCCAAAATTCAAGACCCATATACAGACTATCATTACCGGTGCAGTCAAGAACATGTTTGGTATCCTCCCCGGGGAAGAGAAATCAATGGTACATTGTGCTGCGCGTTCTCTGACTCACTTTTCCCGGGCACTGGTGGACATTTATGCTCTGCGTCCTCCCGACCTGAGCATCATGGACGCAGTCATGGTCATGGAAGGAAACGGGCCTTCTTCAGGGAATCCCCGGCACCTGGGAAAGATACTGGCTTCAGACAATGCAGTAGAACTCGATGCTGTCATGGCCTGGATGATGGGCCTCAGCCCTCATGATGTTCCCATGCTTGAATACGCACACCACCGGGGATTGGGCGCCATCGATGTTGACAAGATAGATGTAAGAGGAGACATTCAGAAAATACCTCATTTCAAAGTGCCCTCCAGGAAGCTGGTCACGTTCATTACCCCGGTGAGTTCCCGGTACTACGACTTGCTGGCAGTGAAACCCGCGCTCAACAGGACAAAATGCACGCAATGCTATGAATGTGTTGAGAAATGTCCGGTATCAGCCCTGCAGCGAAATGAATATCCTCATATTAACAGGAAAAAGTGTGTGTCCTGCTTCTGTTGTGTAGAAGGCTGCGAAAATCAGGCCATGGAGGTGCCTTCCAGGGCAAGAGACCTATTTAACAGACTTCTCAAAATGTAATGTACACACTGGATCTCCCTGACACATGGAGGTCTCAAAGGTTATCGTATAGGGAGCCTTGTACTCTTTTGCCCATTCATTGTACAGCATGGGACAGATGGCAGCCCCCACTCTTCCAGCCGTGTTTTCTCTCCCTGAGCTTTTCATAATCTCCCACCAGGGACAGAGTTCAATGATCACGCTGTATTTTTCCAGCCGGTACGTGTATTCCTCAGAATCCCACTTGAGTCTCAGGCTTTCAAAAAAGTCTTTTCCCAGTTTCATTGCAGTCCTGGCCTGGATCTTGGCCATGATCTTCCATACTCTCTTGTCAAGTTCCAGAGCGTACTCAAAGGAACTCTCCTCTTCAACCATTATGAACCATAGACCATCTAATGCGAAATAGGATTTCTTGAAATAGTCGAGACTGTCCATGGTGTGGGTTGACGTTTGCTCTTTTAATTGTTTGGGTTGGTCCCAGAATAAGATAACCCCGCGCGCAGAGTGTGGGGGTAAGTGTCACTACTTCACCGCTTCTTGCAGTCCAGCTGCCAGGATCAGAATCAATACATTCTTATGAATCAACGCTTTAGTCAGACAGAGTGAGTGACTTCACCTGTCGACCTCAGAGAACCTGGGTGATACAACACATGAAACGTGGCCCAGGAGAAGACTGGAGGATGATGACAATGAGTTATGAGAGAATGTTGGATGGAGAAACTGAGCCCACTCAGGATGACATGCTCAATACTGTTGGAGAATGTGCAGGACTGTGGCTGGATCTCCTGGAGTACCTTGAGACTCATTATGATCATGTCCCGGAACTTGATTTCGGAGGAAAGAAGTATGGTTGGGGAATACGATATCGCAAGAGTGGAAAAACACTTATCACGCTTTTGCCTGAGACAGGAGCATTCACAGCCTTGGTTGTCCTCGGTGGAAAGGAAATGGAAAAAGTGCAGGCTCTGCTGGATGAATTGAGTCCAGAAGTGCGCACACTGATAGAGAATACACAGCAGCTTCACGATGGCCGCTGGCTGTGGATCAGACCACGTTGTGAAGCAGATATTACATCAATAAAGGCCTTGCTAGGTACGAAACGTCGACCAAGAGAAGGAAAACACTGAAAAGGATTGTTGGCTGTGCTGTCACCTTTTCTTTTCAATGCAACAAAGAGAAAAGAAACCTTCATGGGGGATGGGAAATCCGTCCACTGCGGAGATCATAGACCGGCAAAGTCACATCCAGATTCCAGCAAATGAAATGATGATGCCGACCTGTGGAAGCAGAAGGCATTTCTGGAGAACTCATCAAGGACATCCAAGAGTCTATAGGTGGCATGCATCTGGCGACTGCTGGAAAGCAGACCACGCCTTTCCTTTCTATCCCCAGCCATAAAGACTTTAAATGCAACTCCTCTCGATACAGCAACAAGAAACAGGAAGTGAAATTATGACGCTAGAAGCAGGAGAAAAACCTGGAAAAGGAAAATACAAATGCACGAATTGTGCCGAAGTCATTACGTTAGAGAACGCATCAGATGCCTTGCCTGAGTGCCCGGCGTGCACCCAAACAGAATGGAAGAGGCAGGAGTAATTCTATTCATTTCCTCTTTTTTTCTTTCAGCATGATCTCAAAGGCCATTGGGTTGGACTTTCAACTTCTTCATTCTTGCAATCCGCGCAGTTCACTCATGTCAGCCCCTCTGTGAAGGAGCTGGACATCAGCCCAGCTCCCAGGTGATATCGCCTTCCGCAAAATCTGTGCATCGCTCTGCATACAGACGTCACAAGGTGACAGTCTTTCAGGTCAGCCCCAGCAAAAGAGGGCGACATCTATCTTCCATAACACTGAATATCAATATGATGGGAATTTATGTGCGCATTTCCCCACTGAGAGTGATTTGTGCCAAGAGCTTGGCGAATGATTATAGACCCCTGTCTTTCTGAATCAAGAAATGTGTGAACATTTATAAACCCAGCCAGCAAAGAAGGCAAAACAATAAAATGAGGTTGATAAAATGGATGTACTAACCCTTGTGAATCTGGTCCTCTGTATCATCATCGCAGCTCTGGGATACTGGGCTTTCAAGAAAAGCAGCGATTCAGTACCCCTCTACATTGGGATTGCCTTTGGGCTCTTTGGTATATCACACCTGTCATTTCTTTTGGGGCTGAGGGATACCCTCGAAACCCCGCTAATTGTTGTCAGGTTGCTGGCATACTTGGTCGTGATTTTTGCCCTGTACAAGGTAGTCAAGAAATAGATATTCTCTTTTTCTCTCTTTTCTCTTTTTTTTAGGTGAACCTCTGGAAATGGTATTATTCTGTTCTGAAATGCCTTAGGGAATCCCTTGTAACCCCGTATTTGCCAGGTCTTTCCTCCAGTAGCATTGAACCAGAGCATGTGCTTCGCTCTTAATGATTCCTCTCTTGAGAAGCTCTCTAACAAGGAGCGGGATGTGTAACCTGTTGATGTCCTGCATTGCGTAGTCATCACTTTTCATGGAACCTCTGTCCAGCCAGACATCCAGAAAGAGATATTTTGAGACCCTGTAGAACCAGGTAGTGGTAGGCAGGTGAGAGAATAACTCAATGACGAAATCTTCGTAGTCAGTCTCCACCATGAAAACATAAGGATCATACGCTGCGACGGTCTCCGGGAAGTAGGACGTGAAAATGGTGCAGCATTCAGGGAGACGTTCCAGCCACTGGTAGGCATTTCCGCTCCAAATGTTATGTTTTTCCTTGACTACGGGCTCTAACGGTTTCCTGAGATCGTACTTCAGTTCTCTGAACAGGATTTCATCTGTCTCACTCCATTCTGCAGATTCTGACCAGTGAGTATTGATGAATCCGCGGGG
>JACVGW010000149.1 GCA_018992565.1 Theionarchaea archaeon
CCGGTACAGGTTGTAGATACTCTCTCCCCTGGGCTGGACTACGCAAATGCTGCAAGCGTTCTCCCAGACATCATAACCAATAACCTTGACGGCACCACAACTCTGACCTGGAACAACGTCGGCCCCTTAAACCCAGCAGATTATAGAATCATTACCTTTGCTGCCATCTTCAATGGTCTGGAATCCACAGCTCGTAACACAGTGGTTGCTACTGGAGAGCCTCCCGACCTGCCACCAGTCTCAGATGAGGGATCTGCAACTGTCAATGTGTCCACCCCTAACACACCATATCAGCCGAGTCTGTCTTACCAGCCTCTGGCACGCTATCTCAAAGACAATTGCTTCGAGGAGTTCAGGGATCTCATTGAACGGATAAGGAGCAGTGAGCCCACATTAGAAGTCAATCCAAGAATTCCCTGCTGTCAGACCCTGGAAGATCTGGTGAAGCATTTAACGAGCCTGGTGTTGGATAAAGAATTGGACAAAGAGTACCCCGAGAAATGGCAGAGAGTCCAGGAACTGCTGCCTTTCGTGAGCGAATGCTGTGAAAATTCTGAGCAGTACTACAATGAGCAGAACTACGTCGCATCAATTCACTGGAGTTATCAAAGGAATAAGGCATACAGAGAACTCATAGAAATCCTGCTGGAGATACTTGGGTTCTGATTCCTTTTTTTCCTTTTCTTCATTCTTTTTTTTCGTTCTCTTGTTTTCAGAGCGTATGCAAAGCGAGGTGCTCACATGGTATAGTCTTCCATATCTTCTCTTCAAGAATGGTTAATGAACCAGTCCTGTGACAGTCTTTGACTACAAAACACAGTGAATCCTGATTCCCCTTTATTGTGAGAGGAGAGACACCAGGAGAGGTACCTACCAGAAGCCTGTACATGCTATCTCTGCAGACTATTCTGGAGCGGAGGAGAAGCGATTGAAGTGGAGCACGATTCTGACTAGAAAAGGAAGCAAAAACCAGGGCTCCGCACATGATCACTACAGGCAAAAGGAATTTATAACCATCCGAGATGATAACTAATATGGACCACATGCACCATTTCAACAAGAATGAAAAGAGCCTTCTCGCTGTCTTAGGCAAGAACCCAGAAATACCTTTAAAAGAGTTGGTTAATTACACAACATATAAACGGGCAAACTCCATAGTGAGAAAGATCGTCCATTTGAAGGAAAAAAGAGTAATTTTTGGACCAAAATATTACATCGATCCTGGTAAATTGTGTAAGAATCCTCTCCACAGCATAATATGTGTTGTTGAGCTGGAAAAGCCTTATAACACGGTTATATCTTTCTTGAAATTGATCGAACCCTTGATCTCTGTGTATCCTATCCTGACATCTCACAAGGAAATCGTTCATGTAGCATTCCTCTCTTCTCATGATTCCATGGTGGAGTCACTTCTCCAGTTGCTCAAAGAGAACAATATTATTGCTGGGTTCACCATCCGAATCCGGAACAAGAAAACATGTATTGAGAACCCTGATTTTTCGGGGGAGAGTGTTCCATCCCTTGACGGCCTGCTGGACTCATGCGAATTCCCCGATCTCTCTCTTGGGACATACACTACTGCATGGAATGAATGTGATATTGCTGTATTGAATCAGGTGATAAGAGAGCGTGAAACTCCCAAATTGATTGATATTCTGAGAGAGGAACGAAAGAGGGGGAGTCCCTGGACATATGAACAGATAAAATACTCCCATGCGAAGCTACGTGCTACTCATTTGATGACAAAGACCTTTTTCATATCCCCGTTTCCTATTGATCAATGTTCTGATTTCTATTTACATTTCAAGGCCACCAGCATGGAATACACCCAGAGGATACTGTACAACTTCGGCAAGGGAGGGAGACTCTACAAGGAATATACGCTCTGTGGCGAATGGGGAAGAATAGGATGCATCTGTCACCCCCGGCTGGCACTGGGATTGATGTATACGCTGGATGGAATTGACGAAATCACTCACAAGGAATTGTATCACTTTCGCTCTTTCAACCATGTTATTGAACACCCAGGAGGAGATGCTGTGCTGAAGTACTACGATGTTGAAAGCCAGACGCTCCACTACCCGTACGACACATTCCGGGAGAATATCAAGGAGAAAATTGATGAACTGAAAGAATAGTAAGCGGGCTAGAACGCTCAGGACTTTACCCTACCTCATGGTGTATTCTCTCTTCACTCTCGTAATTGCAGCTTGCTCTTCTTGGAAACCCTGTCATGGAGGAACTTGAGGCACCCAGCGACACTCACACCAGTGATGCTACAGGCTACTGCCAGAGTACCTGCCACTCCAACCTCATTCAAGGAACCTGATACCATGAACACAAGAAAGGAAGCAAGAGGGCCAAGGACTTCATCCCCAACAGAAGGGGAAGCAGGGCTTTCTACAGGAGTGAGGCTCCTCGTGGGGCTGGGACTGTCAACGGGAGCACTTGTTGGGACAGGAGTATCAGTTGAAAAGGGGTTGTTGGTTGAAACGGGAGTATCCTCTGGAATGGGGGTATTGCTCGGTTGTGGGCTTTCTGTAGTGCCTGGGCTCTCAGGCGGGGCAGGAGGATCGGGATCAGGACTGTCAGTTTGGGAGGGAGGATGAGTTGGATGTGGTGGATGAGTTGGATGTGGTGGATGAGTTGGATGTGGTGGATGAGTTGGATGTGGTGGATGAGTTGGATGTGAAGGCTTGCCACCCCATTCAAGCTGCAACTTCGCCATAATACACTCCCATGAAAATACATTCTCCTCCTCTGCTTCTTGCCCGTCCTGTTCCAGAAGAAGAGTAACAGCAAGGACGCTGGCCCCAACATACACAGCAACCAGAATCCCACACAGCAATTCCTTTTTTGAGACCATGCCTACTTCCTCCCATATCTCATGAACTTCCCTGCCCTTCCCTGTTTGGCAGATGTTCCCGAGGTTCTTGCTTCTCACCACTCTGAGAGTGACTATTTTCTGTTATAGTGCAACTCAGATAGAGAAGGATGTGATATATGGATTAAGAACATATAAGGTTTTCTATCCAATA
>JACVGW010000150.1 GCA_018992565.1 Theionarchaea archaeon
ATCTGTGAAAACTCACCATATACGAGAGCATTGGTGGGGCAGGCAACGACACATGCAGGTCCTCCCATATTCCTGCATAGATCACACTTCACCATAATCTGTCCACGAGCATCGGGTTGAATAACTCCAATAGGACAGGCCACACTGCATGATCTGCACCCTATGCACAGTCCATCATCAATGACTACGATGCCATCCTCGCCTTTCTCAATAGCATCCACCGGGCAGGCTTCCACGCAGGGAGGAACCTCGCAGTGACGGCAGCTCATCACAACAGTCTGTGTGTCACCGCCTTTCAAGAAAATGCGAGTCCTGGGGAGAAGAGGTGCAGTAAGAGCCTGGTACACCGTGTCTGCATGAGACCATGCCATGGCACATGCTACTTCACAGTTGTGGCATGCCACACATCGCTCTGAATCATAATAAAGTGCTTTCATTCGGGAGCCCCTTCTGATAGTACCTTTTAAATTTTACGCATGAAACATCTCCTGTTAGCCTCCCTGTTCTTCTTCTTATGAGGCAATGACTCTCTTGCGACAGACATTCAGGGTATGAAGTAGATATTTCCTATCACATCTTTTTCTACAAACCCTTGAAGTGACTCAGTGGTCAGAATGCTTTCCTCTCCATGGCTGATACATAAAGTCCATGAAAGTTCCAGAAAAACAAAAAAAAGAAAAATTCACAATTATTTTCGGCTGCACAAGATCATGGCGCCATGGCGAGAGCACCCGCGCCAGCGGTGGAAGCCACACAGGTAGAATCTGTGTAGTCCTCAACTCGGGGTTCCATTGGGTTCACCTCCTGCTCTTCTGTGCACCTGCCACGTACTGGAACCTCACAAGTCTTCTTGGGCTTAGATGTCTGGTTATCAGATAGCTGCAGTCGGCGTGAAATCACCCTTTTCATCGCATACACTCTCAGCTATCCATTTATTTCCTGGTCCCGGAACAGGTGACCTCTCTTCCAACCAGGGAAAAGTTTTTATGCTCATCTCCACCATATAATAACGCTAAGAGTTATTGATTAACAACGACGACCGAGGCGCACCATGAGCAAACAACTACTTATCCACAAAGGTAAAGAAATGATGGCTGAGACAGGAGCAAGAGCTATGCTCGTGTATGTGGAATCAGATTCAGACCTCGAATTAGCCCCTGAGAACACCATTTTTGTGTATGATAACAAGAAATTCAGTGAGATCGATGAAACCGGAGTTCTCATCCCATTGAACCTGACTCCTGAAGAGAGAATGAACCTCGCCATAGCTGGAGCCATGGAAAAGGGGCTGCTTCACAAGAATGACAAAGTAGTATATGTGAATAATGACAGTATATCCATAAAGACAGTAAGAGAGCGAATGGATAAAGGTATTTACAAGATCCTGTTTACTGCACCGAACATTGATCCTGACGTGGTGAAAGAGGTCCTGGAAATTGCTGTAGAACTGGGGAAAAAAGGAAGGGAGGGAAAACCTGTGGGAAGCACGTTCATTATTGGAGATTCAGGAGAAGTCATGAACAGGTCAACCCAGATTACGTACAACCCTTTCCAGGGAAGCATGGTCAACATTCAGGACGACGTGGTGCGCAGTATGATAAAGGAGTATTCGAGGTTGGATGGAGCTTTCGTCATCAGTGGTAAGGGAAAGATAATTGCTGCAGCACGATTTCTTGAATGCGGAAAAGAAGGAATTAAGATGCCTAAAGGATTGGGTGCCCGTCACATGGCTGCTGCATGGATGACCAAGAAAACGGATAGTATTGGCGTGGTCCTCTCAGAATCAGACAATATGATTCGCATTTTCTGGGACGGTGAGATGATTGAAGAGCTCGATCCTGAGAAACTGTAGGAGGTGATTCTGATATCATTTGTTCAGGAATGGCTTGCACAGGTGATTGATCAACTGGAAGAACTGATCCCTCGATTGGTGAAATTCCTGGGGATTCTCATAGTCGCCTATGTTATCGGGAGGATTCTGGCCTGGTTAGTAGCCACAATACTCCGTAAGCTTGAGTTTGAACGGCTGACCAGGAAATCAGAAGCCGAGAGGATTGCCCGGCGATTCGGCATGTCGTTGATTGGATTGATTGGACTCGTTGTCAAGTGGACCATCTACCTGATCGGACTGCAGATAGCTGTAGAAGCTGCAGGCCTGGAGATTCTGAATCGGTTGATGCGGGGAATTGTCAGTTATATGCCCAACTTGATTCTGGCTCTGGCGATCTTCATTGTAGGAATACTGATAGCTGAGAAAGTGGGCAACTTCGTGCAGGGTCTGGCTGAAGATGAGAAGGTCCCCCGATTCTGGATTCTGGGAAACCTAGTGCGCTATACGATATACCTGGTAGTGATGATTATGGCCCTGTCCCAGCTGAAAATATCCACTGACGTCCTGATCATTGTCACAGGTTCCATCTTTGTTACCATTGGGTTAACAGTGGTTATCAGTCTGAGAGACATTGGACCCAACGTTGCTGCAGGGATTCATTTGCTGTACGAGAAAACACTGAATATTGGAGACACGGTCAAGGTCGGCGAATACGAGGGAATCATTGAAGATATCGGCATTGTGAAATCCATCATAAAGAATGAAGAGGGAGAATTTGTGGTCATTCCTAATTCGCGGCTAATGAGAAGCACTATTATAAAACGGTTATCTTCTGGCGAGACACTGGAATAGACAAGTGCTTCTCCCCTTGTTCTGGATGAAAGGGATGAGTTCTGCACGACGTATTGAGATACATCTGTATTGATTTTGTCATTCTACCTCTTTGGTGCTCTACTGGCATGGTATCACCTCCATCAAGATTGGTTAGTCTATTAGTCGTTCTGAGGGGGATTTAGTAATTAGTACTGACTTAGTATGGATAAGTGCTCCTTCCTGCTCAGTAATAAAATATAATTCAGTATATAGACCAAAAAGTTTGTAATTGAGTATAGCAGGGAATGTTTTTTCCATCCGTTGTTCTCCGTGCTAATTCTAGTTTCGTTTCTCATTATCTATTGGTTTGC
>JACVGW010000076.1:0-1739 GCA_018992565.1 Theionarchaea archaeon
GTATGTACTACACCTTAGCAAGTATCTGATTAATGAATGCTTGTCATAATCCGCATCTCACCAGTCTCTTTTCTCAACTGTTCAAAGAAATTCTCCATAAAGTCTATCCTCTCTTTGGCAATCTTTCTTGCCTTTGCCGTGTAGAGGACATCAGGGATATGCTTGAACTTTGTCTCAAATTCAATGTTGGGAGCATGCTTTCGAAAATCCTTGATTCTCCCAAGGCGTGTTCCGCCTACTGCATTTTCCCTGAGATATGCATCAAGAGGTGTATCCACGTACACACGTTCGTTATATTTTCCAGCCACCATGAAAGACCGCCCAACTCCTACTGCTCCCAGAACATCCAGTTTGTCTGCATCAAAGAGAATTTGAGCTTCTCTTGTCTGAGGTGTACAGCTGCTTCTGAACCGATGCGCAGCTATACAGTGTTTTATCCTCTCTCGTTTCTCTTCAGGGTAACACAGCTCTTTGAGGATCTCTTCCGCCATTTTTGCCCCCAGGAGAGCATGATCTGTCTCCCTGAATTTATCTTCATCCTCTTTGACCCGGGCAATATCATGCAGTAATGCAGCCGATTTCAAGACATCCAGATCCACGGACTCACCCTGTGCAAGGTACAGACACATGTCAGTAACCCTCAGGACGTGTTCCATGTCGTGTGCTGAGCAGGACAGCTCTGCTTCAACCCGCTGTTTCATTTTTTCATACTTCTGCTCCATATTGAACTGAATACTCTTCCTCTTTTAAGTGTGAGGTACTCTTGTTTTCAGTGGGACTGAGATTACGGAAACTCACGCATATTGCAAGTACCCCTCCACGGGAAATGAAACATCCTCTTTGTTACCATTGATGGAACATTGATAGAGAACAGCACAAAAGGAATTCCTTGATTCAGAGTCCCCCCCAAATCAGATGGCACAATTTCACACTCTTTCACAAAAAGGTTTATTAAGGATGACTCAAAGACACTACATACTGAGAGGTGATTGAATTGAGGAGAATTGGATGTAGGCTAGTGGTTTGTGTCCTTACTTTTGTGATATTGACCAGTAGTTTTCAGAGCTATTTCTTAACGCATACAGAAGCTTCTCCAACCAACGCTGCACAGAGCACTACAGTCTATATTTACAGCAATGTCTGTGGTTTTCAAGTATGGTTTGATGGGAAGCATATATTTACTACTCCTTCAGACAAGGATTGGTGTTGGTTCTATTGTGTGACTCCAGGGAGGCATACGATAACTCTGAAAAAGTCTGGATGTGCTGACGCCACAAGAGTAGTTGATGTTGTTGCGGGAGTCACGAATGAATTCACCATTGATATGAAATGTGGGGGAAACGGGAATAAGGATCTTGAACTGGATATCTGGGTAGATAAGGGCTGTGGCTCCACATATGAAGATGGAGAACGTTTGACTGTTTATTTTCGATCCAACGAGGATTGTTATGCCCATGTATATGAAATAATGCCTGACGGAAAGACCCAGACGCTTGTTCAGGGCAAAATAAATGGAGATCAAACTTATTCCCGGTCGGGAACATTAGAAGGACCTGGAAAACGCGTTTTTGTCATATCTGCAGAAGATGAAGAGAGCAGGTGTACTGCATATGTAGAGAGCAAAGCTCCAGAAACTGGACAAATCAAGGTGTATGTGAAAGATGATTCTGGGAACTATGTGTCTGGTGCAAGTGTGTATCTGGATGGGAGCTATGAAGGAAAGACCAGCAGCAGCGGCT
>JACVGW010000076.1:1839-8113 GCA_018992565.1 Theionarchaea archaeon
CACAGTGAAAGCGAGCAAAACAGGATTCGGAGAAGACAGTGAGAAGGTGTATGTAGAGAGTGGAGAAACTGAGACAGTGTACTTGACCCTGGAAGAAGAAGAGAAATCAGGGGAAATCAAGGTGTATGTGAAAGATGATTCTGGGAACTATGTGTCTGGTGCAAGTGTGTATCTGGATGGGAGCTATGAAGGAAAGACCAGCAGCAGCGGCTATATGCATATTGATGATGTTCCAGAAGGGTCTCACACAGTGAAAGCGAGCAAAACAGGATTCGGAGAAGACAGTGAGAAGGTGTATGTAGAGAGTGGAGAAACTGAGACAGTGTACTTGACCCTGGAAGAAGACAAGAATTTGTCTGCGACAATCTCCATAGCAAGTCTCAGAGGATCATACAATGTTGGGCAGACAGTCCAGGTGAAAACGTATGTGAAAAACACAGGAAATGTGTCTCACGAATTTATCGTGGGATGTACATTCATTGATCCAGACGGGGCTGAAACCGATCTTGATTGTAAGACAGTGTATCTTAGCCCTGGAAAACAAAGCGCTGTCACATTCTCCTGGCAGATACCTAAGGATTCACCAGAGGGAGAATTCCATTTGATAGTATCAGTCTGGGAAAGGGAAGGAGAAAAAATACGTAGTGGAAGAAAAGAACTGGTGAATAGACTGGATCGAGATGACCAGTACTTCATTGTGGAAAAGACAGATTTGACAGGCTATTCCTGGTATGAGTTCACATTTGTCGGTGACGATATTTGCATCTATAATTCTGGAATCATGAAAAAAGACATTTGTGCACTTACGATACTTATAAAGCGCAAAGAAAACAAGCAATGGGAAAACGTAGCAGTCATCAGAATTGACATCTACGCACCCGAATATTTCGGTGACAATATTCGCATTGTAGCAAGAGAACTTCCTCCTGGGGGAAAGGAGCGACTCATTATTGACACAGAGTTCCTTGATGATATCAACGATTTTCTCGATGCTTGCGAGATGATTGGTGAAGTGCTCAAGACAATAATCCTGTACAATTTGCCACCTCAGTATGAGGAGATAGCAAAAGGTCTGATGGAATCAATAGAAGACCCCTTTCTGGAGATTTCTGGACTTATTTCTTCTGAAGCGCAGACTACTGCTCAGAACCTGATCAGTGCAACCCTGAGAGGTAGTATATCGGCAGCGAATGCATTCCTCCATGATCTCTTTCCACTAGTCACGGAATGTGGAACTCAGTTCTATGGGTTTTTGGCTTTCCTGATGACCAGCGGAGCAGCGATATATTTGATATCTCTTGCCTGAGATTTCAATCAAGAGAATCCTGTCCTCTCTGAGAATCAAGACCGGAGATATCCTCATAGCGGCAATGATGGATCTCATCAATTGGAGTAACAAGAGAGACTCTCGAATGAGAATTATCCGGAAAATCTGTCTCTCGCAATTCAGGAATCATATTCAGGTTTGCACTATTTTTGAAAACCAAATCCTTATATCTAGCGATTCACAAAACATAGTATGGGAGTGATATATATGAAAAAAAATATACTCAAGAAGCTGGCCAAGAAGACAGGTACCAACGGATTTTTGATTTTCTTACTTCTATTTACGGTGGGTACACTCCAGACGAGGCCAGCACCTGACGCAGAGCTGTCCATAGAAACTGATAGAGGTTGTCTCGGTCAATTCACCTTGAGCGAGAAAACTGTGCTATCCTTCTGGATGACAGGAGCAGCTCCAGACTCAGAATACCTGTATTGGGTAAAAATGTATACCGAATCTGGTGAGACACTATGTGGGTGGAAGGGGATAGTTGTCACCGATTCTACTGGCAGCACATCCAGAACTAATATTGAACATATAATCTCTCTTCCGGTGGGTCAACAGCATGCAGAAGTCTCAATACCTGAGCTCGGCCTGGTAGCTACCTGTTTGCTGTTTGTGGGAGGAACCACTGAGATACCTCCACTTGAGTCTAGATGTTATTGCGAAGAGGTGACTCTTATTGGCGCCCTTGACAAGGAGATAGTCGCTCCAGGAGATACCCTCACTCTTACTGTGAGGGCCAGAAATGATACAAACTGTGGGATACTCATTGCAACACAACCTCCTTCTACCACCAGGCCCTGTTATGAAATACAGCCTCTAGTAGTGGATCTGGGGGCATTGGGTGGAAAGGTCTGCCCATTGGCAGAAGAAAGAAAGGTAGATTCCCACACAACATCAGATATAGCAACATATACCATATCTGTGCCCTATCTTGAAGCCGGAACCTATCCCATAAACCTTGAATATGCAGTATCATACTGCACCTGGGCTGCCTACCTGGAAGTGGACATAACACCTTCGGGCACGCTCTCTGTCATATCGTCACCTCCTGTATCAGAGAATGAAGAAGGCTCAGTCCTCCTGGAAGTAGCAAATCCGGCTGCAGAATCTGCAACCTACACCATCCTGGTGACTCCTCCTGACGGGATTACTCTCCTGAGTGATCCTGCCATCAACCTTACCCTTGCAGGTCAATCCACACAACAGCTGTCAGTACCCTTTACAGCAGAAAAAGAAGGAGAATACGTCCTGAATTTCACCCTGCTCGCGGAGGATGCTGCTCTTGACAGGGTATCCACCACAGTACAGGTGACTGCATTCCAAGGGATACTGGAGCTGGTGTCCCCGCCCTCCAAAGTCAGCCCTCATGAACCTGTGACCCTCGAGTTCCGGGTGATAAATACCTCTCTCCTGGATTCAACGTACACCCTGTCAGCTAATGTCACTGAAGAGTTCACTGTAGAGGGTTCACTGTCCGTTTCTGTCCCTGCTGGTAAGACTGCAGACCTTTCTTTTCCCGTGACTCCTGTTGAAGAAGGTTCTTTCTTACTAACATTCGACCTTTTCTGTGAAGGTGACCTCGTGGATTCAGCTGAATGGATAGTGACGGTAGCAGGGGGTCCTGATATTATTCTATTGGCTGCCGTTGCTGTGACAGGTGTAGGAATAGCTTTCGCTGCCAAATCAGCTTTCGGAAAGCATGGACTGGCAAGAGAAGGAGAATCAGTAGCAGAAATCAAGAGCGGGGAAGAAAGGGCCAGAGCACTTCAGAAAATATCTGAAATGACAGAAGAAGATGGAAACTTGAAAGAATCAGCCAGATTCTATGAAAGAACAGCAGAAGCATGGGAACAAATCAACAGAATAGAACAGGCAGCAGAAATCTATAAGAAAGGCGCAGACATCCATGAGAAGCTCAAGAACATAAAGGAAGCACTGAAAGACAGGGAAAAGGCAGCTCTCCTCTATGAGAAGGCGGCCGCTATTGCAGAAGAAGGAGGATCATATGAAAAGGCCGCACTGCTGCGGGAGAAAGCTGCACTGGAATGGCAGAAAATAAAGAGGGCAGATAAGGCAGGGGAGGGCTTCGAGAAGACTGCACATCTCCTGACCAGAGCCGGGAATGTCACCCACGCACGAGACGTCCAGGAAATGGCAGCGCACGCCTATGAAGAAGCTGCGGCCCTGGGAACGCAAATCAACGAATTTCGGGCAGCAGGTACCTTCTATGAGAAGGCAGGGACGCTGTACAGGGGGACGGGTAGAATGACTGAGGCCTGCAAAGTCTACAACAAAGCAGAAGATCTGTGGAACCGTGTGAAAGATCCCGCCAAAAAGCAGAAGATCGTGGAAAGCCTGGGTTTAACGTACGAGGAAGAAGCCCAAAAGGCGGCAGAAGAGGGTGACTACGAGAAAGCAGCCCTCTCGTATGAGAAGGCAGCAGACACCTGGAAAAAGGTGGGAGACCAGGCCAGGGCTGCCAGGGATACAGAAAAAGCTCTTGCGCTGTATGGCAAGATGAACAGATAGGACTATAATCTGTTAAGCAGGCCATACAGGTATCTTTTTTTCTTTTGATTCGATTCGCGGTGTTATGCTACACCAGCTTGGCTTCAATTTGTATATGCATTTAGCATGAGCTGACACAATCTCTATTCCCTTCTTGGCCCTGACAACCATACATGGATTGAATCCCTGGACGGTATCTGTCTCATAAACCTTCCAGTAGACCTGACAGTCCTTTTCTCCGCACGTGTCGATCATGCATTTGGTAGTACCCCATTTGAATTCCCACGGATTGATATCAATATTCAGAAGATCAGGAAGTATTTCACCCAGTGGAGAGGGCACGAACTTCAGTAACGTGCTAATGCCCAGAGTTATCTTGACGCTGCCAGAAATCAGTTCTGTGTACTTCTTTTCGTCTTTAGGAGCAATATCATAGGCCACCACATCCGTTTCTCTGGTCCCTCCTTTCAATGTCACTTGGAAGAGGAGTTCAGGGATCTGGGCCGTTCGCCCCACCAGGACGTTCAATCCCAGTTCCACTACATAGTAGTTGTAAATGGGTAACGTTCTCTTGATGAAGTCTGCCAGGTCTTCCTGGTCAGGAGAAATCATGTACACATTGGCGGCGGGAGCAATGCCCACCACAGGCCGTGATAGTTCCTCCTGCAGCTCTTTCATTTCAGATTGGCCTCTGGCCAGAGTCTTGAACAGAAATTTGTCTACGGACTGAGGTCGATCCTCTGAATCAAGAATAGAACCTACTTCCAGGGGTTCGTATGCATCAAATTCTTTTCCAAATTCCTTCATTACAGGCCTCCTTCTTATTGGTTGTTGATACATAGTGTACTTGTAACGTATAGGAAGTCAATAGTTAAGAAATTTTCGCTCCACGTTCTTGTCCTGATAGACAATCCATAAAATGTAGAGGCTTTGATGTTACAGTCTGTCTGCTTTCATGAGGTTCCATATCTTTTCATTGCTAGGAGACACCACGGACAGGGACCTCTCTATCTAGTACTGCACTCTGAGAGGTTGCTCTGCCTTTCTCGGTGCATCTGAACCCAGAAAAGCATGCGAGACGAATGCGAGAAATTACCAGCCGCAAACCTGACAGCACAGAGGTCACAGCCAAGTCCGGAAAATGTGGAAGGCCTTGACATGGCAAATTCATTTAAAGAAAGAAAAAACGTAAATGCAGATGAAATTCATTGCTACAAATCGAATGGAAAGTTCTGGTGATTTAGTGCATATACAGTGAAGAGGTAAGATCGAAGCCTTTTCACCCCCTTCGCCCTACACGAGACCGGCAGGAGGGCCTCCAGGGTCCATATCCCTGGAGCCCTCCTTTTTTAGGAGGATACATGATGTGAATTCTGGAAAAAATGTATAAGGTGAGTTTCTCTACAGGGGACCCAAGACCTCATAAAGTGCATCTCTTTTCTGCTCCTGCAACTCGTCAAGGAAGTGAGCATATCGAGGAAACAGCAAGGTTCCCACATTTAGCCGCTGAATAATCTTCTTGTCGTATACCAGCACATTATAGATTTCTCCGACAGCGCTGTGGGAATATCCCCTGTTCCTGCAGTGCCTGAAGATGGCATTGCGGCTCCTGCCGGGGTTCTCCTGCACGTACGTGAGAAGTTCCTGTTCAAGTGCGAATTCCTCATCTCTTTCATCATCCCATAGAGACTCCATTCCGAGAGACGAGCTATCATCTCTCCATTCTTCCTGTTCTTGAAGGGTCTGAAACCCATCAAGTATCTCCCGCAGCGTTACTGCAGATTGATATGTCTCCAATTCCTCAAGGGGTCTGGTTTTTTCTGCTATCTGTATTCTAGACACCTCCGGGTACATTCCAGAACGCTAGCTGATCACTATTCCCCCCTCATGATCAACCTCATTCTACCCCACCTACCTCTCACAACCAAATAAAAGTATTTGTGAGATGAGAACATAATATGTGATGGTTTCACATTTTTTGTGAAGGGATAATCCATAATTCAATCCCTAAATATATCCATTCTCCCTATACCATTCTAAAGTGATTTCAGCCCCCTTTTCAAAGCTGTATTCTGGTTTGTACCCAAAATCAGAATAGGCCTTCTTCCAGGAGTATGCTCTGTCATTCTGAGTGGCCTCAACCGTCGATACATGAGCCATGAAGTCTTCTTTGCCCAAAAGGCCATACAACAGCTCAAGAGGGGCTATGACCGCTTTTGCCAGAGCTACAGGTACATGCAGAGTAGGGGGATTTCTCCCCAGCAGCCGGCCCAGAGTCTCGTACACCTCAGTATAGGTTAACGCTCTTTCACTGGATATGAAGTACGTTCCCCCAATAGCTCTCTGTGTTCTCGCCTTCAGAAATCCCTGGACCACATCTTTTATGTAGACAAAATCAACGAGGCTCTCGCCAGATCCCGCCACAAACCTGGTAAA
>JACVGW010000076.1:8213-12744 GCA_018992565.1 Theionarchaea archaeon
AAACTGGTCAACATTCTCACAAGCGTCAAGAAGCAGGTGAGTTCCCTGGACATTCACTTTATAGTACTGGTCCCATGCTCCATGGAAGGTATAGTACGCTCCCAGGTGGTACACGCAATCTACATCCCGTGCTGCCCTCTTCAATGAATCAGAATCTGTCAAATCCCCATACACTACCTCTACGCCCAGATCCTCCAGGTGGGATATAGTAGAGCTCTTTCTCACCAGGCAGACCACGTCACCAGGTAGAGCCTCCACCAAATGTCCACCAATGAACCCTGTCCCACCAGTAACCAGCGTTTTCATGGGTCACCTACGTCAAGAAGAAGATGCGCAGCACATCACGTAACCCGGGAGCAGCTCCAAGGATGAGGATAATTAACCTGATGAAATTCTTGTATCCTTCATCTTCAATATCCTCTATGAAAGATAAGGCAGCGCCAACTACAACGATTTTCAGAGGAAACATCACAAAGGGTGTATCAAACCACCTGATGAGCATCCCGGGGAGCATATGTTGTTCGAAGTACCCAAACATGGCTAACCCAAAACTGGTGGCACTGGCATCCAGCATGTGGCCCCCCATGATCTCAATATTTCTGGTAATAAACTGCAGGTTCATGTATTTCGAGATATAGTAAACGGGAACTGTCACTGAGACTGCTGTAGCCACTATATACAGCAATCCCTTCCAGTTATAGGCTTCCGCATTGTACGCCAGGACTCCCAGAATGACACAAAACAGTACGACAGCCTCTGCAGCCAGGTACGTGTAGTATTTCTCCCCCTTCCATTTCACCAGAACTACCAATGATATGAAGGTGATGGCAAAAATCAGAAAGAATATTAATGGTGTCACCAGAATATAGCTTTCAGAGACACCCATATCCTTCACAACCCGGGCAGAGCCACCTACCAGGACGAATAGCCCAACTGAATAATAGAAATGCCTGTCCATCGTAATTTTATTCCGCAAATATGTGTAAACTGCATATGAGGCTATGACCAGAATGATACCGTAGGTCAGGGTGTTGATCCAATTGTACCCTTCACCATATTTTATGGGATCTACAAAGTATTCTTGAATGAATTCAGGGATCATACAGGGTTTTTTTCATGGTGATTTATTAACCTATTGGTGATAAAAGGCAGTTTCACCTGCAGCGTAGACTCTGTTGAAAGGAGGTTCAGAGTAGAGGACATGTTCTTCAGTTCCGTACAAGATGAAAGAAGTGTTGTATAGTTGCAGTATGGAGATATCATAGTCAGTATAAAATGCTGTCGTGTCTGCTGTCCTTTTCACAAGATCTGGAGCACCAAACTGGTAAGCACCTTTAACAGGAGGAGTGTGAGAGAAATAGGCTATGACAGGTGCTGTCCTCCATTCACAGATGACGGTAGAGCCTGAAATGGATGAGGAAGAGAGCCAGGTGTAACTCTGTGCCTGTTCATCAGTCACTACAGGGTGGTAGGGTTCTATGACCCAGTAGCTCTGGGCAAAGGCCAGCAAGAAGAGGGGGATAACCAGCCGGTACCGGGAGATCCTGGATAGAAAGACACCTGCCAATATTGCCACAGGAAAGAGGAGAAATTCTACAAAGCGGTAGGGAAGGGAAAATGCAGCCTGGGACAGCAAGAACAGGGAACCCACGCCACTGAGGATGAATACCGTCTCTTTCTTTCGGGCTAGAAAAGTTGCTCCCAGAAAGGCCAGTAACAAGGTGATAACACCCAGTTTCTCGGGATAAAGCTCCAGGGGGTAGGCAAATCCCTTGGGGAAGAAGGCAGGAGGCTGCAAGAGAACCCAAGGAGCAGCTATGAATGTTATAATGAGAACAGTGGCTATGAAGTGCTTGAGGTGATTCTTCTTGAGTATTGCAAGTGCCAAAGGAGTGTACATGAAAATGACTGCCAGAAAGGCTGCCCCAGACAGCCCATGGGTCAGTATTAGTAACCCGCCAATGAGACCTGAGAAAATCCATTTCTCCTTGTAAAAGGCATATAATCCCAGGTTGAACAATGTGAAGGCCAAAAGCTCAGGAGTGTACGAGACTGCCCTGTCCAGGAATAATGGGCATACTGCGGCCAGCAGACAGGAGGATAAGGCTATCTTCTCAGAGAAAAGTGTCCTTGCCAGGAGATAAACTGTTACAATGGTGAGTGCAGCCAGGAAGGGGGGCATAACCCGGGCCAGTGTTTCCAAAGGTAGTCCCGTCCCCCGGTATACGAGAGCTGTGAATAGATGGAAAACAGGTGGGTACGTGTGAGCTCTGCCCTGGGGCCCGAAGGACCCCGAATCCCAGGTGATGTGACCTTCACTGAATTGCCGCGAAATTCGCAGATGGTACCACACATCCCAGGAGAGAGGGTACTCGTTGGTTACAGTGAAAGCTGAAACAGTGGAGAAGGATAAGAGCACAATGAAAACCAGGGCAATGCGGCTGGGATGCATGGGCTCGATGATTTTGGAGGAAGATAAAGGTTTACCTGGATAGAGTCTGACCATGAACCCTACAACACAGAAAAGTATTTCAGAAGGATTAACTCATTTTCTCTATGAAGTCTGAACACAAAATGTCCATTGGCGCTGTCCTCACCACCTTTGGAGCTCTGGGAATAGTCCTCTCTTTATTACTTCCCATAGACCTCGGAAGACCTCTTGATTTCCTGTTGGGATGTGGAGTGGGCGTATTATCGGGACTTGGTGCAGTACTCTCTCTTGACGGGTTACTGGAAAGACGCAAAAAGCAGGCAGCTGCAAACGTGCAGTCTGCTGACAGGTGATCAGCCAACTCTTTTCTTGATATCATGGGAATAACATCATTCTTCTCCTAAGACCAGAAATTCCTTCTCTATCATCCTGTATTCCTTATCTGAGATTGCCCCTACATGGAGAGGTAGAATCAATCTCGAATGATTCACCACCACAATGTCCTTGAGGTCATGCAGGAATTTCAGCACTGGTATGAACCCTATCTGGGTTGTAAGGTATTCCACTCCGTCCAGCAAGACCACAGATTCTTCACATTTTCGGGTAAAATCCTGTATAATGTAGCTTAATTTGGAAAGATCATCAGGATTTAATGTCTTTTCCATTTCGGATCGAGAAAGCCACAGCATTGGAGTTTTCACCAGGTTATATTTTGTCCGTATCTTCTCCGGGTATTCCCGGGAAATTACAAATCCAGGTATCCCATGGGTGACCATATCACTGAATATGTCAAAAGAGCGATCTGGTCTCTTTTCTTTGACAATGTATCCCTCTGAAGGGTCCAGCCAGTGTTTTATCTCTGTGGTCAAGACCTTCTCTGCCACGGGTTCAACAAGCAGCCTCGTCCTGTCAATGAAGGCGGCACACATGCTTGCCAGAATTTCTAGGTCTTTGAGATCTTCCTCAGTGATTACGTTGTCATCCCCCAGGATACCCACTGCCAGTGCAGCAAAGGCTTCATCCTGGACCACAATGGGGACCCATGCAAAGGAGGTAGTCTCAGACTCGAATTCCTTGTTTTTTGCCTGGTTAGCATCCTTATAGTGTATAGATGTCTTTTCCAGAACGCATTTGACTCCGTAGTACTCCTCTTCTTTCAGTGACAGTGAGGTACCAACCTCGGGGAGGCTCGGTCCCCTCCCTGAATGGAAAACCAGTCTCTTACGTGATGGATCAACAAGAAATATACCCACTTTGTCGAATCCAAGCTGAGTCATGCTTTCAACGATCTGCTGTAAGCCCACTTCCCAGCTCTTTTCTCCCTGGAGCTCATCTCGTGTTTGAAGGAAGATTTCGGTGCGCCGCGATCTCTCTTCAATTCTCCTTTCCAGTTCCTGGTTGAACTCCCGTATCTGTTCTTCTGCTGTTTTCCGTTCTGTAATATCTATGATGCTGGTCTGCACTGCAGGCTTGCCGTCAAACTCAGTGCGAACGGCAAACTGCTCTATCCACCTGACTGCGCCATCTTTCCGGATGACACGCAGCTCGTAACGGGGAGGCACAGGTCCTCCTTTCAGCCTCTCCTGATGTCGTTCCCAGACCATGGCCTGATCACCAGGATGAATAGTGGCTTTCACCTGTTCCGGGCTCATTGAGAGTAATTCTTCAGGTTTGTAGCCAACGATTTCTGCAAAAGCAGGATTGACAAAGACATAACGATACCCCTGAGTGACAATGATTCCCTGCAGGGAGTGATCAACCAGGAAGCGATAATTTGCTTCTGATTCTTTCAACTTCTTCTCAGCCTCCTTGCGCTCAGTAATGTCCCGGGCGACTCCCCGAAATCCTGTGGGTTCTCCTGTAGGGCCTTTCATGAGAGATACAGAAGCTTCTACAGCCCGTGTAGAACCATCTTTCCTTGTAATCTCCCAGTCAAAAGCACGAGTTGGAATCCCAGTTTTATAGACTTTGTTGAATGTCTCGTATACCGTGCGTGCAGTCTCACTATCCATGTACTCCCTGTTGTTCATCCCCATGAGCTCATCTCTTTCATATCCCAGCATCCTGCACAGTGAATCATTGAAAAACGTGAAGTTGCCC
>JACVGW010000077.1 GCA_018992565.1 Theionarchaea archaeon
GACATTTTTGCCCGAGAAAAGGCAGTGGAATCCCGGCTAAAGCGGCTTGAAAATTATGTTAAACTGGAGAAATTGGACCGGTTGCTTGAGAGAATAAAGAAAGAGGAGAAGAAAATAAGGTGAATCCATGTATCCTACCACCACGAGAACAAGGCTGGGAGATTCTCCCTATGTGAGGAAAGTATACGAATTGCCTTCATCACTGGAAAATAGAATTCCCACCTTCGAAAAGACGCTGGATGTGTACTTCGATGCTCATTTTGAGGAGATCATCAGCGAGTGGCAGTTGCTGACGGATCATGACCTGCATGACCTGGAATCACGACTTGACACTGTCACAAGAGAGATAACAGCATTGTACACACAGAAATCTGATCTGGAAAAGAGAGCTGAAGCCTTGAAAAAGGAACTTGAGAAGTTGGAGGGGTCACCATGAGGCTGGTTGATGATTATATTGACGAATACATTGATCGCAACATGGAATACCTCATTAAGGAATGGAACCTGGCGTCTGCGAGAGATATCAGGGGGTTTTCTCATCGGATACAGGAATTGGAAGGTAGTGTCGATCCTGTAAAGGATTTTTGTACCCAGGCATCCCAGAGACTCAGTGAGCTTGAAGCGCGCCTCAAAACACTGAAGGAGGGTTCCCCATGACAGCAGCTGAAGTCCTGCTCTTCCTCATCATCCTGGGTATTGTCTTCGTTATTGTGTACTACTTCCTGAGAGGTTCCTCAGGAAGAGTGGAACTTACCCGGCCCATTGAGAGTCGCATTGACGAATACCTTGATCAGAGATTCGAAACCCTCATGGCAGAATGGAGACTGGTCAGCAGATCCAGAGTCAGGCGGTTTGAAAGTGAGAACACCCCTCAACTTCAGGAAGATGAATCTCGCGTAGCTGAGCTCAAGGCCTTTGAATCGCAGATGAAGGCCACCCTCGATAGCCTGGAGGAAAGACTTGATGTCCTTGAAAAGGAAATGGCCAAACCGGGAAAAGGAAAATCCAAAAAGTGAGTCTGATCTTTACACTCAGTTGAAAAGTGAGATTCAGATGGTCAGGGGGCAGGGCGAACCTCCTCAGAAGAACCCTTTGACCTTTTCCCAGTATCTATGTGATCTGTGCAGCACATCTCACACTATTTCAGCCCTCAAGCAGTGTGCGGTATGTGGCAGATGGGCATGTCCAGACTGCTGGACTGACGCATACTACGTATGCGACTCCTGCGGTGGGATTATTGCTCTGAAGAGCATAAAGCTTTAAATAGTCTGAAGGAAGCGGTATTCATGGAAGAATCTTTTGAACTGGCCGACCGATGGGAACGGATTGCCAAACGGTATGAAGAAGATAACTTCCTGCTGGAAAAACAGCTGGTAGAAACGAAAATTGAACGCGACCAGTGGAAGAAACAGTATGAAAGTGAAAAGAAGAAGAGCTGGGGTTGGGCTCTGGCTCTGCTTTCTGTGCTACTTATTCTCTCCACAGCCGGGCTTGCTTACTTTGCCACTGAATATGATCGACTGACCAAGGAGAACCGGAGCCTGCAGTCTCAATTGGACGCAGAACAGCAGGCTCGCATATCACTTGAAACAGATTTGTACGCCAAGATTGACCAGCTTGAGGCCGAAGTTGCAACACTGGAGTCAGAAAACGCAGTGTATGAGTCTCAAGTAACGCAGCTTCAACAAGAAGTTGATGATAAGAAAAAGCTCGTTGAAGAGCTACAAAAAATCATTAAAAATCTGCGGGAGGAGGAGCCTTCGTGAGGAACTGGTGTCTCTTCCTCAGAATCTGGTAGGCAAAAGCAAGATCCTCTGGTTTGTCAAAATTGAGTACGAATACTTTTTGGAACTTATCTCTGATAATTCTTGCCAGCTCGCCTCCTACGCTGGCTATTATCACGGGTTTCCCATATTCCACCATGAGGCGGGCTGTATCCTTCACTAGTTCTTCTCGCAGCGATGCCGGCTCAAAAGAAGGAATACTCAGAATGCAGTCTACATTGTTTTCTGAAAGAAGGGTTTCCATGACTTTGCAGTAGGTTTCTGAAGAAGCGTCTCCCACAATATCCAGAGGGTTAGTGACGGTTACATTGGGGGGGAGAATTTTCTCCAGCTCAGATACCACACCAGGTGACAGTACACTGAGAGTCGATTCAGGCACCTGATACTGACGCAGTGATTCAGCCAGGAGCACCTTGAACCCACCTGCGTTGGTGATGCCCACGCAGAAAAAGTGATCTCTGTTGAGGAAGCGATCCGAAACCATAGAATGCGTCATTATGGCAGCACAAAACTCCCCGTAGTTACGAGCTCTGTTCACGTGAACCTGCTTCAGAGCACCATCCAGGATAGCATCATTGGTTGCCACACTGCCGGTGTGAGTGAGAGCAGCTTTGGACGCAAGTTCGCTTCCGGGTTTGAGGATGACTACGGGTTTCTTCTCGTTGAGGCTCCGAGCAGCTTCCATAAACCGTCTGCCGTTTCTGATACCTTCAACATAGACCCCAACAACATCGCATTCCATGTCTTTCTGGAAGTACTCCATAAAATCAGTAGCCACCAGATCAATGCCATTTCCATAATTAACCAACTTATTCAATCCCAATCCCTGTTCTTCCAACCAGGCTGTGAGTAATCCTGAAACTGAGCCTGATTCACTGATAATGTTAATGTTACCCCTGGGGGGGATGGGCATGCCTTCAAGGGAAAAGGGACTGTACTCTGGAAGAAAAGTACTGTTAATAAAAGGGATATTCAATACACCAATGCAGTTAGGTCCTACGATTCTCATCCCACTCTTTCTTGCTGCCTCCGCGATTTTCTGCTCCAAGAGCTTACCTTCTTTGAAGCGGGCTGCTTCACCAAAGCGCGATGTCACAATAATGAGGAACTTGACTTTTGCTTCTGCACACTCTCGTGTGATCTGCAGCGTGTTGTCAGGACCTACCACAGAGATCGCCACATCAACACTCTCTGGTATGTCGCGGACTGAACGGTACACTCTACAACCCATGACATCATCATAAACAGGGTGGACTGGATATAATTCAGCTTTGAGATGAATGTTGTTTTGCATGACATGATATCCCAGGCTTCCTTCTTTGAGGGAAGCTCCAATCACAGCCACTGTCCTCGGATAAAACAGATCATTCAACATGAAGTAATAAGGAGAGCAGGCTTTATAAGAATAAGGAGCTTTCTGTGGCGTACACGACTTTTCCTATCAAATATTGATAAATCTCAGACGGGATTACAGTATGATCTAAAAAAACAAAAAAGGAAAGAAAGTCCCTCTTTCCGGGGGACATCTTTCACCTCCCTTCGAGACCAGCTTCCATGTGTGTATCTCCTGTCCTCCTCTTGTTTGAAGGAGTATATAAATCTTTCGGTTACAGAGTTATTGAATGTTGTAAATATTACTGTAACCCTGCTACTTTTTTCGAAACTCGGTGGATAAAATAGTGTTCTCACTGAAGAAAAGCTTATTGAGTCTGATGAGATATTACCTAAAAAATTAGAAAAAATCAGTACTTTAGATAGCAGAAAAGAAGACTTCTATGCTAACCGAGCAGAACATCCACAATGCTGGCCGTTGATTGGTCCACATATTTGACCACCACAGTCACAGGCTGTATTGTCTGTTCCTGTCCCATGAAGATCCAGAGGAGAAGTTTATCCAGCTCAGTGAGCAGCTCCTGTCCCTCAGCTCCTTCCTTGAGGATCTGCTTCAGCTTCAGCCCTGCCGCATACGTTCCTTCCCGCGCATTTCCTGCAATAACCAGCATACACAGCCTCTTATCCCCTCCCGTAATGGTGTGGATGGCGGAATCATCCAGCCTGCTGAACATGGGGATAAGGGCAATTATGCCGTACTCTGAATCCTTGTAGGAGAATCCGCTTGGTTCCTGAATGAACCATTTGTTGGCCAGGTTTCTGTCTTCTATGAACTTGGTGGACAAGCTGGAATTGTAGCGCAGCATAGATGCGTTGACTTCCGGTCCTCCCACAATAACAGTAATAAACCCTGATTTCTCCAGGTTCGCATTGTCATTGGCAATCTCCACAGTCTGCAGTTGATCCAGTGTGGTAGCACTGATGGAGGTATACCGGTCTTGAAAATCGGGAACTTTCTCTGTAATCCGGGGATCTGCCTCTTTGATCCAGGTGAGGAGGGCACTGCGTACCTGGAGGGCAGTGACTCCGTCCATCTGGTTAGCCTCAACTCCCACCACAATGACTGAGCCTGGATCGAATTTCACCCCACTCTGCAGGAGAATGGATGCTTTTGGCCTTTCTGTGGTCTTTACTATGATTTCCAAATCGTCACCAGGCACAGCCTCAAATCGCTGCTCCGGATAGTCTGTGACGATAAGAAAACATGTTCTGTCCATACTCACTTCAAAGTCAAACCGAGAATTGTCATCTGTTACTGAAAATCCAATACTCTCATTGCGAAGAGCATCAAAGAACTCAATCACATATCCTGCTCCGGCAGGAGTATCAGTGGAGTTAAAATACAGGATGCCCGAGATGTACCCTGTTTCTGATGAGTACAGCACGACCTCATAGCTGGTTGGATAGGGAGGGTTCAGAATTGCCCCATAGCTTTCATATCCATCCTTACTGACCACCAGGCTGATGGGCACAGTGTACTGCTGAGGAATATCCATAACAGCTATTCCCTCCGCGTTCGTTTTCTTTTCATCATAAGCCACTTTCACGTTGGCCCCCTCAATGGGATTTCCATAAATATCGAATACTCGTATAGTAAGAGCGTAGGCTGTAACCGAGTACATACAGGCTATGAGTAGGACTGCAATGAGTAGCACCTTGAACATTCTCATACTCTATTCATTGAGAAGACCTTTTTAAACATTACCATGAAACAGGTTACACTGGGGTGGGATTTTTGGTTTTATGGAGAAGAAATGGGATTATTGGGGAGAAAGGTCTCTCTCTACTGCCAGATGTAATTATGGGCAGAAGGTAGGGCACATCTTTTTATATTGAAAGTCCCTAGTGAGAATAGTGGGCGGTCTGCGGCTTCGGACATATGTCTGAGGAAGTTCTGTCCATGGGGCTGGGACCGTAGCTCCTCTGGAGCCTGGCGAAAGTCAGGGTAAAGCACAGAAACAACACGGCCACTACCCGATGAGAATGAGACAGCCCATCTGTCGATGAGCGTGGTGGAAGCGGTGAAAAGCTCCCTTACGGTCATGCAAGACCAAATGTTGCCAATGAATCCCCAGCCAGAGGCAGAGGTAGGTCGCTCAGTGGAATGCCGCAGGTGATCTCCAGATCACATACAGAAGACAGGCTATAGACCGCCCACCACCCATCAGGTTTTTGCGATTCTCGCTATAACGAATCAACAGTCGCACATCTAGCTGTCTGAGGTCACAAATTTTCACAATTTATATAAACATGGAAGAACCTAGGAATATGGTGATATCATGGCGTTAACGCCACCCAAGAAAACCACATGGTATCTGTGCATCCTGCTGTGGATCATCGGGGTAATTGTGGCCTTCGGAATGTCTGAACAGCTATATGGCTCTCTCGTTCTGGCACTTTCAGGGATTATTTCTATTCTAGCAGTGTACTTCAAGAATATGTGAATATATATCTTTTTTTAATTTTTTTAGAACTATGCAGACATTCCCTTAGAATACTTGCCTTCAAGATCTGACGACAGTAGCTCACTGCTGCCGGAGTGGAAGTCGACCAAAGAGTTATAAGGGTTGATCTCTTACCACTGGACATGAATATTGACCAGATCTTCTCGCAACTTGAGGGGAAGATTGCCAGAGAGGAATTGAATCAGAAAATACGAGAGAAAATTGATGAATTTAGTGGTTTATTATCCGAGGAAGGGGCGATTTTGATAGTTGCAGCGGATTTAGGAGTGGATCTGAAGCTGGAACATCCCCGCGAATTCATGGAAATTAGAAGCCTGAATGTAGGTATGAGCGACGTCTGGCTATGTGCCAGGGTGACGTGCATATCAACTATCAGAGTCTTTCAGAGGGACAGTGGCATTGGAAAGGTGGCAAATGTGGAAGTCATGGATGAAACAGGGAGCACCCGGGTAGTACTGTGGGATGATCTGGCAGACCTTGCCGCAAACTTTGTGAAAGGAGAAATTGTTGAAGTGAAAGGCGGATATGTTAAGAAAGGATACAGAGAAGGAGTTGAAATACATCTCTCTCCCTCCAGAAGAGGCAGTATCGCCAAAATATCCGAGACAGATAAAAATTTACCTGAATGCAAAACTGATTATACCCCTATTGCAGAACTAGAAGAAGAAATGGCAGATGTTGATGTCGCTGGAAGAGTATGCCAGTTATTTGGAGTCAGAGAATTTCAGAAGAACGGGGGAACAGGGAAGGTGGCCTCGCTGTCATTGATGGATGACACCGGCGAAATCAGGCTATGCCTGTGGAATGATAAGGCAGATGTTGCCCAGCGGCTAAAGCGGGGAGATTTGATTGCTGTGGAAGATGGGTATACCAAGATGGGATTGAATGAGCTTGAACTCCATTCAGGATGGAGAGGACGCATTGTGTTAACCCCTGCTATTACAGTCTCGGAACTGCCTGAAGTGGAGCGAGTCGATCTCATTGATCTCGAACCTGGTCAGTCGTACAATGTGTCAGGTACGGTCGCTGACCTGGGAGAGAGGCGTTCCTTTGTCAAGAGCGATGGTTCTCCCGGCCAGTTGGCCAGCTTCACTCTCCAGGACAAGAGTGCAGAGATCCGAGTGGTATTGTGGAATGAGCAGGCAGACATGGTTGATGGACTGGTCCAGGGAATACGCCTCAGTATTGATAATGGATTTGCCAAAGAGGGAATGCAGGGACTGGAACTTCATGTTTCATCCCTGGGAAGGGTTAAAGTCGAAGAAGAATTTACACCTGAACAGAAGATCTTCAATGTGAAGAAAGGACCCATTGTCCTGATAGGAAGATATTGTAAAGGAGAGCTCATTGATGAATCTGGAAGAATATGCGCTGACCTTGATACTGCTGTGGAAGATGGTCAGCTCATAAAAGTCCAGGGTACCTATGATAGAGAGCTTGCAGTTGAAAGCGTGGAGAAAATCGCTGATGAGTTTCCCTCGCTCGAATCATTGTTACACCCTTCCCGAAAACGCCTGGCAGACCTTGAGGAAGGAGACTTTGTTGAGGTCTATGCCCTGGTGAAGAGAGTTCTGGAATTCGACACATATACCAGGATCACCATGGATGATGGTTCAGGTGAGGCAACAGGCATCGTTGTTGGAGATGTTAAGGAAGGTGAAGAATATTGCTTCTACACAAGAGTATATAAACGGGAAGCAGGAGTAGAATGCGTGTGTTATCAATTCCATGCGGTGGAAGCGGAAAAGGAAGCTTTCGATATGATAAAGGAACTAGAAGGACTAGTGGAGGTTTAGAATGCCAGACATTGAAGATTTACCAGGAATTGGTCCCAAGACAGCAGAGAAACTGCGAGAAGCGGGATATGCAACAGTGGAAAAGATTGCAGTGAGTTCACCAAAGGATCTCAGCGAATTGGCTGATCTGGGAGAGACTATTGCCACAAAGGTCATCGAGGCCGCCAAGGAAATGGCTGACGTGGGTGGATTCATAACTGCAGAAGAACTGCAGGAAAAGAGAAAGAGCATCGGACATATCACAACGGGAAGCACAGATTTAAATGACCTCCTGGGAGGCGGCGTGGAGACACAGGCTATTACTGAGGTATTTGGTGAATTTGGCTCGGGAAAATCCCAGCTAGCCCATCAGTTATGTGTAAATGTCCAGCTTCCCGAGGAAAAGGGAGGACTGGACGCAGGAGCTATCTTCATTGATACTGAAAATACCTTCAGGCCTCAGCGTATTATCCAGATGGCTGAGGGGCTCCAGCTGGATACTGCTGCTGTCATGAAGAAAATCAGGGTTGCCCGGGCATTCAATTCCTCACATCAGATTCTTCTGGCGGAAAAATCTGAAGAGCTCCTTCGTCAGGGGGGAATTAGGTTGCTGGTAGTGGACTCGCTCACTGCTTCTTTCAGGGCAGAATATATCGGAAGAGGTACTCTGGCTGAGAGGCAGCAGTTGCTGAACAAGCACTTGAGGACCCTGCATGAGATGGCAGACCTGTATGATGTGGCAGTATTTGTCACCAACCAAGTTTCTGCCAAGCCAGATGCATTCTTTGGAGATCCCAACAAACCCATTGGGGGACACGTTTTGGGACACTCTGCCACCATGCGCGTTTACCTGAGAAAATCAAAGAAAGGGCAGCGAATCGCCCGTCTGGTAGATTCACCAAATCTGCCAGAAGGTGAGGCCATCTTTGTGGTGACTGAACAGGGAATAATCGACAAATAGTCTCAGTGCAGGCTCGTATACAGGTTTCGTCCAAATATATTTGGAACAACACTTATCCCTTCACCTCTTAAAGAAACGTCATGGCAACAGTAATTATAGGCTCCCAGTGGGGAGATGAAGGGAAAGGAAAAATCACCGACTACTACTCCAAGAAGGCAGACTACATAGTGCGATTTCAAGGAGGTAACAATGCAGGACACACCGTTGTGGTGGAAGATAAGACCTTCAAGTTCCGTCTCATTCCCTCAGGCGCAGTTTCAGGCAAAAAGGTTGTCATTGGCAATGGGACAGTGGTAGACCCAGAAATCCTTATTGAAGAAATTTCCGAGTTGGAAAAAGAAGGCATACCTGTGAAGCTGTACCTTTCTGAGAGAGCTCATGTCATCATGCCCTACCACAAACTCCAGGATTCCCTGGAGGAATCCCTTAAGGGGAACCTAAAAGCAGGGACCACAGGAAAAGGGATCGGACCTTGCTACCAGGACAAAGTAGGACGGTTTGGCATTCGCTTTGTGGACCTTCTGGACAAAGAAGTCTTCAAAGAGAAACTGAGCCTCTTCATGAGTATGAAAGAGGCACTGTTCAGAGCACACAATCAACCCTTCAGACTTACAATAAATGAAGTATTTGAAGCATATAATAAATATGCAGATTACCTGAGAAAGTATGTGACTGACACATCGCTGCTGGTGAATGCTGCTCTACAGGAAGGGAACCATGTACTCCTGGAAGGGGCACAGGGCACGCACCTGGGAATTGACCACGGGATCTACCCGTACGGAACCTCATCCAACTGCGTGGCTGGTGCTGCATGTACTGGGGCAGGGATTTCTCCTCTCTCCATAAAACAGGTCCTGGGTATTGTGAAAGCATATACTACCCGGGTGGGAACAGGTCCCGTCCCTACCGAACTTGAAGATGAAGTCGGAACCTACTTGCGAGATCGAGGAGGTGAATATGGAACAGTCACCGGAAGACCCCGGAGGTGTGGCTGGCTGGATATGATGCTTCTGAAGTACTCCCACCGCGTCAATGGGTTCACAGGCATTGCCATAACCAAGCTGGATGTGCTCAACGGTCTGGAAACTGTAAAGGTCTGTACTCACTACATGGTAGGTAATAACCCCCTCTACGAGTTCCCTGCTTCCATGAAAACACTTGCCCAGTGCAACCCTGTCTACCAGGAATTTCCAGGATGGCGCTTTGATCCAGAACAGGTGGCCAAATCAGGATTCAATGCGCTTCCCGAAGCCGCAAAGAAATACATCAACTTCATATCACACCAGCTAGCAGTTCCCGTGTATGTCGTCTCTGTGGGGCCAGCACGTCACCAGACCCTCATACTCAGAGAAGTATTCTCCTAGCCTGCAGAATGCAGTCTCATCCCCTGCCCAATAAATCAGGGGATACCTTTTTAACACCATAGAGTACATCCATACTATGGAAATCGGGCCTATAGACATGCTGATGTCATTGGTCTTTGCCCGTGAAGTAGACCCTTGGAATATTGATATTGTAGAGCTGACGGAGAAATATCTGGAACAGATACAAAGGGCAGAAGAGTTGGATTTACGATTATCGGGAAAAACCTACCTAGTTGCCACCATTCTCCTCAGAATGCAATCTGAGTCCTTTTTCATTGAAGAAAAGGAAGATGAAGAGGAAGAGGAAGAGGAACTCGACTTTGAACCTTCCCCCATTCTACCCCCCTTGAGACGAAGAAGTGGGAAGATCACTCTTCCGGAATTACTGAATGCCCTGCTCACGGTACTGGAAGAACGAGAGAAACGAAAAGACAAGCCCAAGAAACTCCCTGAACGTCATGTGGTCCGTGTAGATATATACAGGGTAGATATCAAAAAATATGTAGATGAGTTGTTTCTACGAATCAAAATGATAGCGAGTGGTGAGATCATTACCTTCTCCCAATTGCTCATAGACAAATCGCCCTTATTTATAGCACGAACATTTTTATACCTGTTGTTCTTAGAGATGAACCAAAGAGTAGAAATCTGGCAAGAAGCAGAATTCGGTGAAATCTATATCAAGGTGATAACGTGAAAGACCCTTATATTCTGGTCAGAGCCGACAATTCGCAGAAAGCAATGACAGCCTTGGCAGATCTGGAACGATACGCCAACATCCGAATCCATGAGCCCCGGTTAATGCCTAAACACATGGCGGAAGATCTTATATCGGAATTCCTCAATTTGAAAAGCGAGAAGAGGGTAAATTTCGTGGTTCAAGTCCATATGAATCCAGGTGAGGTCATCAAGAGGGTGCGAAAGATCAGACCCCCTGCCCATATTGTGGTAGTGACTGATAGGTACCGAACTTATGAAATTATGGAAGCCAATTATCATGAATTTCCCAAGATTGAAGGATTCGTCCCGCCGAAGCCAGTGCCTCCGGGTAGAAAACAAAGTAGAGGGAGAAGCCCTGGGAGACCGTACAGAAAAAGGTACTAACTCATAAAATGGTGAACAATCCGGCTAGGTGGATAGTGCCATTGGTAGTATTTCTACCTTTCTTTCATTTTCTTGATCGTGTTCAGCATACTGCATGTTTTACAGATAGTGTCTATCGTAGGTTCCCCACACTGGCTGCACAGAGATATAGTGCTGGTGAACTGCTCCTGGAGGTAAGGTGCCAACCTGTCATAGCTTCTGAGAAGGCTGTATTTGGTGGTTGGTCTCTTGGACTCCATACGGTCCAGGAAATCCCTGATATCTCCTCTGAACGCTTCCGAAGCATAGGGGCACACCGAATGGTCTACATGAATCTTAGATAGTATGGCGTAGAGCATCACTTCCTTTTCCAGAATGTCCCTGAGAGGCTTGATTCGTGGAACGAAATAGGGGGATTCAGTATATGAAGGACCCGTTCTGCCGAACCTGAACAGATCCCCTCGCAGGAAGTTCATGAGTACTGACTGCACCTCGTCATCCAGGTTCAAGCCCACTGCGAGCTTTTTTGCCCCGAGCTCCCGCGCTTTTTGATTCAAAAGGTTCCTCCTCAAGACTCCGCAGAAAGAACAATGAGAACAGACACGTGAATCACATGCATCAATGGTGACTCCAAATTCCTTCTCAAAAGAGTAAATGTGGTACTCCACTCCCAGGATCTCACAATTCTTGATAGCTACTTCGATAGTTTTCTCTCTGTAGGTGGAGATCCCTTCATCTATGATGATAGCCTCCATCTCGAAGGGACGGTCCTTCTTCAAGTCCGATAGCAAATGCAACAAGACAGTGCTGTCTTTTCCGCCTGACAGTCCTACTGCAATGGTATCTCCCTTTTCAACGTAATTATGAGCACGTATGGTCTTTCTGAATTTAGAATGAATGCTCTTTGAAAAACATATCGCACACAATTGCTGTCCTGACTGTCTTCTGTGGTATACTGCTTTTCTTCCACACCTGCATCTCATCTAACCACCAGAAGCCACGGGCAAAAGTTCAATTGCATCATTGTCAGAAACATCATCTTCAGGTACGACAGAACCGTCCTTCAGAAGGATAACACTCTCAACAGGGTAACCGCATTGTTCCAGAATGTACTCAATTGACTGTCCTTCCATCCACGCTGTCGTGCCATTAACAGTGACCCTGACTTTCATGCGATCACATTACCCAATAAGTTGACCGCCAGGATTCCCAGCGCGATGACTCCAAACGCAGCAGACAATCTCCGGGAAGTGGTATCTGAGAAGTAGTGCCGCAATATCTCATCAGTGATCTTTCCCCCGTCAAGAATACTGGAAATGGGAAACAAGTTGAACAGGGCAACGCTGAGGTTTAACATAGAGATCCAGCTGAAAATATCGAGGATCATGAAATACTTGTAATGCTGAATGGGGTACACCCCCATGTATCCCTGGCCTTCTTCATCCGGATGCTCTGTTAACGTGAGAGTTAGAATCCCTCTATTTGTATCCAGAGTCAGCTCATCTCCTGGGTTATATCTTTCGAGTTCCTGGGAAAATTGCTCATACGTATCAACTGCTGACCCATCCATCTGGTAGATGATGGCTCCTTCCAGCCCAATCTGGTCGGCAGGAGTTCCGGGTATCGTTTCGTAGATCTGAACACCATCAGGAATACGAGGGATTGACAGTAACAGCACAAGAAAGAATGCTGCTACAAGGAAGTTGGCCATACTCCCTGCAGAGTATACCTTCACCCTGGATAAAACAGATTTCTGCTTCATTTCTTCTTCATCAGGTTCCACAAAAGCACCAGGTATGACAACAAGAAGGAGAAGCCCCGT
>JACVGW010000013.1 GCA_018992565.1 Theionarchaea archaeon
GGTTGTTGACAACCCACGCAAAATTCTCGCCGAAGTGCTTGATAGTCACTGCTCCTTCCACATCTGTTTCCAGCATGGTGGTGGTGTGCGTGCTACCAGATTTTCCACTCTTGTTTTCTTTGGCAACTCTCTTGGTTCCCACACCGATAGTCCAGTAGGATGACCCAACAACAACAAAGTTGTTTATCATGAACCACATCAGCAGCTCAGCAAGGGTTGCATTTGCTCCTGTCCTCCGGGTGGTGGCAATAGCCCCTCCCACCTTGTGGTAGAATAGTCCAGGAGGCTTTTCGTCATATGGCCAGCCCAGGTCCTTGACCGGACCATCCACATTATCCAATTCTCTTCCTTCAGCAAGCAGCCCTGCTCTCTCTATCACTGCTTTCATCTTTGCGGTAACACTCCCCCAGTACACGGGAGAACCCAGAATAATACCATCTGCTTCATACATCTTCTTCCAGATGGACATGAAATCATCTTTTCTTACACATTCTGCGCGGTTTGATCTGCACCAGTTGCAGGCTGTGCACCCACCAATTATCTTCTTGTCAGCAAGGGTGATCAGCTCTGTCTTAATACCGTAGTCTGAAATGACGTCCAGTGCGCGCTGAATGAATTGCTCCGTATTTCCTTTGAGTCTTTCACTTCCGGAAATTCCGATTACGTTTGGCATGTGTATCACCACTCAAAAGTTGGTCAGTTAATTTATAAATATTTCGGTACTATAATATGACAAATCATCTGAATTGTCAAATCATCAGTACTAATTGTTATGACATGTCTAATCCAGGTGTCTGGTTGCTAAAAGAACCTGTGCTCTCTCGCTCTCTTCAGTGAACAACATGGTCTCGTGAGAGCCAGATGACAGTGATCCTTGAGAATACATGAATCAAGGTAGAGGATTAATAATGTCCACCAGGGTATCAAGGATAGACCAGCGTTTGTGGGTGATCAGCTCCCGAGTTATCATTCCATTCTTCGTCTTCTTCAGAGAAGCCAGGTTCCTGATAGTTGACACTCCCTCCTCTGAAAGGGGTTGACACTCTATGAGAGACGCAAACTTTTCGAAAAGACTCTTGCCTTTTTCCGATCTGACTATCACTGAGCTGTACCCCTGAGGGCTGCCCACGCTTCCAACAGAGATATCACTGAGCTCCCCACAGAAGTCCAGGCAGAGAGAGCAGCTCTTCTGAGCGTATGATTCGATATATTTCACAGGGATAGTGAACACATTGCGATCTTCTGTCCGCACCCAGAACCGACCTCTGCTGATTCCCATCTTATTCACATATTCCAGGGGAATTTCTGTTTTGCCTTCCACAATAGAACGTAACTCGCTGAACAGGAAGTTCTCCATGCAGAAAATGCTGATTACCAGAGCTATCTTGGAGTGGTAGTGTCTGTCTCCAAAGGGATAGGCCATGGCTTTGGCCACTCCCTGCACCTGACAGGGCACCCCCACGAAGGCAATACGGTCAAACCCTCTGTCAACAGCCTCCTGTATTCCCAGAACATTGGGGGACACACTGTACTTGGTGCCTGCACTTGCGGCCACTTCGCGCGGCGAAGCAACTACCCTAGGAGAGGGGTTCCACCCGTGACGGGAACCCGCCACTACAGCGGCGTCCACCACATTGCTCTCCAGCAGGTAACATAGAAAATCAGTGACAATTCCTCCATCCTGGGATACATCTAATGTGCTCTTACTCCTGGATCGAGCGCTGTACATCTCCTGGTAATATCCCAGGTGCGGGTCAGGACTGTGGTCAAACTTGTCTCTGGAAAGGGCCTCCGCATTGAAAAAGGTACGCGGACACTGAATGAAACAGGCTCCACATCGAATGCAAGTAGCACCATTGATCTTGGGACGTTGCTCTACAATGGAAATTGCTCTGGTGGGACAAGCCATGGCACAGGTTCCGCACCCCATACATGCTTCTGCTTCTGTCACTGCCCGTATGGTACTGGTTCCTGGTGCCTCGAAGTACCGTACTTGGGCAGTGTCATTATCCAGGACAGCCTTTACAAACTTCTTGAGCCCTTCCTGAGTGGCTGAGCAAACGGGAAGCTTATAATCAAATGATACAACGTCTTCAGCCTTGGGATGTCTTGTTCTCAAGAACGGACAAAAGAAGGGGAGCAACCTGGAGCAATCTTCAGTGATAAATCCTCCAATAGTAGAACTGCCTGCAGTACAGCTTCCCACACCTAACAGGATCTTGCTCTTCTCTCTGACAAGTTTAGCCAGTTGAATACTCTCTTCTTTCCCCTGAAGGCAGATAGGCCCATCAATAATGCCAATCTCAGCAGCCGGCATCTCCTCCACGGGCTGCTTCTCAAGGATACCTCTTTCCGGGGCCAGAGAATGAGCTACAAAGTACACGTCATCCAGTCCCTCATATATATTGGAATTAATGCATGTCCCGCATGCACCGATCTGCGCCTGGATAATCATGAGAGAGGGTCTACCAGATGCACTTAAAAGTCTTTCCATTTCTGTAGCAGGCTTTGTCAGTATCTAATTGTTTCTGACGGATAATGCTATAAAGAAAAGTTGCCCAGAGGTTGACAGATGCCCCCAATCCTCAGCGTGGGCTTTCCCCATTCCTGTTGAGGTCTCAATGAGTCAGCAAAAAATAATAAAATGAGGAAGGATTAGAATTCCCTAGGGGAATAGAGCATAGGTATCGGGAAGGTTTTCTGAATCTTTCCTCGGGGGCCTTCTTACTCTGTATTTAGGTCTTCTACTCATCTTAAGACACCTCCTCTCCTTTATTTCAGCTCGCGAAGCTTCCTGCGATCGATGTTACACCCTTTCCCAAGCTCTTTTTAGCGATATCCTCTATATAAATGTTACCTTTATCTTATGTAAGCAATTCTGCGGGTTCAAAGAGAATACTCTCAAGTAAAAATCTCTGAAAATCCTCCTCATTTCATGTTAGCTATTTATACTGAGTATTTCTTTCCCGAAGACTTCGGAGACTGCCAGATTGACCGGGGTATATTACTGTGTATTCACTTTCCTGATAATTCCTCGAGCTGCAATGATCCCTGTGACCCCAGCATAAATGATCCCTCTGGAGAATCCAGAAGCATCCCCAGCCACAAAGAACCGCGGAACCTGGGTCTCTAGGTCCCGGGTTACCACATATGAGGTATCATAGAATTTGATTTCGGGAGCATAGAGCAAGGTGCTATCAGAGGCAATTCCTTCTATGACTGCATCCAGCCGCTCAATACCCTCGATCATGTTCTTCACAATTCGGTTGGGGAGAGCCATGGCTATGTCTCCAGGGGTTACATCTCTGAGAGTGGGTGAAATCAAAGCACGTGAAAGACGGGACCAGGTAGACCGTTTTCCCCTGATCAGGTCCTTATATCTTTGAAGAATAGGTTTTCCACCTCCGATGGTATTTGCCAGCCGGGCTATGGACCTGCCGTACTCTGTCGTATCCTCTACGGGGTCAGTCAGTTCGACTCGAGAAAGCAAAGCCAGATTGGTATTCTCGCTCTTCACATCTTTGCGGGCATCTCCATTGACAAGTACAAATGATTCATATTTCTCTACAGTAACAAACCCATGTGGGTTGGTGCAGAATGTTCTCACAAAATCATCATAGGTTTTAGTGTATAAGTGGAACTTCGCGTCGTACATAACATGCTCAATAGATGTATAGAGCTCTGCTGGAAACTCAACTCGCACTCCCACATCAATAGGGCCATATTTGGACTGTGCACCCAGCGAATTTGCCTTTGTCCTCAGCCAGTATGCACCTGCTCTGCCAGGAGCAGCCAGGAGGTAGTCGCAGGTGATGTTGCCTTTGGTGGTCTTCAGGACAAATTCATTATCTCTTTTCCTTATGTCTTCTACCTTGGTCTGCAACCGAAATGTCACTCCCTGCTCTTTTAGATATTCGTAGAAGTGGGACACTATCATTCGCGTTCTGTCTGTGCCCATATGTCTCTGCTTTCCTGAAATGAATTCAATGTTACTTGAAGAGGCTTTTCGCTTCAACCATTCCAGCGATGTATCATCCACACCATAACTATCAGTATCGGCACCAAATTTCAGGAAAACTTCATCAATGTAATTAATGAGTTCCTGGATCTCTTCAGGGGTCCTCCTCAATGACTGGGGGTCTCCTCCGATCTTGTATGTTAGATTCAGTTTTCCATCAGAGAGAGCGCCCGCTCCACCCACTCCAGAGGTAATCTGGCAGGGACTGCAATTAATGCAGTTGCTGTGAGAGGCCACTGGACACTTCCTCTTGAGAGGTTCTGACCCTTCCTCCATCACTGTCACGGATACATGGGGCGCCAATTCCAAAGCGGCAAAAAGACCTGCAGGACCCGCTCCCAGTATAGCCACGTGCATGAGTGCTGTCAAATGTTTTAGATTATATAGATTTTGGTTTGTCAGTCCAGCCCACATGTATAAAACTGAAAGACACGGTTCTTACTGTATGTTACACGTGGGAATCTGTGGATTTTCAGTATCTCAAAAAGAGCTTTTTGACACGTTCCGATTAGTGGAAGTACAGAAGACATTCTACAGTCCTCCCATGGAAAAAACAGTCAAAAGATGGAGAAAAAACGCTCCTGAAGACTTTGAGTTCACTGTCAAGGCCTGGCAGGTGATCACTCACCCCTCATCCAGCCCCACATATCGAAAAATGTCAAGAGAAGCAGGAAATCCCGACCACTTTGGCTTCTTCCAGCCTACCAGGGAAGTAAGTAATGCGTTTGACATTACAGCATCACTTGCCCAGCTGTTAGAAGCCAGAATAATCGTATTTCAGACCCCAAAGTCTTTCAAGCAAAGTTCGAAGGCTATTGGCAATATAAGGGGGTTCTTTTCCTCTTTGCCAGAGAAGTTCACCTATGTGTGGGAGTCGAGAGGTGATTGGGACCCTGCAACTATCCAGGATCTCTGTGAGGACCTTGGGATCATTGATGGAGTTGATCCCTTCAGGAGAAGGCCCACCACAGAACAGAAGTATTTCAGACTTCATGGAAGCCCTCCTGGAAAGAACATGTATTCATACACATACACACTCGAAGACTTAGAAAAGCTCAGAGCCTGCTGCAGAGACCAGGATTATGTCCTGTTCAACAACATGTCAATGGTTGATGATGCGCACAGCTTCCTCGCTTTGCTTCAGTGACCACAAAAATACTCCGAAATAGATGGGGCCGCCGAGATTTGAACTCGGGTATCAGGCTCCCAAAGCCTGGAGGATGGACCAAGCTACCCTACGGCCCCAAAGGCCCCGGTGGCTCATCCTATTCATCTCACCTTAAAAGCTTTTTGAGTCTGAGATATTGATTACCGAAAGCTTTAAATAGTATCGCCACCAATAATGATTAGTGATATTATGGTAACCACACTCTTGAAGCGCGGGTTCGGGTTAAAACCCCCGAACACACAGAAGAAAGAGAACCTGGAAGCAGGAACAGCCTATTTCATGAAGGAAAACAAGCCATACGAGAGCTATAAGACATTCTCCGAGTTATCAAAGCGCAGGAACATCCTCATTATTACCAGAGTTCACCCCAGTCGTCTCAAGAAACGGTTTGATTTTGGCTCTGAGATTCTGTGGCTGTCTACAGTGGAAACAAAGTGCAGCATTGAACCAACACAATTAAGCAAGATGGCTTTCATTATCAGTCATTTCGTTAAAACCAATGGTGGAGGAGCAGTACTCCTGGATGGTATTGAATATCTCATTCTACAGAACGACTTTGATTCTGTACTCAAATTCATCTGTTCAGTATCAGACTATGTGTCCCTCCATAACGGTATCCTGCTTTTGCCTCTCAATCCTCTGGCGCTTTCCAGGTCCCAGATGAAGATGTTGGAACGCGAACTGGAATCCATCAATTAAGGTTGTAATCCTGTACGTTCTCCCACAGTTCGCCTGTGTTAGTCAAGCAAGGAATCAGGTGAAAGACTGTTCTGATTTGAACTTCTCATACAATGATCTCAGACTGCCTGTTTGAGCAAATTCAATTCCCGGGGGCATCTCTCCACCCCTGCTGAGATAGTTCCACCACTGGACTACAAATCCGCCCACAGCCATTTCTCTCAATTTGCCATTCTTCCTGTACTTGGGAAGATCAAGTTCCTTTTCCAGAAGCCTGACGTCACTGACTGTGTCTCCGCCATTGACAAAGAGAGTCTTCACATTTCGAAGCATTTCTTTCATGAAGAGGAACGTTCCGGACTCAGTCTTGTTCGCCAGTGCCGAACGGGGTTCAACGCTGCCATTCTGTAAGAAAACACGCTTCGCACAGATATTGCCCATCATAGTCATGGTATTAGGTCCCACAGAAATGAGACGACCTTTGTTAATGTCCTTGAGGTTGACAACGCGTTCTCTTCCATTAATCTGAACGATAACATCAATTGGGAGGATTGCCTGAATAGTCTGAGCTTCAATTTTCTTGGCAAGGGCAAGTGCTTTCCTCTTGGCTTTTTCCCATTCCGAGGAATACAGGTCCTCCAGGAGCTGGCGATTGGCTTTTCCAATGCTGTTGGGAAGCGTCCTGCCCAGGCTGCTCTTCTCGTTTATGAGGGCCCACAACAACAAGACAAAGACAGGTCCACCCATGAGGCCCACAATAACGTCTTCTCTGTTCTCGGTCACCAGAATTGCATCCAGTTTTGAAGACTTGGCCCCTGCGATCCCCCAGATTTTCAATCCTTCGTCCACCGCAAAGAGCTGGGTTGCTTCTTCCAGCTCGCGGATGAAGTAGTCATTGCAGAAACATCCATCAGTAAACACGCGAAGTGAGAGGTTGTCCCTGTGGCAGCAAGGAAGGGCCCCATTGATCTTGGGTAGCCCCTTGAGCAGCCTCCATAGGTCGGTCTGAGAGGAGTCCCTGGGCGGATTCCTTTCTTCGGGAACTGCTTTTCTCACGTTGTCCAGGAAGATTACGGAAGATGTATGGGTTTGATCTGCCTTCTTAAGTTTTTCAAGGGTATCGACCATGATAATATCTGTAATTTCAGGAGAAATCGGATCAAGCTTTCTCTCAATTTCAGACTTTAAAATGTCAAAATTGTCCTTGAGTGAGCCACCCTCTATGGAGGAGTGGGATGTGGACAAGATGTTGGCCTGAGGAGTCTGGAGTTGACGTATCTGGAGAATGGTCTCTGTAGCCTGCTCAACTTTGACAGAGGGTTCAGGAGGTTCGTTGATGTCTGTCCTGAAAAAAACAGTTCCCATGTGGTCTCGTGCATCTGACAGGTCCGCCAGAATGACCTCTTCAGGACCTTTGATAAGTTTCATGTTCATAATATATGTTGCCACTATAAAAGTATTTGCCCGGCAAGGTGGTGAGCACAATCAGACACTTCACAGAGGATTTTGAGTCTTATCTGCACTTTGCACCATGAAACGCTCCATGACAAAGCGTTACTTCCTAATTTAACCTGCAAATTCCTCTAGAATTTCGTATCTTCAGATGACTGAAGCAATTCAAGAAATTTCAGGTACTCTTCGTGACCAAGCCTAAATCCTTTCCTAATCATCGAATTCACTTTGTCTCTTGCTTCTTCTCTTTCCAGGATCTTCCGCCTTACCATCAAGAAGATGAGAAACGATGTTCCGTGAACCTCTATCCCGAGGATGGTTGCAGTGTCTCTGGCAATGCTTTCATCCAGGATAGCTATCCCGTTCCTGCACTTTGCCAGAGTCAGAACCTCCAGCTCACCCTCATGAAGTCCTGCTTCTATGCTCTTCAGTATCTTCATGAATCCATTTTCAACTTCTACGACCTGCAGGACCCCTTGCTCCACCAGTTCCTCTGTTACAAGTGCATCAGCCTCGCCTCTCATCTTTCGATTGACTATGACCTGCTGATAGACCTGTGGAGGAATAATCTTCTCTCCTCCTAGATCTGCTAGAACCTGCTGTAATCCTACCTTATTCAGATACATGAGGGGAGAAGAATCAAAACCCATATCACCTTATCGCCGCCTCATAATCTCGCTGTATGTCCTCTGCAGTTATGTGAAGTGAGAGTCCATTATCGCGTATCAAATCCATCATGTCCCTTACTGATACACCTGCAATTTCTGCTGCCCTGGCCAATGTCACTTTTTTTCCCCTAAATAATTCAAGAACACATTTTTTCAGCTCTTCATTTGCTCCAATATCCAATAATTTTCTAATCAAATCAGATTTCTCCATCTTTTCAATTTTAAGTAGTCTCTCAAGCTTTTTTTCGATTTCTTCAGTAGGTCTGATAGACAGAGGTTTCTGCATGTTTACATGTTGGGGTTTTGTGTACTGAAGGGTGTCGCTTCCTCAATCTTCAGAATCTTTCGTAAGCCCACATAGGAAAGAAATTAAAAATCCCTTCAGGTTTTCCTGAGAATACAATGACAGGAAATAAACAGGACACACAAAAGAGAAACCTATTTCGAGAATTTGAGAATTTCAAATGGGAATAGTATCATCACAAGCCTGGCCCCAATCCCCTTTTCTTCATGGCTTTCAAGTCTTTTGCCCAGGTCATTCTTTCGTTCACTAATCTTGACTTTGTTCTATGCACGCTTTTGAGTCTCTGCAATCTTAGAATGGACTGAATCCTCTTTCTCTGCAGCACCTTACGACTTCACAGGACATGTCTTTTCTCTGTTTCTAATAGTTCCTGGATCATTCAGGTCATTACTCAAATATTACAGGTTGCTATCTCCCCTGAGAAGTGGAGGGACCGGGAAAAAATCACGTTTGAAAAAGAAAAAAGAAAACAAAGCAAAGAGATTTAGTGTCTTTTCACAACGATGCCAAAGGGCAGAAGCAGCGCCATGAATGACAGCAGGGCGATACTTGCCTTTTTTATGACATTGACAGTAATTTGGTCATCATCCATGAAGGCACCATTGTGATACCCTTCCGCTCTGATGACGTGACTACCTTCTCCTGATTTCTTGGGTTTCCACAGATACTCAAAAGGTGGTGTGGTATCGGTGTAGGTCAGCGTTTCATCAATGAAGAATCTGACCTCATCGATGCCTGATGTATCCACAGTAATGAGTACATGTCCTGAAACTGTTTCGCCATTCTGAGGATGTGTGATGGTCACATAATCTGGATTGTTGAAGACATTGACAGTTACGGAATCACTGCTTTTGCAGACGCCCGAGACATATCCCTCGATCTCTAGAGTATGGGTACCATCGGAACATAGGGTAGTGTCCCAGTTGTACTTGAAGGGTGCTGATGTGTCTTCCCCGAAATATGTCCCGTCAATGTACCACTTTACAGAGTCACAGTTGCTGTCAGCAGTACATATAACGGTGCCTGAGATGATCTGATCATCTACTGGGTTGTTGATTGTCACATAATACAGAAGGGGAGGGTGCAGTGTAACAGTGACAATATCATTGTCTTTGTATACGCCAGAACAATAACCTTTCACTTCGATAGTGTAGGTGCCATCGGAGTATTGGGTGGTGTCCCAGTTGTATTGGAAGGGTGGTGTGGTGTCGGTGGATTTGAGTAAACCATCAATATAGAATTCCACAGTATCAATGCAGCCTGTGGTGGATGTGGTAACAGTGACGGTTTCTGAAACAGTTGCCCCGTTGGCGGGGTTCGTGATGGTGACAGAGTCATCGGGTGGAGGCTTCTTGGTAAGAAAAGGTGTCTCGGGATCTCCCACCAAGTTCCTCTCGTAGAAGCACCATCTGTAGGTGGAATTGCCCTGAGCTGAGGACGCCAAGTAGCTTCGTGCTTGATTCAGCATGTCACCGAATCTCTCTTTTCCATCACTCCAAGAAGCTCTGAATTCATTTATACAGAATTCACCGGAGTACATGCAGGCATCCAGTATGGAGAACCATCCATAGTTATCATTGTAGATTGCTGCAATTGCGCCATTGCCAGGGTCTTTGACGTATGCTTCTGCCAGGCAGTCGTTGGCCTCGATCTGCCCCGTGATGCAAGCGACACTGGTGGTCCAGGGCCAGAAGGTATTGGTCATACTGGCAATGTCTGAATTGTACCAGCTTACTGTACCACCAATTTCGTAGTTGATGTAGTAGACATTGGTGCTTCCATGTCCAATGTGAGCCACTGCCAGAGGATTCTGGGCCCAGTGAGAGATCCATGCCGCTTTGGTAACAGTACCATCTTCTTCAAAGAGGTAGTCAATGGTGTAGTCATTAGGGATGTAGTCATCACAGCTGAAGGCTAGGCATCTGGAATCGGGAGTATTACCAGTCTGCACTCTTGACTGGTGGAGCAAGACCCTCTTGGGTTTGTCAGTCTGTTCATAAGCAATGATCTTGTTCACGAAGTCCTGAGCCTCCGCTACAGTCTCACATGGTGCACGGCCGACAGCCACTTCAGCATACCAGTCCACATCATCTGCGGGCTCACCATAGTAGCTGTCACCATCTGCATTATGAGTACCATCAAGGTGTGAGAAGTACATGTCTGCCAGCATACCGCTATCAGTGTACCCCCCAGTAGACACATAAAATCCTCGGTAGGGGACAGCAGCTATGTCTCCTCCCAGCAGGACATACTTCGTACCATTGTCTGTGTACTTGTCAATGATGAAGTTTCTCATCTTCATCTGGTTGTCTGCACCGCTGTAATTGGCAGCAATCCATGATACGGTGTAAACAGCAGATCCGTTGACAAATGGAGCTTTGAAGTCGGCCAACATCTGGAATGTGGGTTTCATAGCATCGTTAGTGATAATAATGTACTCCTCATTCTGCAAGGGGACCGGCATCGGCCCATAGGTCTGCGCCATGTCAGGATTGTCTATAAGCCCTGTAACATCTTCTTTGTCGGCAGGCAATCCTGTATACAGCTCGTTCTTTGCACCCTTTTCGAATTGCACCTCTACAGTCATCTCGGAATAGAATATCACTGTTCCCGATTGTGGTTTGTACTGGACAGGGAAGAGATGGACATTCAATATTGCAAACCCTCGGCAGTAGTCTATACCGATGACCTGGAATACCTCCTTGGGGTACAGACTGTCAGAGTTGTATATGTCCTCATTTCGGCCAACTCTCACCGGAATATCACTAAAGGTGCAGGGAGGCTGGCCCCACGCCACAGCAATTCCTGTCTGAAGGACAGGAGTACTGGTCTTCACTCTTATGTCTTTGACTGTTGTATCCTGTGGTAGCAGAATTCGAGCAGCTCTATATGGAATGAGTGGCTCTCCTGGGAAGGATTGTAACTGGGAATTCTCAACCAAGAACTTTCCACATCCTCCCATGGTGGGGTTGAACGTGTAGTCAACACTGAACGTGTCATTGGCAAAACCATGCACTGGAATACCCAAGCTCACCATCAGAGCAAAAAAGATCAGTATCTTTATACCTTTCAAGATTCTCACCTCCAATTCTTTGAATACATATTCTATGTTTTCATGTTTATAAAGATTTTCATCATACAATATGATGGAATATTAGGAAATATTCCTGTTGGATTTCTGGAAATTAGCCACTTTCTTCTTGCTTGATTATTCAGGAAAAGTCGCATAAAGGTGATCCCAGTCTTCAAGATTCTTCTTTGGTAAGAAAAGGAAGTTGATGTTGCAGATGCAGGGGGACTCCCAAAGGGGTTAACCCTCCGTGAAAGGGCACAGGGGTAGTATCTCTTCAGAAATATCGTATCCATGGGTAGTGAGCAAATACCCTGTGAAACCCAATAGCCTCATAAAACGTCTGTCCTGAACCCACAAATGCTACCGAAGCCCCCAGAGTCTTGCATCGTCTCAAGCCCTCCAGTACTGCAGCTTTCCCCAGTCCCATGAACCGATAATCTGGATCAGTAGCCACAGGTTCAACATATGCAACCCTGTTGACTTTCTCATACCACATTCCCGCATAAGAAACAAATTCCCCTTCAGGAGACTCTACCACAATATTCAAGTCCTTCCTGAAGTTGGGGGCTGACTGCACCCTTTTCCGAAATTCTATCAAATCAGCAGGCACTTCTCCCGGATGGTTGAACCCACGGTATAAGACTCTGTTCACTTTACTGAGGTCGTTATCATCTTCCAGACTCTTAAGATGAAATCCCTCCTGTAATATAATCTGAGGAAATGGATCCACCATTGCAGACTGTGAGGAGTACTCAGGGGAATTCGCATCCTGTCTGTAACCACGTGATCCAGCAACAGCCTCAAATTCTGAGTCGATATCACTAATAAAGGCCCTGATGTGCCGCCTTCCATTGCTCAATTCCGCAGAAAGATGAGTTTCAGCGTACTCGAGCATTTCCAATTTCAACTGAGTGAAATCTGGATGAATCTCGAAGTAGACAGTACCGAATCGGTCTTCTATATGTGCCACACCCACAATATCTCCTGAATCCTCCCAGATGCCAAATCGTCTCAAATCAGGCTCTTTCAAATCATACGTGTAGTGCATGTACTCCCATCGGGGCTGCAGCCAGTTTGCAGACTTTTCACCCGGCACGTAGGTTGCAATCAGGAAATCTCCTACTCTTGCGAAGTCTTCTGAATGTCTGTAAGCTCTGACTTTGACACTCATGCCATCATCTCACTATGAGTGTATGCTCCAGCCTGCCACACTACCTATCACCTGCCTCATCCCAGTAGCAGTGTCTTTTTCCCTTGCTCAACCACTCTTCAAGCCCCATCTCTTTGATGTCTTTTAGATTCCTCATGTTGGATTCGTAATGGAGTCCATTGAACTTGGATTTTAGGAGGTTGCAGGTCTCCAGTTCATCACATTCATAGCATGCGAAGAATCCTTTCTTCCTGCAGCATTTCGCAATGTGACAGAATACCTCCTCACCTTTTCTTTCTCTGCAGATTTTTGGACACCTCAGGTGAGTCATGAAGGTGAGCATCTCATAAAATTCCCAGTACTTCTCACCCTGTTCAGGGAACACACATTGTATTGTCTGATTAACCTTATGAGTATCAACAACCACTTTCAGGCTATCTGCTGTATCTGCAAGTACCCCTGTGTAGCCGAGACAATCACCACAATATCCTCCGCAATATGCAAGCAATTCCTTTCTTTCCATCATGTAGGGTTCTCCTCCCCCTGGATAGATATATCCCCAAGAAGGATGTCCATAATTCGTTACTCAGGAAGATGAATCGCTATTTCACAGCACTCGTCACCGGCAAGAACTGATTTCAGCAACTCCACATCGACTGGTTTCTGAAGTACATATTCCCAGATACCCTTATAGAACCCTGCTCCGCAATAGCAGTATGTTGGTGAGATAGTGATCCCTGATTGTACAGCATCTCTGACTCGTGGACAATGGCAGTACAGTGCTCTCCTCTTTGCCGGGTCCTTTTCTTCCATGTATTCTGTGATATAGCCGCTCTTAGGTATCTTTGTGGCAATGATGGTATTCCCTTTCTTGATTCCTGCCAGCCCCCATCCTCCGGTTATGATTTCATTGATGATATGATCCTCCAATCCTAACTCATCCCTCAGGAACAACTCAAATTGGTTCTGCAGCATTTGATGAACAGTGTCAATGTCCTGCGTTTCTTCAAATATTCTTCTGATTTCTCGTAACTGGGATGTGGGGTATTGACATGCACACCCAGTCATGATGTCTTTCCGATTCTTCTCTTCAACCAGGGAATCAAGAAGTTCCATGGCCCCCTTTGACCACCTGATTACGTCCTCTCGATTAGAGGTCACAGAGAAATTCTCACTGCCTGTCATAATCTTCTCCCTGACGTTTCTTTCAGCTTTTTCATCTAGCTGTCGAGAGAATTTAGCCAGCCATGCCTTCTCAAAATCCTCTTCCCTCATGACATCACTCTCGCTTTTCCTAGGTATAGAATCGGTAAGAAAGGATACCTTAAATATGCTTTCATGACTTGAAATTTCTCTTAAGAACTCACTGTCTGCTCCAATTGACATTCGGATGAATCACAAGAAGAAAAGGCAAAAAAAGAAAAAAATAGATTATCTTGATCTCCTTATCATGTACACTCCTGTGGTTATCACCAGAAGCACCACAAAGACCAGCAGCAATACCTGAAGAGACATCACCCTAGACAATCCAGCCACGAAAATCGCACCAGATACAAACCCTGCAATACCTTCTCCTCCCATCAGCCCTGCAGCAGTCAGAATACCTTCCTGAGTAACGTGGGGTGCCTTCCTATCTGTATACCATCGGATAATCCCGCCAATAAAGAACAGGAATCCAAAGGTCAACCCCAGGAACATGCCAATACCGAAGGCCATGAAGGATACGGGAAGGGTTTTCTTGGTGGCTCTCTGCAGGACTTCCAGCACAAAAGCAATACCAAACCCGGTCAGGAACACTGAAGGATACTTGAACCCAAAAATGCTGCCAGCCACCAGGACTGCCTGAGGCGCGGGCATCTCGGGAGTGAACAGAACAGCAGAGTAACCCTCGACGATAATCTTCAATATGATGGGGGCCATAATTCCTGCTGCAATAGCGCAGATGAAGTCAACTTTTATGATGTCTTTGGGCCGAGTATTGAGAATCTGAGCAGATTTGTAGTCATGGCCGATATCTCCCGCCAGAGCTGCTGCTACAGATACAAAGCACACCAGCATGAAAGCAGGTAAGTATCCCAATTCCTTGTCCACAGCTGCATATATACCCAAACAGAGCAGTCCAATAATAATTCCGAATTGCTCTAATGGGTCAATATTTGTCTCTCCTGTCATTCGGGCAGCTACCGTGGCCATGATCCAGACGCCGGCCACTGATAGAATCGATGCGAGTACAGGAACACCCACTGCCACCAGGACCAAAAAGGCAATTACTGACCCAATCGGGGTAAACCGGGTATACCAGGGAGCTCCTTTCCACCTGAACAATGGCAAGAAGATAGCTTTCGCCTTGGGAATGACGTATCCGACAAAGAACCCAACTCCTGAGCCAAGGACAAATCCCATTCCCAACTCTTGAACCAGTGTCCCTCCATCACCTGTAAATCCTGTGTGAACCAAGTAGGGAATGATAATCACCCAGCCAATGACTGATCCTAGAAACCAAGAATTCACTGATGCTTTAGGTCCCAGTATGTATCCTATCCCCACACCCAATGGCATGGGATAGAGCGTGAAATAAATACCATATACTGCCAGACCAGTAAGGGCAATCCCTCCAGGAAACCACAAATCTCTGGACAGTGCAAAAATACCTGTCAGCAAACCCACGAAGGCTACCAGATACGCATGGGTTCCCCCATGGAACTCTGCTTTCAGGACTTCTGCTCCTGCAGCCCCTGAGGGATAGGGAAGATTCTCTTCGTCAATGAAAGCTCTTCTCACGGGGATGGAGAGCAGCACTCCAAGAGCACCACCTGTGATACAGATCAAAGCCAGGGCCCACCATGAGGGCAATGGAATAGAGAGGCCTTTTGTCTGCTGTAGATATATGATCCCCGGTATGGTGAACACTACTCCTGATGCCATCAATCCACCGATTGTTCCTCCTGCTTGTGCCACATTGATTTCATGAATGGAGGTCTTGAACATTTTGAGGGCAGCACCAGCTACAATGACAGAGAAAATGATGGGCCAGGGAAGGGCACCAATCTTGAGAGCAATGTATGAAGAAGTTGCAACTAGAAGTATGGTCAACATAACTGCAATTCCTAGCGCACGAATTGTGAATCCGCTTTCTCCTTGCTCTTCTGGAATCATGCAATCACCGCATCCCGGCTCGACAATTGATTATATAAACGTTTTGTAAAAAGTATATAGAAGACTGAAATCTTCTATAGTATGTATAGAGTCCAGGAATTGGTGGACCACCCTGAGCAAAAATTGATGAACTGCCAGCAGCACACCTTTTTAACTGAAAGCGAATTCTGAATACCATGGCTGACATTGTCTTCTTTTTTGTGCTGGGTGTCATTCAGGGTATTCTGGAATGGCTCCCCGTCTCAAGTTCGGGAAATATCACACTGCTTCTGGTCAACGTATCTCATGTCTCCTTCTCTGAAGCAGTGAGAGTATCTTTCTTTCTACATGCTGGCACAATGCTGTCCGTAATAGTAAAATTCAGACAGAGACTATACGAACTAGCGAAAGAGGTTATGTACAGAGAGAAAACGCCATTTGTATATTTCTATGTGGTGGCCACTCTGCTCTCGTGCCTCATTGGTGTGACATTCTACTGGCTGCTGGAGCTTGAAATACCAGATATGGTAGGTTCCCTCTTGATTGCATTCTTCCTGATTATTACAGGAATAATCATCAGGACTAGAAAAGAAGGATTGAAGACAATGCAGGAACCAACACTCAAAGATGCATGCCTGGTGGGCATAGCCCAGGGGGTTGCAGTCATTCCTGGAATATCCCGGAGTGGGACCACCATTGCAGCTCTGCTTTCACGGGGTATAAACCAAAAGGATGCACTTGAAACTTCATTTCTGCTGTCAATTCCTCCCGTTTTGGGGTTGATGATCCTGACATTTTCTGGATTTCAGCCTGTATATCTCCTCAGTCTAGTGGTTTCTTTTGCATTCAGCCTTGTATCCATGGAAATTCTCTTGAGAGCAGCCAGGAAGCTTGATTTCAGCTGGTTTTGTTTTGCTGTTGCACTGATGACTATCCTGATTGTGGGTGTACAGGTTGTGTAGTCCGGATTCGTCCAGATAACTGAGCTCTGGGGCAAATTGTAGCTAAAAAAAGAAGTGGCTGAGCTCATCAGTCTGAGCACAGCGTCTCCACCTACAGAACATTACATGGTCACTAGGTCATGGCCTCCAGGATCTCTCTGGGCTGGTGCACTTCACCACCGATCTTGGATATGGGTACAGATTCAACACAGGAATACTCCCTGATGGGGTGAACCATCTGGCCAAGGTTCATCTCCGGGACGTAAATCTTCTTTACTGTCTGACCAATTCTCTCCATCTCCTTGATGGGGAAGGGCCAAATGCTGATCATCCTGAAATATCCTGCTTTGATCCCTTTCTTCCTGGCCATTTCCACAGCAGTCAGGGCAGACCGTGCAGTGATCCCATATGATACGACAGCCACATCTGCGTCGTCCATGTACTTCTCTTCATACATGGTGATCTTCTCTCTATCCCTGGTGATCTTTTCTATCATCCGGGTGACCATACGGGTGTGTATTTCTGGGTTGTCCGTTCTGGGAAGCCCCCTTTCATCATGGGTCAGCCCTGTAACATATGTCTTATACCCGGACCCAAAGGGAGCAAATTCAGGCACCAGACTCCCCTTATGGGTGTACCCAGTCCTGAAAGGCACATATTCGCCTTTTTCAATAGTCGCTAGAACCCTGTTCACAGTCTCGACCTCATCGGGAATGACAATTTTCTCCCGCATGTGGCCTACGTCTGCATCCATCAACAGAACCACAGGATTCCTGTACTTTTCAGCCATATTGAAGCAATGAATGGTCAAGTCCATGGTTTCCTGGACAGAATTGGGAGAAAACGCAATGATCTCGTGGTCACCATGCGTTCCCCATCTGGTCTGCAGCATATCACCTTGGGCTGCCATGGTTGGCTGCCCTGTTGAGGGTCCTGATCTCTGGACATTGACGATCACACAGGGAGTCTCTGTCATGCAGGCATATCCAATATTCTCCATCATTAAGGAGAACCCGGGACCGGATGTGGCAGTCATGGATTTTACTCCTGCCCACGAAGCCCCAATCACCGCAGAGATGGAGGCAATCTCATCTTCCATTTGCATGTACACGCCGCCCACTCTGGGCATCATCTGAGACATGGCTTCTGCAGTTTCAGTTGCAGGAGTGATGGGGTACCCTCCAAAAAAGGTGCATCCTGCCAGTAGCGCCCCATACGCACAGGTAATGTCTCCCTGCTCAAACTGCACTTTGGGCCCTAACACGTTCTTGACTTTTTCCATGTCCATGAGTATCCTCCTCCAGTTCTTCATCTTTGGTAACGGAAATAGCGAAGTCGGGGCAGATCAGTTCACACAAGCGACATTCAACGCACTGATCTCCTCTCACCACTTTGGGTGGGAAAACCCCTTTCTTGTTCAGCTCCTCTGAAGGTTCAAAAACCTTCTGCGGGCAGAACAAAACACACAATCCACATCCTTTGCATAAATCCTCATCAACGTGAATATCAGTCATCTTTAATCGCCTTCTTCAACAGCTCTATAATATCCATCATTTCCAGGTGCGAATTCTTCTTCTTGATGCCGTCCAGCAAGTTCTGGTAGCAGAACGAACATGCAGACACGATAATGTCAGCGCCAGTCTCCTCCGCTTGTTCCAGCCTGCGAACAGACATGTCCACAGCCCGGTCGGCAAATCCTGTCTTCACTCCGCCGCCTGCACCACAGCACCAGGAATTTTCCCGTATGAACTGCATCTCTCTGAACTCCACTCCAGGAATGGCTTTCAATATCTCTCTGGGTGCATCAAACACACCGCAGTGCCTGCCCAGGTGACAGGGGTCGTGATATGTTACTACTGCTTCCACTTCTTTTAAGGGTATCTTCCCTTCTTTTATAAGTTCTGCTACTAGTTCTACTGCATGCATTCTGCGCTGCTCAATGTCCACAACCCGAGGATATGCATTCTTCTGCGTGTTCAGGCACCCGGGACAGGAATATATAATGGTGTGGGCCCCTGACTTGTCAAAGTTTTCTTTGTTAATATTGGCCAGCCGTTCAAAGATATCAGGGTGTCCAATACCCCGTACTGTACCACCGCAGCATGCCTCTTTCTTGCCCAGGTATCCAATATCCACTCCGGCAGATTTCAGAATCTCTGTCACGTCGGTGGTCATTCCCCATAACCGGGGATCATACCCTGCTGTGCATCCCACGTAGTACAGGACATCTCCCGTCTCTTTGCTCATATCCTTTATATCCAGTTTTCGAGCCCACCGCTGTCGTCCAGACCGTGGCTGGAGCCATGGATTATCGTATGATTCTAATGATTTAATCAGGGGTTCGTGCTCAGGTTTTATATGCCCGGATGAAGCAGCGAGAGCACGCATCTTCAGGATTGCATCCGTAGTCTTTACCTCCCAGGGGCAATTCTTCATGCAGGCGAGGCAGGTAGTGCAGGACCACAGATCGTCTGAATCAAAAATACGGTCTTTCAGTCCAAGCTGGGCCATATGGAAGAGCTCACGGGACCGGTACTGGGAGACCCTCCCTGAAGGGCATCGGGCAGTGCAGGTTCCGCACTGCATGCAGGCAGAAAATCCCAGTTCCACTGCCTGTTCCACCTCTTCAGAAAACTCGAAGTCCATCTCTTCTGCAGTAATCATGATTCCACCTCCAGCAGAGTATCTACCATGGTATCAAGCTGCGCATCTGTATATCCCCTCATCGTAATCGCACCCTGAGGGCAGGTAGCACCACAGGCACCGCACCCCTTGCATAATGCCTCGATTACTCTGGACTTTCCATTTTCATCTCGTTCTATAGCCTGGTACGGGCACACCTGGATGCACATACCACACCCGGAACACACCTCATCATCTACGTGTGAGGTAATGGGTTCAATAGTCACCCAGCCTTTCATCATGGGGACAGCTGCCCGAGAAGCAGCACCCACTGCCTGAGCAATGGAATCTGCAATCCCCTTCGGAGAATGGGCAGCCCCACACAGGTACACACCATCAGTGGGGAAATCCAGGGGCCTGATCTTGGCATGGGCTTCCATGAAATACCGTCCATCACCCAGGGGTATCTTCAACAGCGTCTTGAGCTGCTCGGCTGTGGAATCACCTTCAAGTGCTGCATTGAGCACCACCATGTCAGCTGGTAGTTCTACTTCTTCTTTGAGGAAATTATCATACATGATAACAGTGATCCTTCCATCTTTGATAGTAACCTTTGGTTCCTTATCTTCAGTATAGCGTAAGAATATAACTCCTTTTTTCTGTACATCCTCATAATACTCCTCTTCCTTCTTTCCAAAAGTTCTCACATCTCTGTACAGGACAAAGACCTTTGCCTTGGGATTATCTTCCTTGAGGATTTTTGCATTCTTCACCGCATTTCCACACCCGACACGGCAGCAGTAGGGTCGCTCCTCGCATCGAGAACCCACACATCCAATAAAGACCACGCTCTTGTAGGGGGGCACTGCCTTTGATTGGAGCATTTTCTCAAGCTGCAACTCTGTTACAACATGCGGATGCTCTCCATATCCAAACAACCCGTGAGGTTCAACCTCAGTAAACCCAGTGGCAACAACAATTGTACCAAACTGCACGGTCTTGTCCTTCCCTTTGACTGACAGGACTCCTTCATAGTTCCCTATGTACCCCGATATCTCTTTCAGTGTAGTATTCGTGAACACCTTGACATTCTGTTCTTCTTTGACCTTCTTCAGCAACGGTTGCAGCACTTTCTTGGCCTCAATATCCGATGGGAACAACCTGTTGACATTCCTGAGATTCCCACCCAGAGTCCCTTCTTTCTCCACCAGGTACACAAAAATTCCCAGTCTGGCCAGATTCAGAGCAGTCGAGATTCCGGATATCCCTCCTCCAATGACCAGAGCACGCCGAGCGACTTCGACTTCCATCTCGTGAAGAGGTTCCTGCAATTGTACCTTCTTCACAGCTGACCGTACCAGGTCTTTGGCCTTTTCAGTAGCTCTCTCCCAGTCTGAAGAATGTACCCAGGAACAGTGATTTCTAATGTTGGCCATTTCAAACAAGTACTTATTCAGTCCTACTTCTGCAAGGGTCTGCTGGAACAAGAAGGCGTGAGTACGGGGAGAACATGCAGCTACCACCAGTCTGTTCAATCCGTGCTCTTCAACAGCCTTCTTTATTCTCGCCTGAGCATCCTCAGAACAGGCAAAGGATTCATGCTCGCTGTACACCACATTGGGCAGTTGTTTCGCATACGCAGTGACTTTTTCTACATCGAGGAACCCTGCAATATTCTTCCCGCAGTGGCAGATAATTACTCCCACTTTGGGCTGGCCTTCGAGGGGTTTCTCTTCTATTTGCTCTGTCTTTTCTGACCGTTCCTTCTTTCTCACATCAATCAAGGCTTTGCAGGCAGCAGCGCATGCCTGGGCCACAGAATCAGGTATGTCTTTGGGAGCCTGGGAACAGCCTGCCACGTAAATGCCTTCGCGTGAAGTCTCGAAGGGAGCATACACGACATCTTTTTCTTTCACAAAATTATTTTCATCCAGCTCAATGTCCAGGATTGCTGCCAGGTTCTGGATCTGGGAGGGGATTATTGCAGTGGAGAGCACTAATAAATCAAATTCTTCTTCTTCAATATCTCCCGTGCAGGTATTCTCATAAATTGCCACGATATTGCCATTCTCTTTCTGGTAGGCTTCTACGGGACGGCTTCTGATATACGTGACTCCCATGTCCTCTGCCAGATTGTAGTATTCTTCAAACCCTTTTCCGTACGCTCTCAAATCCATATAGAAGATAGTAGTATCAATTTCTGGGTGATGATCTCTGGTGATCATAGCCTCTTTGGTAGCATACATACAGCACACACGAGAGCAGTATAACCTGTCATAGAGAGGGCTCCTGGACCCCACACACTGGATCCATCCGATTTTCTGAGGTTTCTTCCCATCAGACGGTCGTACGATCTCACCCTGCGTTGGTCCTGACGCACTGAGCAGCCGTTCATACTGGAGAGCTGTAATGACATTGGGATACTCCCCGTATCCGTACTTGAGAGTTTGTGGTTCAAGCACTTGGAATCCCGTAGCTACAATGATAGATGAAACCTCGAATTCCACTTCCTGAGAACGATCCAGAAAGTCTATTGACTGGGCATCACACTGGCGGGCACAGGCCCCGCATCCCACACAGTTATCAATGTCAATGGTGTACACAGAAGGAACAGCCTGGGGAAACTGTAAAAAGACAGCTTTCCTCATAGATAGGCCACTGTCAAACTCATTGGGCACTTCAACAGGACAGCAGTCAACGCAGTCTCCACATCCTGTGCACTTCTGAGGATCGATGTACCCTGTGCGTTTCCATACAGTGACTCTGAAGCTTCCTACATCTCCTTCTACTTTAGCAATCTCTGCATAGGTCATCAAATCAATGTTAGGATGTCTCCCTACTTCTACCATTTTTGGGGCAGCTGTACAGATGGAACAATCATTGGTAGGAAAAGTCTTGTCAAGCTTGACCATGGATCCACCAATAGACGGCGATCTGTCCAAAAGGACCACCTTAAATCCCTTGTCTGCTACATCGAGAGCAGCCTGCATTCCACCGATTCCCGCTCCAATAATGAGGACGTCTCGCTTCTGCATGGCTTGGGGTTTGAAAGTATTTATATAAAGTTTTCCCCCGATTATTAAAGGAACCTGCAGGTGAATGGGGTTCAAGTTGAAGATTCTTCAGGAAGACAACAATATTTATAAAGTTTTTCTTCTAAGGGGGAGTATGTTCGTCCCGGATGAAACTGATCTGAAGATACTGAGTATTCTGCAGGATAATTCACGGACACCCTTCAAGAAGATTGCCAAGAAGGTGGGGGTTTCAGAGGCTACCGTGTACAACAGGATAAAGAGGATGGAACAGGAAGGGTTCATTGAGAAGTATACGGTGAAGCTGAACCTGGAGAGCTTTGAGAATGCCTGGTTTACTGCGCTGATTCGGGTGCGGTTGAATTCGGGGAAGTACGTTCCTGAAGTGAGCGATTTTCTGAAAAAGATGCCTTTCGTCCATGCATTATACGATGTGACTGGAGACTATGATTTTGTGTTATTGACACGATTTTCTAGCCATAAGGAGCTGTTTGGGTTTATCCGGGAACTGTCAGCCATTGAACACGTGGCGCAGACTAACAGTCACATCGTGATGAAAGTATTCAAAGAGGATTTTTCCATAAATTTCGATTCATTGGAGAAGTAATGCAGTACCGTTGTTCTTCACTCCTTTGCGGAAGCAGGGATCTTTCCAAAAATAAAAAGAGGAAACCACATGGGCTTCCTGTCTATCCAGATAGTGCTTTGTTCACAGCCGCCTCGCAGTGTATGTACGTGGTGTCAAATATGGGGACTGGTGAGTCCTGCTCTCTTATCAACAACGGTATCTCAGTACATCCCAGAATGACACCTTCAGCACCCTTTGAAACCAATCCTTCTATTATTTCCTTCATTCTTTGCCGAGAGGACTCCTTTCTTATGCCAAGACACAATTCCTTGAAGATAATTTCATGCACAGTTTGACGTTCATCTTCTTCAGGTGTGACTACCTTGAGCCCGTATGCGCGCTGCAGCCTTCCTACATAGAAATCTTCTTCCATAGTGAATTTCGTACCCAGCAGCCCCACGGTCTTCATCTTCTTCTCTTTAACCTTCTCTCCTGTAGCATCTGCGATGTGTATAAGGGGAATGGAAATTGCCTCCAGAACATCATCTGCCATCTTGTGCATGGTATTGGTGCAGATCAGAACAAAATCTGCTCCACCCTTCTCCAATCGTTTGGCAGCATCTACCATCATATCTGTGGCTTCTTTCCACTGTCCCTGGCGTTGAAGGGTTTCAATTTCAGCGAAATCAACGCTGTATAACAATATCCTCGCTGAATGCAGCCCTCCCAGGTCTTCTTTCACCAATTCATTTATGATTCGGTAATATTCTGCTGAAGATTCCCAGCTCATGCCGCCAATAAGACCAATCACTTTCATCATATCATCTCCTCGTTCATGACTTTTCACAGATCGAATCCCGCGCGGAAGAACACTCTCTCCAGTTTTACTTGCTGACCAGTGGTATCCAGTCCAGCGCAGAACTTCACTCCAGTGAAATTTCAATCACTTCTTTTTGACAGAACAAGAAGAGACACGTTTATAAATTGTCCCTGACTAGTGCGGATTTCCTGCTCCTCGGTAAGGTACCTCTCATAGTCCAGAGGATGAAACCCTATGGGAAAGTCTCAGAGCCTGTTGATTCACAAACGATATCAGTGGACAAACAGCTCAGTGGACATGTACCTCAATGAGCAATCTGGCACCAGGGTCACAATCCTCCCACCATCCATCTTCTCTGCTACCTTCAAGCTCGCCCACACATTGGCACCCGAAGAGATGCCTGCCAGAATACCCTCTTCTCTTGCCATTCTCTTGCTTATGGCAATGGCATCTTCATCTGTAACATCCACAACCTCGTCATACAGGCTCGTGTCAAGAACCTCAGGAATGAATCCTTCTCCTATCCCTTCAATCTTATGAAATCCGGGACATCCTCCTGTGAGAATGGGAGATCCTTCAGGTTCTACAATAACAACCCTGCATGTGGGTATCTTCTCCTTGAGAATGGACGCAACTCCAGAGAGAGTTCCTCCTGTACCTGCTGCTGCCACAAACACATCTAAATCCCCATCAGTCTGCTCGATTATCTCTTTCCCTGTAGTCTCCCTATGTGCCCTAGGGTTTGCGGGATTGGAAAATTGATCTGGCATGAATGCATGCGGGGTTGTGGCCACAAGTTCCTTGGCTTTTCCGATGACGCCCTCAATGCCCTCTTCTCTAGGAGTCCTCACAACTTCAGCACCGAGAGCCTGACAGATGAAGGTCCTCTCTTTACTGACAAACTCAGGCATCACAACAATCATGCGGTATCCCTTGACTGCAGCGACAAGAGACAAAGCGATACCAGTATTCCCTGTTGTAGGTTCTACAATAGTCGATCCTGGCTTGAGTACCCCCTTACGTTCAGCTTCTTCAATCATGTACAGAGCAATCCTGTCCTTTATGCTGCAGGTGGGATTGCACGATTCAATCTTGACCAGAATTTCAGCCTTGACTCCAGATGCAATCTTATTCAGACGTACCAGGGGGGTCCACCCTATGAGATCCAGAACATTGTCATAGATTTTCTTCATAATACCAGCCTCGAGATTGCAGGATGAAAGGATGGGTGTGCCTGGTCTTTGACAATCCACACCTATTCCAGACACCTGCATTCTTTCCCCTTCCTTTAGAAAATAGTATTTAAATAAATATTCTCTAATGTATGTGGCTGGCTGTTTATAAGAAGAACTGTCCATACGTATAATACATGTGTGGGATTAGATCTGGTACTTATCAAGTAGTCCCAGGGACTCCAGTTGTGCTTTGAGAACTGAAACTTTCTGTGAGTCAAGCTCCTGCAGAGGTGGCCGAGGTTTTCCCACCTTCAGCCCCAGCACATTGAGACCCGCCTTGATTACAACAGGGTTAGTTACAGAGTAACAGAGCTGCATTAGTTCAAAATAGCGGAATAGAAGATCTCGACAATGAATCACATCTTCAAATGTTTTCCACGGAGAAGAAAGTTCAGCAAATTCTGCGGGGGCTAAATTTCCTGTAATATTTGCAGTTCCAGATCCGCCAAATCCCATATTTGGCATAATAATGGAAAATTGAGGGGAATCGCAGGTGAGAATATCCACAGAATCACCCACTGCTTTCTTCATCTTGAGTAGGTGGCTTATGTCGGGAACTGCCTCTTTGAAAGCCACAATGTTGTCGATTTTCGAGAGCGCAATAGCTGTCTCAGTGCTGATGGTAACCCCTACCCTGGTAGGATTATTATATACAGCGATAGGTATCTTCACTGCTGAAGCCACCTTCTCAAAGAAGGTGTAGATATCCTCCTGAGGAGGCCTGATATATCCCGGGACCACCAGCATGGCACCATCTGCACCACACTCATGAGCAGCTCTTGTCATGCACACTGAATCTGCTGTGTTAGACCCTGTGGTTCCAAAAAAAACAGGGATTCTCTTCCGAGCATAATCAGTGACACATTCAATGATCTTCTTCTTTTCCTCAATAGTCAGCATGCTGGCTTCTCCTGCTGAACCCAACACCAGGAGCCCATCAGTATTGTTTTCTCTATGAAAATCTATGAGCAGGTTGAACCCTTCATAGTTAACGCTGCCATCATCATTGAAGGGGGTGGGTACTGCCACCCAAGAACCCGTGACACGCATGATATTACCTCTCTTTCTAGTGGTTACACGTATTCATATAAAAGATTAAAGATTATCCCTGAATATTCAGGTTCTCATGTTAAAAGGAATGTTTCCCATGACTCATTTAGGTTCTGTCCATGAATGAATCTTACTCGTTTTCAGCCAGTTCATCTGCCTGGCTGCAGCACTTGAACATTTCATCCACATCATAGAATATGTTGCTGAAATGCTGCAGTGCGGAATCAAGCTCTTCCTGCCCCTTCTCTGTCAATGTGTATGCCTTGTTCTCATCAGGCTCTATGAGTCCTTTCTCTCTCAATTCTTTCAGCACGGGGTAGAGAGTCCCCGGGCTGGGCTGGGAACCCCTCCTTTTCTCCAGCTCTCTGCCTATTTCACATCCCTTGCAGTCACCTCTTGAAATTATCCACAATACTAAGAAGGAGAGAAACCCTTTCATGTCACAGCACTCAGGGGATTTTATATCACCTGATGTTCCCACAAGTATCTTCACCTTTTTCATTACTTATTGGTTATCCGATAACTTTATATACCTACCGGTCTATCTCTGTTGGATACCCGATAATTCTTCATGACTATTGAGCTCTATCGGACAACCGATAAGTTTATATACTCCCACCCTTAGTATCGGATACACGATAGAGGTGTTGATATGAAAGAGAATGAAATCAAGAAAGTCGTACGGAAAGGCTATGCCAAGGTAGCTAGAAAGCAGACGGGATCATGTTGTCAAGAGACAAATCAGGTTCTGAAAGCCCGGTCAGGATGCTGCGGACCTTCTGCCACACAAAAGGATAAGGCTGAGAGAATTGAGATAGAGACGGCGTGTACAACGAATGTAGAGGAAATCGGAAAGATGCTGGGATATACTGAAGACGATCTTAAAGGTGTTCCGGAAGGTGCTAACCTGGGTTTGGGGTGCGGAAACCCGGTAGCACTGGCCTCTCTCCGGGAAGGGGAGATAGTACTGGATCTGGGATCGGGTGCTGGAGTTGACTGCTTCCTGGCAGCAAGAAAGGTCGGTGAAACAGGGAAGGTAATTGGTGTGGACATGACACCTGAGATGATTGATAGAGCACGGGAAAATGCAGAAGAATTTGAGTATCGAAATGTAGAGTTCAGGCTTGGTGAAATTGAGCATCTACCCACCGGTGACAGCTCTGTAGACGTGATATTGTCCAACTGTGTCATCAATTTGTCTGCTGACAAGAAGAGGGTCTTTGAGGAAGCGTATAGAGTGCTCAAGCCAGGGGGAAGGCTGATGGTTTCAGATATGGTGCTGCTGAAGGAACTTCCGGAAGAAATCAGGAACTCGATGAGCGCATATGTGGCATGTATGGGTGGTGCTGTACTGAAAGATGACTACGTGGAGCTGGTCAAGAATGCCGGGTTTGTCGATGTTGTTATCGAAAAAGAGACACCAGCTGCAATAGGGGATATAGATACTGACCCCGCGGCAAAAGCCGTTGCTGAAAGATTTTCTCTCTCACCTGAAAAAGCTGTTGAAGTCCTGCAGTCCATAGTGAGTATTAGCCTGAAGGGCGAAAAACCAGCCTGAAGTATTCGAATGAGATTTCCCTAGAATTCCGGAACGTCCCAGGAACCCTTCTGGATTCATCTTTTTTCTTCAATGATTGAATCATTCATGACGAGCGGAAGGTCTTTGTGCCTCTGGAAGACTGAGAATCAAATCACCAGAGCTATTAGACTTACTGCCCCTGCTATAATTGAAATCAAGATCCCAAGAACTCCAATGAATCTATATTTCGCCTCGTTAGCATCTGGAAGCTGATCTCTCAACGTCTTTGCTTCATCATAGGCTTTCTTGAATTCAATCAAACAGAGCTCCCAATCTTCTATTTTGCCCTTCAGTCTACGACCTTCCAGCAAATGGTACTGGATCCTTCCGAGATGCGCTCCTAGGGGGTCTCTTTCTGGCAATGAAAAACATGCAAGCCTGTAGAAAATCCGTGGTTTTTCGAGAGTCTTCAATACGGAATAGAATGATTCAGTGACAAGAATCTCAACGCTTTCTATAGAAGCTCTTCTCAAGTGATCTTCCGCTAGATCAAGACTCTTGAGCTGTTTTTCCTCTCCCCCCGATTTTCTACAAGAGCAATAGCAATGTGATCCAGAGCGTCTCTCAGCTGAAGAATCTGGGAAAGACTGTACCCCCTGCTCTTGGATTCCAGATCGAGAATTCCCAACTTTGCATATTTGTAGGGCTTATCAAGAATCTCAATCAGTCTTTTTACTATTTCGGGATCAAGACCTTCGACCGTCTATTTCCCTATCCCTGCTGTTCAACAAATCTGTCAATGAATCTTTGTTTTCGAACAACGTCTTTCTTCAAAAGAGGTAGCGCAAAGTGCGTGAATACGCTTCCTCGAATTATTGCCCGAGAATGAGATTCTGAACTTCTAAGTTCAAGAATGTTTTCGTCAGTTACACCCAGTCTGTTCTCAATTTCCTCGAATGTAGTCTCGAAAAATGCTTCCTTCTGAATTCCAATCTCCCGTGAAAGAGACATTGCCTTCTTTTCAAGATACGAACCTTCTTCTTTACGAGAATTCTTCCCGACCATATGTTGTCCACCTCTGTCTTCTCTGCGGGGGTTTCTCCTTATAAGGCTTACGCATCTAAAGAGCACTTGAGCGATTTTGAAGACTAGTAACACCGTCATGAATTTGAAGATTATCCTTCAAATGAAGGTAAACTGGAAATAACGTTGAAATCATCATAGTCTACGTTTACTCATTAGATGACGGCTCTGTCTTCCCTGTAATAGAAGAATCCCTATGTTCCCTACGTCCGCCACTCTGCAATCCTGATTACCTTCTCTCAACTGAACAGAGAGTATTTTAGAGCCGGGATAAATGCTATCTCATAAACGTATCGATACGTGGAATTTTAGTGTTTCCCAGTCATCCCACCTCGAACCCACCATTCTTAAAGGTGTACTGCAAGAGCTCATGAATTATCCACCGTTAACTGAATACGCTGATAGGGAAAAAAGATTCTTCGCCCACAAGGGTGAGAACCTGATGAAGGGCTATACTTCCTTCAAGATTCCCTCATATACCATGCGGGCCTCACCTGTCAGATAGATTTTCTGCAGAGTATCATCTTCAATGGTAATTTTGAGAGTACCACCTTTTGTCCTGACCTCAACCTCGGGTCCACACATTCCATGCAGAAACACTGCGCACGCTGCCGCTCCAGATCCCGTTCCGCAGGCCAGAGTCTCCCTCTCCACTCCTCTCTCGTACGTCCTGTTCATAATTGTATTCTTCCCTACTACTCTGCAGAAATTGACATTCGTTCCCCTGGGAAAAGCCTTATCATACCTGATTCTTCTGCCAATCTCTTCAATATCCTCCTCCATGGTCAGGTCATCCTTGAATATCACGCTATGTGGCAGCCCAGGTGTGCCTTCCTCAATGTAATCAACGCATATTCTCCTGTCATTTACCATGATCTCCTTGTTGAGTTCCTTTTCTGTTACTGGATTCAGCGTAATTGTAGCCTGTTTGCCTGAAACATGCGCCTCCAGTATGCCGGACATACTTTCTACAGTCATTTCTTCACCTGCTATCCCCTTCAGATAGGCAAATCGGGTAATGCATCGCGCCCCATTTCCGCACATCTCCCCTTCAGTCCCGTCAGCATTGAAATACCTCATTCTAAAGGTGGCAACCTGTGAGGGCTCCACCAGGAGAATTCCATCTGCACCCACAGAGAGCCGTCTCCTGCACACGCTCTTGGCAAAATCACCCTTCTCCTTCTCAGGTATGAGACCTTCTCGATTGTCAATAACCAAGAAGTCATTTCCTGCACCAGACATCTTGCAAAACTGGATTCCTTCTGTCTTCATCTACCCACCCACGTACTCTTTCAGGATGGATACAAGCCGGGTAATGTCGTCTTCATTGTTATAGATGTGAGGGGCTACCCGTATCCCATCTCTGAGACTGATTCTCACATTCCTGCTCTGATACAATTCTGCAAGCTTCTCTCTGTTCTTGACATCAAAGACCAGGATACAGCTCCGCTCACTCTCCCGCAGAGATGAGACAATACTCACATGCAGTGCTTCCAATTCTTCAATCAAGCAATCAAGAAGCCCAAGAACATGTTCTGTAATGTTTCTCACCTTTACCTTGTGGAAGAAATCCAGGATAGGATCCATGCTGTATAACAAGGCCCAGGGTAATGTCCCTGACTCGAATTTCTGAGCCGTTTTCATGAGCTCCAGTTCTGTTGGGAAACTCCAGGGATCTGGAGTGCTCATCCACCCGATATTGGTGGTAGAAATTTCATCCAGGATATCCTTGTTACAATACAGAAACCCAACTCCATCAGGACCCAGCAGCCACTTGTAGCTGCTGGTACACAGAATGTCAATCCCGTATCGCTTCACGTCCATTTCGAGGGCACCCAGTGACTGGATTGCATCCACCACAAAGTATGCACCAACCTCCTTGCATAGGTTCCCAATTGCTTCAAGGTCACTGCGAAATCCATTCTTGAACTGAACGCTGCTGATGGACACAGCTCTCGTATTTTCATCAATGCTCTTCTGGACATTCTCTACGGGAATTCTGTTGTTCATAACCTCCATTAGCCGTATTTCAACACCTTTCTGCTTCAAAGCCAACCAAGGTAGGAAATTGGAGGGAAAATCATACTTATTCACCACCACATTGTCTCCCTTCTTGAAGTCCATGCCATTGATTGCAAAGTTTAGCCCTTCTGATGTGTTCATCACACAAGCAATTTCCTCTTTCTCTGCATTAATGAGCTTCCCAAATTTAGCTTTGATTTCTAGGGCGTCATCCTCCCAGGTATGGTAGTTGACTGATCCATTTGTTAATTTGTCATTCCACCATGTCTCGCATCCAGCTTTGCTGAATCGCGGAGAAAGCCCACATGCTGCAGCATTCAGATAGGTCCAGTTGCTCACTGCAGGCTCAAAGTGGGCTCTAATTTCCTGATTATCCATCAATATCTACCTCACATTGATTGCGTAATAAGTCCTGGAACGTTCCTCTCTTTCTGATCTCGGTGACAGTCGTCTTATCCACCAGGACTTCTGCAGGGAGCGGTCTGGAGTTATATTCTGATGCCATACTGAATCCGTACGCTCCCGTGTTCAAAATAGCCAGCAGGTCCCCCTCTTTGAGCGGTGGGAGAAGTCTGTTTCTGGCAAATATGTCTGCACTCTCACAGATGTCACCACATACTGTGACTTCAGAATGTTCCTGGAATTCCCTTCTGGACTCTGAAGGCACCACTTTGACAATTTCGTGGTACGCATTGTACAGGGCGGGCCTCATGAAATGGTTGAATCCTGTATCCACGCCGACAAAGGTGTACTTGGGATTTTCTTTAACTGCAGTCACGGTGGTGAGAAGTATGCCAGATTCTGCCACCAGAAACCGCCCCGGTTCCAGGACCAGGGTGACCGCATGGTTGTGCTCAGCCCACCGGGTGACCATGTCTGTGAGGCTCTCACCAAATTTCCTCAAGTCCATGGAAACTTGTCCTGGCTCATAGGGAACACCCAGCCCTCCTCCAATATCGACAAATTCCAGATCTGGAAATTCGCCCGCCACTTGCAAGAGGGATTCCACACCTTTGAGAAGCAGCACCGGCTCCAGGATCCCTGAACCAATATGCATGTGGACACCTTTCAAATGCAGATTATACTTGTTCAAGAGTGATGTAATCTGGGCAACGTCAGTCTGGTATATGCCAAATTTACTCTGCAGTCCTCCTGTAATGACATGTTTGTGGTGCCCTGCTCCCAGGTTGGGATTAATCCTGATACACACATCAGACTCGGGATTTATCTGCCCATACACTTCCAGCTGGGATAGCGAATCTGCGGTCATTAAAACATCATGAGAAATAGCATACATGATTTCAGAATGTGTGAGGTTGTTGCCTGTAAATAGAATGTCAGAAGAACTGAATCCTGCCTTCAATGCCAGGAAGATTTCCCCAGGTGAGACACAGTCTACAGCACAGCCTAAATCCCTGAATATTCTGAGTATAGCACAATTGGTGTTGGCCTTACATGCATAGTGTATCCTGAGAGGGGTGTAGCGAATGCTCTGAGCCAGGTTCTGGTACTGCCTGGCCATGACCTGCTTATCATACACATAGGTTGGAGTTCCATACGCTGTCCTGATTTCAGCCAATCGGTCAAAGTCCATAGTATCACACTAATATATAATAGGGAGGGGAACTATATAAGTTCCTCTCCCATGAAAAGATCAGTCATAGCTTCTCTTCTCTTGATAATCCTTGGTACACCGTCTTTGATGAGAACGGCAGCAGGGAAGGGATAAGAATTGTACCTGTTGAGTATTGCCATGGTATACGCTCCACAATCCAAGAATGCCAGAACATCGCCTTCTTCCAGGTATGGGAGCTCTCTGTTGTACCCTAGAACATCTCCTGCATAGCATAGAGGTCCTGCAACGTTGATAACCTCTTTTTTTGTCTCCTTCATTTTGTTGCAACATACAGATTGGTACACATACCATCCCTGGGTGGCTCGCAGGTTGATATTTGCTCCACCATCCACCAGGGCCCACTTCTTGCCTGATTCTTCTCTCTTTACTGTACCCACAGTGACCAACAAAATGGTGGAGGTGCCGATGATGCTCCCTCCCGGCTCAATGACCACATCACAGTCGCCCAATCCATGCTCTTCCTTTTTCTGGACAAATGGGTCCAGTATGGCGTGAGCATACTCCTCCAGGGGAGCACGGTCAATGTACTTAAAGGGGATAGCAATTCCCCCACCCAGGTCCACCATCTCAAGATCAATGTCCAGCTTTTCTTTCAGATCTCCCACAAAATTCATGATCCGTGTACTGGCAACGCGGTAAGGGTCAGTATTCTCAATCTGAGATCCGATATGGGTATGTATTCCCACAATTTCAACGTTCTTCAGATTCTTTGCCTTCTTGTAAGCTTCCAATCCTTTTTCCAATCTGATCCCGAATTTGCTCTCGTCAAGGGCAGTTTCCCAGACACTCAATGTACCTGTTCTCACAATAGGGTTGATGCGGATTCCAATCCTGGCAGGTATTCCCACTCTGGATGCTTCCTCATCTACCATATCCAGTTCATGGAAGGAATCCACGTTTATGACAGCACCCATCCTGATGGCCAGTCTGATTCCTTTCCTGTCCTTGTAGCAGCCATTCAGTACAATATTACCTCCTTTCACACCCACGATTCTGGCCAGGAATAATTCGCCCGTGGAAATCACTTCTGCTGTAGCACCTTCTTCATTGAGAATTCTCAAAGCCGCCAGTATGGGGTTTGCCTTATAGGCGTAGGCAACCTTCGCCCGGCTGTACACTGCCGTGAATGCCTTAACAAGGTTGCGGTAGTTCTCCCGAATCCTTCTCTCGCTCATGACATACAGGGGTGACCCGAACTGGTTCCGAAGATCCATACAGTCCACTCCATCAACCTGCAAGTGTCCTTTCTGGTTGACCTCCACGTAGCCGGGTTCGGGGACAAATTGGTTGAGCCGCGCTTCGTCAATGATGATTTCTTCTGACATTGTCACACCTCTTTTCATCTCTTGAGCAGGGTTCCATACCCGGGAAGAGTAATTCCCAGGTTTTTCAGAGCAATACAGTGCCATAAGGTAGCCTGATTCGAACTGATGACAGGCTTCTTCAATCGAGTCTCCAGTAGGTCTATGATCTCAACTGTCCTGAAATCAGTACAGCTCAGAAAAACACAGTCACAGTCTTTTGTATTCACGCTGGTTCCTAGGTTGTATGCGATATAGGGCTCCTGTTTTCCCACATCGACATCAGGAACAATGTTCAATCCTTGAGAATTGGTCACTTCAATGTTATTTCCTTCAAAGAAATGAATCGCCTTCTCATTAATCTCGTCGGAATATGGGGTTCCCAGTGCAATCTTTTTGACCTTGAGGATCTTCAATGCCTCAATGACAGCTGTGGAGGTGGTGGTGGCAGTTATGTGGGTCTCTTCCTCAATTTCCTGAATAATTTCCTGATCAAAGTGCAACCCCTTAACAAAGCTCCCACTGGTGCATCCATAGGCAAGAACATCCATCTCTGCACTCTTGAGCTCTTCACATGCTCTTTTCAATCCCTCTTTCATCTGTAACAGTGTTTCCACAGAGAGCTCTTCCAGAAAGACTCGGGTAGCATGGACACTCACTCCAGGTATATCCCGGAAAAGCTTGTTGAATTCACTCTCCATGACCGTGTTGTCTGAAGGTATAATCAACCCAATTCTGCACCGCCAGCCATACATGTATCCACCTACTTACACCATGACCTTGTCCCTGTCAATGACTACTTTTCCATCCAGTTCCACGGTGGGGTCTTTCATGATCAAGTCAATGTGGAAAGGTGCCTTGTTCTGTCCGCCCAGAGTAATATTGTCACCAAGTGCAATATGAGCAGTACCCAGGGCAGATTCATCCTCAATAATCCGCCCCTGCAATTCTGCCTGTGGGTTCAGGCCAAGTCCAAATTCCGCCACGAAATACTGGTTGGGATCATGTGCACTTTCCAGCAAGTTCTTCAGCCGCTCTGCTATGACGCCACCTTCGACCTTGATTGCCTTTCCATTTTTCACTTCAATTCTGATGGGTGCATCTACAAACCCAAAATCTGTAGCTGTCACATCTACGACGAAGACGCCCTCAGACGTGTCTTCCACAGGGGTGATATTCGCCTCAATATCGGGCACTCCCACCAGATCACCTTTGTTCCTGGCAATACCTGGCTCAAACTGTCCTATTCTCCCTTTAAGAGAGGCTGTAATGTCTGTTCCTCCCGGCGTCGTCAGGTGTATCTTTTCCGCCTTGGTCAATCGGTCGGCGAGCTTCTTGCAGATAGGTTCTATCTCCTCAAAATTCGCGGTAATTGCTCCCCGCATAAGAGTGCAGGGCAGCGCACCTGTCATAGAAAGAACGCGCGCACCCTTGGCACAGGAATCTCTTGTGGCTTTCGTGTGAAACAGCGTCTTTGATGTGGGCGTGATAATCACATCAGACACTAGCATAGCCTCCCTGACGTGTGCAGGGGGTTCTTCAGCGTGTCCTTTTCGAGGAGTCATGAGAGCAATCAAGGGCTCCGCATTTTCGTAGTAGGCAGCTGCAGCCAATGCAGCGGAAATACTGAATTCAATTTCTGTATCTGTCACTATCAAGACCTTTTCTCCAGGTTTCGTTTGAGCACATTCCTTGATTACCTTCTTGGCTCCTACCATCATCTGTATTATTTCACTATCCATCTTCTTACCTCCTTTCAAGAACTGGCACAGATTTTCTTCTCCTTCTCTCTTCTTTTCTGACTCTTGCGCAGAAAGAGTCGTCAGATGCTCGGGTCACAGAGCGTTCCCGACGATCAGTGAATGCACCTGATGGAATCAAATATTTCGTCAATCACAGGTTGATGCTCTGCTCTCAGGGAAGGCACCAGAGACACATAGACTGTAACGAATCGCCTGTGAAAATCACAGAAGAACATACAGTGGCTGTGTTCCACTGCTCCCTTCTTCAACCCGACGAATCCCGAGCGTCCTCTGGTTTCCATGGTCTCCTTGAATGCTCTGTGTCCAGAGATCTCGGTCACTTCTTTTCTGGTAAGCTTGAATTTCTTGTCTTTTTTCTTCAGGTTTGTCAAGACTCGTTCTTCATATTCTTCCAGGGTTATAGCCCTCTCCACTTTTTCCCACAAGAGCCCCATGAGAATATCGTTGCCCAGTGCATTGACCTTTCCTTCCTGGAAGGTCACCTGACGTGACTCTATGATTATCTTCCAGCTTCGGGGGTATTCCACGGACAGTCCATACAAGCTCAGTATATCAAACAGTTCTCTCTGCATTGAAATCACCTTTTTCAGTAAGAAATGAAAAAAATAAAAAAATATGGAATAGAGATTTTGAGTCCTACTTGGCACTGTAGTCCTTTGAGACGTCCATCATGGTTATGACTGGAGAGGCCAGAGCTTCAGATATCCTGCGTTCTGCTTTCCTCTCCTTCTCGCTGTGTGGTGTTATGAGACTGACAACTATCAGGGCAATAGCACAGGCTACCACAGCCCATAGTCCGCCGTACACACCCAGCCAGAATTCAGGTCCAATGAGCAGGGTCTTGACACCCACTGCAGCACCAACCAGAATACCTGCAATGGCTCCATACCGGTTAGCGCCTTTCCAGTAGATCCCAGCCACAGCCACGGGGAACAGCACAGCACTCAGGCCCAGAGAAAGCAGTGTCAACAGAACCACAATGTAGGTTCCTGCCGCAGCATAACCAACCAGTCCACCTGCTACTAGAACCGCGATAATCAGGAACCGGCCCATCTTCACCAGCTTGGCCTCGTCAGTACCCGGTTTGATCAGCCCGTAGATGTCCTTGGATATGCTGGCCGACAGAGCCAGAGACAGTGAATCCACCGTGGACATTGATGCTGCAAACAGACCCACGATCAATCCCATGACCACCCACACAGGGAGATAATTCACCATGAGAGTGGGGAAGATAGCATCTCCTGAGGCCAGTCCAGGCTCCAGGATCACACCTGACAGACCGATCAGCATGGCGGGCAGGAAGGTCAGCGTAGTCCCAATTGGCACCAGGAATGACATCATAGCCATTGTTCTCCAGGTCTTGCCGACATAGTATCGCATCCAGTTCTGAATCCACATGATTCCTCCCAGTGCATCCACTAAAAGGAATCCAAGCCATGCTCGTGGCGTTAAGAGCCCATTTGGACCTGGGATGGTCAGCAATTCTGGTTTAATGGCCTGGACTTTCTCAAAGAGGGCTCCAAAGCCTCCTACTTCTCCCACCAGCACAAAGACACCAATCCAGATAAATACCAGCATGAGCAGGCCCTGGACCAGATCAGTCCACACCACGCCTTTCAATCCTCCCAGACTGGTATAGATGATCACTGTAAGAATGTACAAGGCAGCCGCCAATCCAAGGGTGAGAGCCCCGCCAGAAATGGTGTTCAGAGTCCTTCCTGTTGCCAGCACCTGAGACCCAATGTATGGAGTCAATCCCAGAATCATCCACAATGCAATAATAAGTCTGAGAATTTCTGAACCAAACCGGTCAGCAAAGAAATCTGCCTGCGTCACGTATCCGAAGTTTTTTCCTAGCTTCCACAGTGGGATGGCAATCAGCAGGAACAAGAATCCCCACATCAAGTTGGCCACATTAGAGTACCAGATACCAATACCATGCGTATACGTGAATCCGGTGACACCAATATACATGTAGGCACTCTGGTACGTTGCGTACATGGTGAAGAACAACAGAACAACACCTACTCCTCTGCCAGCCAGGAAATAGTCTTCCAGTGTGTGCTTCGTGGTCTTATACCCTCTGAATCCAATGTACACTGCTACCAGGATATATGCAAAAAGGCCGAGCAATACAATAACCCATGATTCCATTGTTATCCCTCCTTAGGTGCTCCCTTCCACTGAATCCTGTCCGCGTTCCTGAACATCCACATCACCACTGCTGCAGTCAGGACAATGTACAGCACATTTAAGACCCAGATATACAGTACAAACGTAGGTATTCCGGCAGTCAGCGTGGGACTGTCGAACCAGCCCAGCATTGGATACTCATATAACACTAGAAAAAACAGGATACCGTAAGCAATCATAGCCGCCACTGCTTTCTTTTTGGCAAACCAAAAATCCTTCATTTTTAGTCCTCCTTTCCTCACGTGTGTTTTGACACTATGGTGTTTGTGTCACCTGCAGCATATGCTGTCAGGATCATCCTTATTCTCAAGAGCGAATGGAAGTTCTTATGAATTTTCCCAGAATATTCTGGTAATACCATATTAAACTCGGTGAGAGGCATCAGTGAAGGTTATCTTGTGAGAACATAGAGGAATTCCCTGGAATGACAGGAAAAAGAAGAGGCTGTCCTTCATTCAACGTTCTTTCATCAATAGAAGAGGTTGATCTCACATATTTTTGCAATAAGGAGTGAGCTGGAGGCGCTGCGCGTTTGAAAGAGGCTGAAACGGGGAAATTTCAGGATTGCTATGAATTCCAATGGTGACCCACTCTAACCTCTTTGTAGGACTGCATGCCTGTAACTGTCCCAAAATAGTAAGGCAATAACGTTTTAAGGGGATTGTCTCTAAGTGGTATCCTCAAAAAAGGAATGTGATAGTATGAAAGGAGCTGCACTTCTGGTTGGATCGTTAATAGAGCATGAGGTAAAGTATATTTTTGGACTGCCAGGAGATACCAGCCTGGATTTCTATGAGGCTTTGTATGATATGCAGGATGAACTATGCCATGTCCTGGCTACGGACGAACGGAATGCAGCATATATGGCAGATGCCTATGCCAGGATCACCAATAAACCAGGGGTATGTGAAGGACCCTCTGGTGGGGGGGCTTCATATATTATACCTGGGCTGTATGAAGCCAATTACTCATCACTGCCCATGGTGGCAATCAATACAGACATACCCGTGACAGGGATAGGAAAGGGGGTACTCACTGAAATGGATCAGGTACACTTTTTTGAAGATGCTTCCAAGTGGAGTACGATCGTTACCCAGGCAGGAAGAATACCTGAAATAATGAGGAATGCATTCAGGGAAGCCACCACTGGGAAGCCAGGAGCAGTCCATCTCAGCTTCCCCATGGATGTTCTGGGCTGTGAAGTTGCCCGGGAAGCCAACGTGTTCAAGAAACTGTATACTGCCATTCCGGCGGTGCGGACCTGCCCTTCCGCTGAAGAGGTAAACGAGGCTCTGAAAATCATCATGGAATCAGAAGCCCCCTTCGTGGTAGCAGGAGGAGGTATCCACCTCTCCCAGGCATATGAAGCGCTCGAAGAGTTTGCTATCATAACAGGCAGCCTGGTGGGAACCAGTATAACTGGGAAAGGAAGTATTGATGAGGAGCATCCACTCAGTGCAGGGGTGGTGGGAGAGAATGGGGGAAGTCCCACAGCCAACGTCATGTTGTGTGAAGCTGATCTGGTACTCTTCATAGGAACACAGACGGGTTCCGTAGTCACCAGTCACTGGAAAACTCCTCCTGATGATGGCAGAAGAAAGATCATACAGGCAGACATTGATCCTCATGAGATAGGAAGGAACTACAATGTGGACTGCGGACTGATTGGAGATGCACGAAGCGTTCTGGAGGCTCTGGTGAAAGGGCTGGGTATGCATATGAAAAAGGATGTGGAGAGGAATAGCAGGCTTAATAAAACGATAGCTGCATGGAAGGAAGCTGAACTGTCAGAAATTGGCGTTTCGAGATCTGTGCACCCCTTGACTGTGGTGAAGACATGCAAGAAGCTACTGCCTGAGGATGTTATTCTGGTTGCCGATGCAGGAACACCTACCCCGTATTTTGCCTCATTTTATCCTTCCAAGGCAGGAAGAATGTTTCTGAGTCCGCGGGCATTTGGCTCTCTTGGATACGCCATACCCGGAGCTGTTGGGGCACACAAGGCACGTCCCTCGTCACGGATTGTCTCTTTGACAGGAGATGGAAGTGTGCTTGTGAGCATGGCGGAGTTAGCCAGTATAGCAAGGGAACAGATTCCTGCTGTAGTCATTCTCTTTCATAATAATGAGTACGGGTGGATTAAGACACACCTGAAATACAGGAAAGAACAGAAGTACCTCTCAGTAGACCTGCCAGAGGTGAAATACGATGCCGCTGCTGAATCCCTGGGGTTACGGTCATATGTGGCAGAGACAGATGAGGAATTTGAGGAAACCCTGAAGATGGCATTGAAAACTGATGACCCTACCTTCATTGACGCTCATACCATGAAGCTTCATGAGATAGCACCTGAGAAGCTCCCCTGGAGCATCCACTAGGAAAATTCACACATGCACGAGAGACAGTGGATTCTTTTAGATTATTAGAAATTTTCAATCAGGAAAGAAGTAAATAAATACTATTCCCTTTCACTTATGGTTCGCTTTCAGGGTTTCAGCATTTTTCTTTTTCTCTTTAAATTTTTGATTGTCTTAATCTAGCAACAAGCGAAAACTTTATAAACACTCATATACATGCATATGTATAAACTCACACAGGAGGTGAAAGACATGAAAAGTGTAAAGACAGTGCTTGTTTTGACGGTTTTGCTAGGTTTAAGTCTCCCAGCAGCCTTTGGCGGAGATACACTTTCCGTGGACTATCACTTCACCTTGGTGCCTGCATCCGGGTGTGGCGACTATATGATAGAGGGTTCATTCACTCAGGCGATTCCAGGAGAACCGCTCGTACCCTACTATCCTGCCACTATCCTGCTTCCTGAGGGCACAACAGTGAAAGACGTGAAGGTGAAGACTTCAGCCCCTATAGTCCAAACAGGGATGAACCTGTCATGGGGTCAGCCCCCGTGCACGTTCAGTGATGAACCTGTGACAGTAGGAAAGAATGAAGAGATATATAGCTCCGACAATGAATACCCCAACACACTGTTTGAAGTAGTCTCTTTGAGCTCTTTCAGGGGATTCCAGATTCTGAATGTGAACCTGTACCCAATCCAGTACAAGCCCAGATCTGGTACCATAAAGTACTATGAGACCATGACCGTTGAAGTGCAATTCGGCAAAGAAATGAAGAACAAGTTGTACAGAGGACTCTCAGGTGACAAAGGTGCTGTTGCTGCTTTTGTAGACAACCCGGAAACAGTGACCACATATTCTGATGGCCCTGAACCCATGCAGACTGAGGAGTACATCATTATCACAGATGATACCATGCAGTCAACATTCCAGGAATTAGCAGCCTGGAAAGCTAATTGGATCAATGGTGCAGGCGTTTACACAGTAAGCTGGATTACTTCAACCTACAGTGGAACGGATGACGCAGAAAAGATTCGAAATTTCATCATTGACTGGTATACAAACCACGGCACGAAGTACGTGTTGCTGGGTGGTGACGTGTCTGCTGTACCCTACAGAGGGTTCTACATCTACTCTGGTGGGTATGTTGACTACGACATGCTGGCTGACATGTACTTTGGACACCTGGACGGCACGTGGAATAATGACGGCGACAGCTACTGGGCAGAACCTGGTGAAGAAGACTGGTATGCTGAAGTGGGTGTAGGTCGAGCACCATGCCAGACTGTAACAGAGGCTCAGAACTTTGTCACCAAGGTCATTGCCTACGAGAAAGCTGAAAAACCCAAGAGAGTTCTCTTGCACCAGTCCAGAGTCTTGTCTGGCAACAGCCCTGACTCCAGATGTCTTGCCTACAACTGTGATGACTGGGTACCTGGTGACTACACCATTGACTACCTCTTTGAGGAAGATGCTACTGTTACCAAAGCAGCATGGATCTCTCACTGGGCTCAAAATCCCGCAGCAGTAGCCCATATAGGACATGGGAATACTAGTGTTTACTACATCAACTACGAAATTGGTGGTACAATAAGCTGGTACAATTCAGACATACCCAGCATGACCAATACCTTCTGGCCCTGGACCACCAGTGTCGCCTGCATCACGGGACAGATCGAATCCAACGATTGCCTGGCAGAAGCGTATGTCATGGACCCTGACAATGGTGCTATTGTGGCAATCTACAACGACAACTACGGATGGTTCAACACAGGTAATGCATGTATGTACTCAGGTGAGTTCTGCGAAATGGAGTTCAGAGCCTGCTACAATGACTTAGAGGAGAAGTTTGGTGACATGCTGAACCAATCTCGCAACTACATGGTATCTTCAGCAAGCAGCAACTCCACTTACAGATGGTGCTTCTACGAAAGGAACATTGTGGGAGACCCCGAGTCGCCCAGCCTAACGGTGAGAATAGATGGGGACAGTGTTACCATAACCAATCCGCATGATGGTGACACAGTCGAGGGTGTCGTCCCTATCACCACATCTACTCAGGGATGTATTGACACAGTGGAATTCTACATTGGCGGAACGCTCACCTACACAGATACTGTAGCACCCTTTGAGTACAGCTGGGACACCAACCTGTACGAAGATGCAACCTACTCCCTTGAAGTGAAAGGATATTGCTCTGGTGAATACACGGACAACCACATAATCAATGTCACAGTGGACAATTCAGTCCCTGCTTCATTGACTATAACCTACCCACAGATCGGACAGACCCTGTCTGGTGTGGTGACGGTAACCACTGACGCAGCAGGCGTTGATGAAGTACGGTTCTACGTTAGTGATAGCTACGCATATACAGACTATACTGCACCCTTTACGTGGGACTGGGATACCACCCTGTACAAGAACAAGGGAGGCTACAGCCTGACCGCAGAAGGCTACAAGGGAGGAGAGTTCCAGGTCTCAGATGAAGTGAGCCGGCTCAAGATCAGCAACCCAAGCATAGCACTGCTGTCATTCCTGGTATTATTCCTGCCAATAGGAATCTACTGGAGAAAGTAAATTTCCTTTTTTTTCCTTTTTTTGTCTTTCAGTTTGTCTTTTGTCTTCTCACGCTCAAATGTTGGCACATAGTCACGTATGTGACCTAGAGTTCCTCATTCTCAGAATCCTTAGCTCTCAAAAACCTGCAATGCTATGGCGAGAGGTTAAGACATAAATGAGAATTCCGATTACTTCATAAACCTGTCATGATGCCTCATTCTCTGCGCGAGGTTTTTACAATCAGTAGCAACAATACCCCAACCATCGCCAGGATTGCACTCCATCCAGTATCCTTCTCCCACCACTCTCCTACAAAGAACAGGACTGTGTCATCAGGAGAAAACCAGCCGGAATGACAGAGGAATCCCTCAGGAACATACTCGGGTGTCACATTTCTCTGTTCTTTACCATCTGCATTCATGATGTGGAGATCATACACACCCCTTTCCCCTATTGCTGTAACAATATATGAAATTCTGCTGCCATCATGAGACCAGGTGGCCAATCCCTGGGTGTACCCCGTTGAGGTTAGGGCATGCTCTGAAGAACCATCTGTATTGATGCAGACTATATCATAGTTGCCGTGACAGGTCTTGTCGTCCACCAATCGCTCAAAGACAATCTTCCTTCCATCAGGACTCAATCGAGGGTCATAATCTCCAAATGGCAGAACAGCTTTTCCCCATTCTCCTGCACGAGGGGGATTGGTGACAGGATGGGCCCCCGTTCCGTCATGGTTCATCATCCATATTTGACTCTCCCTAGTGAAGACAATAGTCTGACCAACCCAGTTGATGTCCCCATCGTGGAACCCAGAATCATACAGGAGGCTCACATTGCTCCCATCACTATTCATGATGTAAATATCCAGAGTCTCTCTAAAGGAAAGAAATGCAATCTTCTCTCCATCAGGGGACCAGCACGGGTATGTATCCATGACAGTATTGTCCGTTAACCTTCTAAAATTCCTTCCATCATACTGGATGCTGCAAATTTCCTCCTGGTCGCCTGTATCACCATATACCTGAGAGAAAACAAAGGTATCTCCCTTCCCATTCAATTGGAGTCCAGATATTTTTATTGAAGAGCTATAAATCAGAGAAATTTCCTCAGTAGCAAGATCAAAAGCGTAAATTCCCCATCTTTCTTCTCTGGGTACACTCTTACCCACAAGATCACCTTGCACGAGGAGCATGCAATTCATGCCTTCAAGCGCCAGAATCACCAGAAAGGAAATAACCACATATGCACTGTACTTCATACGTGACATTTTTCACTGATATTTATGACTTTTCTGGTTCATCCAGATTGGTAGAGTAGCATAGAGACAATGGCACTTGCTGCAAAAGCTTTTTTGAATGGAGAGTAATGAGAGAGTATGACTGAGAACATTCATAATCCTTTCCTGGCGGGAGAACGAATCTACCTCAGGGCTGTGGAGACAGGAGACCTTCCACTGATCTGCAGGTGGGCGAATGATCCCGAGATCAGGAGACTGACTGGTGAGGTGCTGCCCATGAGCATGAACCAGGCCACAGAGTTTCTGGGTAGGATATCTACTGAGAAAGAGAGAGTATGGTTCTCGGTAGTATTAAAAGAGAATGACCGCATTATAGGAGAAGCTGGACTCCTGAGAATGTTTCATTTCTGGAGGACTACAGATCTAACGCTTATTATTGGAGAGAAAGACTGCTGGGGAAAGGGATACGGTACAGAAGCTATACTCCTTCTGCTGGACTATGCCTTTGGATATTTGAATTTCCACAGGGTGGCTGTTGGAGTGGTGGGCTTCAACGAGAAGGCATTACAATTCTACCAGAAAGTTGGGTTCAGGAAGGAAGGCATCCAGAGAGATGGGTACTATTACGACCATCACTATCATGATTTTGTCATGATGAGTATTCTGGAAAATGAATTCAGGCCAGAGATTAAAAAGGTGTGACTCTCTTCAGAATATTCAGAGACATGTATCTAGCAAGAAGTCGTGATAGCACTGCGAGGGCTAGGCATCTAGGGAACATTGAATGAGAATTCCAATACAAGAGGTCTTTATCAGTCAGTTAGATTCACCATTAATTTGATTTGGATATTCTCCCACAAATATTAGCTACATGCCAACTGGACCTCTGATGAAAGCTCTAATGACAAAAAGAACGCTTGAGATTTTGCACAGACCGGCATCCGAAAATTCACAGCCTGAAAGAACCGGTATATGGAAAAGTCCTACCGTACTAGCCAAAAGACTTTTATAGTAGAAAGGAAAAGGAAATTCATGACAATGGAACCTGAGTCAGAAGATAGCGAGAAGATCTGGAAGGAATTCCTGAGAAAGCATTGGAAAGCGGTTGCTTTGTTTGTCGCAGGAGTTATTCTGGTATTCCTAGATGCAATTCTTGTCTATTTATGGTTCGTAGAAAAAGCTCAAGTGACTGGTCTGGTACCAATGACTTTGAACCTATGGGCCATGGGACATCTCGTGACTTTTGTGCTACACGTGATCTTCTGGGAAGTTCTCTTCACCGGAGCCCCGGTGATCTTGGTAGCAGTAGCAGTCTGGCAATTGTGGTGGGAAAAATTCCCTGATGACGAAAAGGAACGATACAGGCGCGGACATCTCCTCTCAGGTACTCGCTCGCGCAGCACAAACGGAGGGGGAGGAATATCGTTCTTAATCCTTATTGCGTTCATCATCAAGATCTACCTTGATGGAAACTGGAATATCCCTTTTGCAACGTGGACATTTGACTATCTGGTGTATTCCTGTGTCAAAGCACTACTCTGGGTTTTAATCATATGCGGAATACCTTTAGCAGTAGGAGGAACCTGGTGGTTACACCATGAAATGAAGAAGAACCCCTAGTATTCTGAGTCCACTCTTACGCCTTGTTGAGGCAGGTTACCAGTGTTGGCGAGTGGTTAGACAGCTCTAACGGTGTTATTCTGCAAATAACAAATAGCATCAAATCTCATAACGAAACCCTGTGGATAATTCACCGAATTGAATATGACATGTAGCCTTTACGACACTGAATGACTTCAACTTCAATTCTGGCGAAACTATTATAGGCAGCATTCTCCAGAAATATATATGCTCGTCATCAAGAATGCCTCAGAACTCCTCACTCTAAAAGGTGGATCCAGGACAAAAGAGAGAATGAAGGACTTGGCTATCATTCAGAAGGGTGCTGTAGCTATGGAAGGAGAGACCATAACGGCAGTGGGAAAAACATCCAAAATTGACTGTGAAGGAGAAGCCATCGATGCGGAGGGAAAAGTGGTCATGCCAGGATTTGTGGACCCCCACACGCACTTGATTTTTGATGGTACTCGTGAGGAAGAGTTTCAAATGAAGATTGAAGGGAAATCATACATGGAAATCATGAAAGCAGGGGGGGGAATCTATTACACTGTTGACAAGACACAGAAAGCCACCAAACAGCAACTGAAGAAGCGTGCAGCACGGACTCTGGACCGCATGCTGCAGTATGGAACCACCACAATAGAAGCGAAATCAGGATATGGCCTTGATCTGAAAACGGAAATTAAATCACTGGAGTGCATAAATGAAATTGAACATTCTGTTGAGCGCATACCCACGTATCTGGTCCATGCTGTACCCAGGGGGTTTTCCGGGGACTATATTCACCATGTAATTGGAGATATCTTGCCGCGAGCAGCTCCCCTTGCAGAATTTGTGGACGTTTTTTGTGAAGAGGGAGTGTTTTCTTTTCAACAGACAAAAGAGATTGTAGATGCTGCCCGGGGCTATGGGTTGCGTCCCCGGTTACATGTAGATGAATTCTCTTCTGGAGGGGCCGAACTGGCAGCTGACCTGGAATGCATGTCAGCAGATCATCTGGAGAATACTACCAAAGCCGGGATTCAGAAGCTGGCAGAGAGCCAGACTGCCGGGATACTGCTGCCGGGTACACCCTTTGTCCTGAACGGGGAGTATCCTGATGCTCGGCGGATGATCGAGGCAGGAGTTCTCGTGGCACTAGCGACCGATTTTAACCCAAATTGCCTGACAGAATCCATGCAGTTCATCATCAGTCTGGCCTGCATAAAAATGAGAATGACTCCAGCCGAGGCTATTACAGCAGCCACCGTGAATGCTGCGTATTCTGTGGGCAGAGAGAATATCGGATCCCTGGAGGTGGGAAACCAGGCAGACATCATTGTCCTTGATATACCCAATTACAAACAC
>JACVGW010000078.1:0-6209 GCA_018992565.1 Theionarchaea archaeon
GCAAAGAGTATTGGGATAATGGAAGACTGGCATCCCATCACTGATGTAGATCTCTCAGATGTGACACTGAAGAGAGGTACTGTGGTGTTTCTCAATGCCTGTGATTCAGGATTACACAAGTATACGAAAGGCGGCTACTTTCAAGGACTATCGGCAGTCTTCTTGAAGAATGGAGCACATGCAGTCATATCTTCGTTAATTCCCCTTTTTGATGACGAATCGAAGGATTTTGCCATCAGATTTTATAAGAACCTCCTAGAAACTCATTCTGTATCCCGCTCTCTGAGAGAAGCTAGAATCGCCATCAGAGACATGTACAAAGACCAGATACATTGGATACCCTATGTTCACTACGGATCGCCCTTTTTGGAGATAGATCCCACGTCTAAATCGATGCAAAAACCAGGGCTCCCATGATCCCCGTGCAGACTATTGCGAAGAGAAGAAGTGCTGTTGCTGTCAAGAGGTATTTGTATTTTTTCCTGTTGATTTTGTCAGTAGCCTGGAGAGCCTCGAATGTCTGCATTATCAGATGGGGCACGCTCAATTCCGCTTCGCCATTCAACACCTTCTGGATAAATTCCTCAGATTGAACTGCAGGAGCTCTCTTGTACATGGTGATCCTGAAAGAGCAGAGAGCACAAATAGAAGAAAGGACATAAGAGAGGAATACCAGGACTACAAACCATTTCATGTATGAGAAGTAGGGAGAAAGGTACAGATACTCCCTGGAACTTTCATCTCGAGCTACAAAGGTTATCAGGACTGCCTGAATGCTGTTGATGATACCATCAAATTCCAGAAGATTATGTGCTCTGCCCGTAAGATATTCTGTCCGATGTCTAGCATCAGCAAATTGAGAGAGAATGATCTCATAGAGCCATGCTTCATGAATCTCTTCTTTCATGATTCTACTCTGGCATTCTCACTGAATCTACGTAGTAGCACCAGCCTTCGTCATAGTAGCAGCACTTTTGATATCCCCTCATGGAAAGTGGGCATTCTTTACCATCAATAACTCTGCATCTATTAACCATCTAGTCACTTCCTATGCATTGAACCCCTCCAGAACCTTGTGAACCCTTAAGAATCTGGATATTTCATGTTGAGTTCTATGAAAAGAAATTTCCGTGAGATTTCCACAATTCAACTGGCACACACGTATGGGGCTGGCCTCAAATGGTAGCACATCTTTTTCCAACATTCCTCCCAACCTAATGCTCTGGAATTCAACGGGGAGGAGAATAAGTCTCCAAGCATGCGTATGGTTCTGTTCCTGATCCTTTAGAGTGAGTTCCAGCAGACCTGTCAGGTAAGAGCACATATTCTTATGCAGTCTCTTGACTGTAATTTCGTCCAAGATCTGCTTTGTGGGAGGTAATACAGGACCGATAGTTTCAATATAATCTCCAATCTTGGCAAAATTGACTCCACCGCCCCTATATATCTTCCTCACTTCGTCAGTTCCCCTTTCTTCTGTTTTTTCGCAGTAATATCCCCCATCGCCAAAAGAATTGGAGTATTCTCGCCATATTTCACTGCACTCTCGACCTTTCCATGCTTTGAGACAATCTGCCTGTGCCGTATCAATGAACTTCGAAAATAGGCACATGTCACAATGAGGTTTGTACCACTGAGCGAGTGCAAGGGAGAGATAAACCTGTCGCAACTCGACATACTGATGGCCTGTGTTCACCTCATCTACAACGAGAGGGAGAACGAGGTTCTTTTCGACTTCCATTGCATACTGCCCATATTCTTTTGCTGCCTCATCAAGGGACTCTTCACATTCCGAAGACAGAGAAGTGGGCTGGAATCTGATGTCGTAAGTTGAGTACTCAGATACTGGATCAGAATAAATGTCAAGAATCGCTTCTTCAATGTAGATCTCATGTTCATCTCCATACGCTGTAATTGTCCCTGGGACTATCCAGTATCTTGTTGCTGCACCAAAGAAAACGTTATCAACACTCTGTATTTCAGGATATTCCTTCATGCATTCTATTACCAGCTCTTCTCTTTTTTCCTCCAGAAGCGCCCAGTACGTGTCTCCAATCTCACTCTCACAGGGATTCTCGTACCTGCAGAAATCCTTCTTCATCTGGAGGTCAGCCTCCAACATGATTCTCCCTATCATTGTGGAGCACATGCTGCTGGTAGCAATTCTTTCAGGCTCTTCTGGGTGGAGGTTGACCCAGAACGTATCATCGGAGAGACTGAGACCTGTCAGGAAATAGACAAGCGATGCTGCTTCGCTGGTTGCAAGATCCGCCACCATCTGGCCAGGTTCTGCTGCTCTTGTTCTTAGAGTGTACTGAAATCTGTAATCAGTCCCTCCTTGTGTGGTGGTTGCAGCTTCTGAAATGTGAATGAGTTGGCCTGGGACATATCTCTCCCTCTCTCCTTCTTGATTCAGTGTGCTTCGAATGTCTAGTAACCTGACCGCTGGATCCAAGAAATAGCAGTAGTTGGCACGGTTTGAGAAGCTCTTGAGTGGCTCAAGTCTCAGAGTTCGAGGGAATCCAGATGCTGATTCCTCTTCCAGCCAGTCATCTATCGTGCGTGTTCCTTTGCTTAATGAATAGGATACATCTGCCCAGTCAACATTCTCAGTAACTCCTGCACCGTCCGTTCCCCCATGTGGCGGCAGGTCTTTGCCGCCCATCTCCAGTGCTGAGATGAGTGCTTCTTCCGCGAGGTTCATGGGCATACCATCTGCTGTGGTTGCCGCAATCCCTGGTTCGGGAAAAAATGTATGAGTCCCGCATTCAAGAAAAACGTGCAATTCTCCCTGAATGCCCTCTTCAGTATATCTCCCGATGACCAGCCACCCGTACTGCCAGTAGACAGCCACCATATCCCTGGTAGACCTGTTCAAGAGAACTGTCACGCCTTCAACATCCGCACTATAGAGAATGTCCTCACTAAAGAGCAGAAAATAATGAGAGACATCCCATATATCACCAGAGTGGTCTGTGAACTCATCAGTGATGCAGACAGGTTCGAACTCTGTCAGTTTCTCCTTGCTATCAAAATGAAGTATCACAGAGGGAACCTTCGCCGTTGGGGAAAGAATAGTAACACAACCTGGCGAAATAAGACTCACAATGAGCAGAGCAATGACGATGATCCTCCCGGTTTGTCCCGCACACTTTCCACGTCCGGTCCCCCTCTTTTGATGGACCATGGGGCATCCCATTACTGATAGGGTTACCCTCACTGAAGCAAAGTTCACTTCAGATCCCTCCTCACTCAGCAGTACCATTACCTATAACAGTCAGTTCCTCTTCAGAGAACCTATCTATATAAACGTTTGTGCCACATGATACAAGTGACAAGATTTTGGAGCCTGGACTGGCCACGCAGGCTTGGCTATCCACAGGAATGACACAACCTCAACAGGAAGAGGTGATACTATAGGTCTGGTGTTTGACATCAAGCGATTTGCAGTCCATGATGGACCCGGCATCCGTACCACGGTCTTTCTCAAGGGATGCCCTCTTACCTGTGGCTGGTGTCACAATCCGGAAGGGAAAAATCCACATATAGAATTGAGCTGGCGAAAAGAACGGTGCACTGGCTGCGGGAGCTGCCAGGATGCCTGTCCCAACAATGCTATTCACTATAGAGACCGCCCAGAATTGAATAAGACTCTGTGTGACCTTTGCGGAGCGTGTGTAGACGTCTGCCCATCTGAGGCTTTAGAACTGGTGGGAACATCAATGACAGAAGTCCAAGTCCTCGACTACATAAAGAAAGACATTCCCTTTTACGACCAATCCCGGGGAGGGGCAACTTTTTCAGGAGGAGAGCCTCTGGCACAGCCCGAATTCCTGTACAGCCTGCTGAAAGCCTGTAAGAAACAGGAAATCCACACCACGGTAGACACATGTGGATATGCACCTCAAGAAGACCTCCTGAAGATTACTGAGTATACAGACCTGTTCCTGTATGACATAAAGGCTGTATCTGACAAGATTCACCTGAGGGAGACGGGTGTCTCAAACAGAATCATTTTACAGAACCTGGGAATCCTCGCTCCCGACAAGGTTATTGCCAGAATCCCCTTTATCCCCGGAGTGAATGATTCTATTAAAGAAATTGAGGAGCTTGCCAACCTGATTTCTTCGCATCGTATTGACAGAGTTACCCTCCTGCCGTATCATAGAGGGGGCGTAGAAAAAGCTAAAAGACTGGTTGCTGTAGAAAGTGTAGTATTTGAACCTCCTTCATCAGATACAATACAGAAAGCCCTGGCAGTACTGCAGGACTATGGATTGAAGGCTCAGGTAGGAGGATGATATGTTATCAGAGAGAGTCAAGAACCTAAGGGAAGAGAGTATTACCACAAAGCCTTATATTTCTGCAGAGAGAGCTGAATTACTTACCGATTTCTATATGAATGAACAGGAGTTGCATCCTATCCCTGTCACTCGTGCTCTGGCATTCAGGTACATCCTAAAGAACAAAAGCATGTACATCGGAGATGGAGAACTCATTGTAGGAGAGAGAGGGCCTGCTCCGCGGGCAACACCTACCTATCCTGAACTATGCTGCCATACCATACAGGACTTGGAGGTTCTCTCATCAAGGGGGAAAACGCAATTCGAGGTTTCAGACGATGTCAAGAGACTCTACAAAGAAAAGATCATACCCTTCTGGACTAAGAAGACTATGCGGGAACGGGTATTCCGGTCAGTATCACCTCGGTGGAAGAATGCGTTCGATGCAGGAGTGTTTACTGAATTCATGGAGCAAAGAGCCCCCGGTCATGCCATCCTGGACAATAAAATATACTGGAAAGGGCTCCTGGATTTCAAAGAAGAAATTGAAGATGCACTGAGTAACCTGGACTACTACACGGACGGTGAGGCCTACTGGAAGGAACAGGAACTCAAAGCCATGACCATTGTAGCTGATGCACTCATGGATTTTGCAGGAAGACATGCTGAAAAAGCTCGGGAATTGGCAGAAGAGGAAAAGGATCCCCGGAGAACCCAGGAGCTTGAAATGATTGGCGAGGTTTGCTCTCATGTACCTGCACATCGACCCCGCACGTTCTGGGAAGCTCTTCAAATGTACTGGTTCATCCACCTGGGAGTGATTACAGAACTAAACGTGTGGGATTCTTTCAATCCAGGAAGACTCGATCAGCATTTATACCCTTTTTACAAAGAGGATCTGGAAAATAATGTAATTACGGGAGAATTTGCCAGGGAACTGCTGGAGTGCTTCTGGATCAAGGTCAATAACCAGCCAGCCCCACCCAAGGTAGATGTCACTGAAGAACAGAGTGGGACCTACCAGGATTTTGCCTTAATCAATGTTGGAGGGGTCACAAAAGACGGCAACGACGCAGTAAACGAACTCTCCTATGTGATCCTGGACATCATTGAAGAAATGCGGCTCATCCAGCCCAGTTCCTGCATCCAGCTCTCAAGCAAGAGTGAGGAGAGATTCCTGAAAAGGGCCCTCCGTATCGTGAAGACTGGGTTTGGCCAGCCTTCTATCTTTAATACAGATGTCATTATACAGGAATTCTTGCGCATGGGGAAATCAGTTGAAGATGCCCGCGATGGTGGACCCAGTGGATGTGTCACTGTCAGTGCCTTCGGGAAGGAAAGCTGCATTCTCACAGGGTATATGAACTGGCCCAGAATCCTTGAAATCACATTGAATAACGGAGTTGATCCTCAAACGGGGAACCTCATAGGCATAAGAACGGGAGACCCTGCTCAGTTTGCCTCTTTTGACCAGATGATGGAAGCGTATAAAACGCAGTTGAAGTATTTCGTGGATTTAAAGATTAAGCATAACAATATCATTGAGCGCCTGTATGCAGAGTGGATGCCTGCACCTTTTCTGTCGTTACTGGTTGATGACTGTATCAAGAAGGGGAAAGACTACCATAATGGAGGCCCACGGTATAATTCTACCTATATTCAGGGAGTGGGCATCGGTACAGCAACAGATTCGCTTACTGCCGTGAAGTACTGCGTATTTGATGAGAACGTCATGACCATGCATGAACTACTGGATAGCCTGAGCAGAAATTTCGAAGGATGTGAAAGAGTGAAGCACCTGCTTGTGCATGCTCCCAAGTACGGGAATGATCTTGAGTATGCTGATAGTATAGCCAGGGACATCTTTGAGATGTACTTCGACATGGTGGATGGACGACCCAACACCAAAGGGGGGGAGTACCGGGT